>JBLHJD010000008.1:0-31591 GCA_047618705.1 Luteibaculaceae bacterium
CAAATCATTGTTTCTTATATCGGCTATGATCCAAAAACCATCGTTGTTGATGCAAAAAGTAGAAGCATCACGGTTAAACTTGGTGTGGGTGCCGTAATGATGGAGGAAGTGAAAATTGTTGGATCTCGGATAAAAAAGGAGCTTCGAGATTCACCAGTAACCGTGGAAAGACTTGGTGCTGTAGCCATTCAAGAAACTCCAGCTCCAGGATTTTACGAAGGATTAGCCAACCTGAAAGGGGTGGATATGACTTCAGCAAGTTTAGGGTTTAAGGTGATTAACACGCGTGGTTTTAACTCAACAAGTCCCGTAAGAACTCTTCAAATTATTGATGGAGTGGACAATCAAGCACCAGGACTAAACTTTTCACTCGGTAACTTTGTTGGAGCCTCTGAACTCGATGTAAAAAGTGTGGACCTTATTGTGGGAGCCAACACGGCAACATACGGTCCCAACGCTTTTAATGGGGTTATTGCCATTAACACCAAAGACCCTTATAATTACGAAGGATTTACCTTCAGTCTAAAAAGAGCTAGTCGGGATTTATTTGATGGAAAAGTTAGGTACGCCCGGGTTATTCGTGCCCGGGATGAAGAAACAGCAAAAAACATTGGTTTTGCTAAGTTTATTAACCGCAACGTTGCTGACCGCTTGGCCTACAAAATCAACTTCACTTATTTTACTGCAGAAGATTGGATAGCCCAAAACTTCGACCCCATTGAAGGAACTCCAAACCAACCCAACGAATTGGAAGGATATGATGCTGTAAATGTGTACGGGGAAGTGAGCCAGAATATGACTGGTATTTTACGTGGACCTGAAGGCCAAGTAGACACCAATGTACTGGTTTACCGAACTGGATATAAAGAGACAGACCTATCGGATAACACAACAACCGGTTTTAAAGCTCAAGGAGGTTTATTTTACAAAATAACACCGAAAACAACGGCAAGTATTCGATTTAACCACGGTACTGGAACTACTGTTTACCAGGGGGATAACCGTTATTCTATTAGAGACATCACCTTTGATCAGGTAAAAGGTGAAATCCGAGGAGAAAACTACTTTTTACGAGCTTACCAAACCAAAGAGGACGCCGGAAATTCGTACGATTTAGTTTTTACATCAACACAACTGCTCAACAAGGCGAAGTCCAACTCGGATTGGTTTTTTGATTACCGAAGAGGTTATAGAAACGCACGAAGAGATAGTGCATTTGATATTGAAACCAGTTTAGCCTACGCCCGTCAGTTTGCAGACGGTCCCGGAACAAAACCAGAGAAAAATGATGCTAGATATGAACCAGGAAGTCAGATTTTCCAGGATTCATTGAATAAAATCATTTCCGAACCGAGTTTTCGTTCTGGAGGAACAAAATTTCAAGATGCCTCTAGTCTGCGGCACTACGAAGGGCAATACAAATTTGATTTAAGCAAAAAGCATTACGCACTACCTGAGGTTTTCAGGATTGGAGCCAGTTACCGGAAATATGACCCCAATAGTTTTGGAACCATCTTTAGTGATACCTTAAATATTGCTGGAGATGAAAGTTCTGGTTTTATTGAAATTAATACCAACGAATACGGGATTTATACAACCATTGAAAAAAGGACTTTTAATGATAAAGTGAATTTTATTGGTTCGATTCGAATGGATGACCACCAAAATTATGCCCCAAACTTTTCACCGGCAATTTCCACGGTTATTGATGTAACTCCTGAGGATAAAATACGCTTAACCTACACCACAGCCATTAGAAATCCGACGCTACAGGATCAATTTTTGTATTATGATATTGGATTTATAAAATTGGTTGGAAATATTGATGGGAAAAATCTTGTTTTGTTACGCGACTTCACGGGGCCAGACGGATATTTGGATTCTGCTAAAGTAAACATCACCCGCATTCCCGGCGTGAAACCAGAGCGGGCTCAAACTGCGGAAATTGGATTTAAAGGGGTCATTTTCAAGAAGTTGTACATTGATGTAAGTGCATACTATACCAAGTATCGCGATTTCTTGGGTACTATAATTGCTTTTAGAGATCCAAGAGACAACAGGCCTTTTCAGGCATACCGGGTTGCCAGTAACGCTCAAAGCGCAGTTACCACACAAGGAGCAAGTATTGGATTAAACTACTATTTAGGGAAATATTTCATGGCCTCAGGGAACTACACCTACTCGGTTTTGAATAAATCGAAGGACAAAAATTTAACGCCCATCGATTTAGCCATAATCCCCGCATTTAACACACCTAAACACAAATACAACCTCGCTTTTGGAGGAAGAAACATCAACGGATTTGGGTTTAACTTTAACTACAAATTTGTTCAAGGATTTTATTATTCTGGAAGTCCTCAGTTTACTGGTTTTATTCCATCGTATGATTTACTAGATGCCCAGGTTAACTACACCTTCCCAAATACCCAAGCACGCTTTAAATTAGGGGTATCTAATTTATTGAATAACGTGCACTTTGAAGCGTATGGAGCTCCTTTCATTGGTAGATTAGCCTATTTAACTTTTACTTTCGGACTATAATTCGTATATTAACTCACTAGAAAAAAACCTACTATATGTTGAAAAATTTACTTAAATATCCGACCCTGGTATTGGCTTTAGCCCTTACCACCACAAGTATCGCCCAAACTAGGTACATTGATGATGTATTTAGTGATGTTGAGGTAATTAGTGATGTTCCTTTTGCCGTAAGTATTGATCGCGGTGGAAATGACCAAACACTTTTGTTTGATTTGTATCAACCAAAAGGGGATGCAGAACAAGCTCGTCCGTTAATTATCCTTTGTTCTGAAGGAAGTTTCCTTAGAAATGACAAGACTGATGCCTACATTGTGGATTATGCAAATAGGATGGTAAAAAAAGGATATGTTATTGCAAGTATCCAATACCGTATTGGTTGGACATTACCTACGCCGCTTGTTTCAACAGCTGAGGATAATGCTCGGAATATTATTCCGGCTGCCTGGAGGGCAATTCAGGATTTTAAAGCCTCGGTTCGGTTTTTCAAAAAATCCATTGTTGCAGACGGAAACCCATACAAACTTGATCCTTCCCTTATTTTAGGTGGTGGATTTGGAGCTGGGGCTTACCTTCCAATTAACAGTCAGACCATTGACCGTGGGGTAGAATTCACGTATGAATCCATGTTGAAGAAAAATGAAAACACAGGAATTCCTGATGGGTCAGGTCCATACATTGACACTACTGCCAATGGCTTAGGAGGGATTTTTGATGCATCGAATGGTTCACCAGGATACAGTTCAGATGTACCACTTTGTTTAATTTACTCCGGTGCAATGATTGATACAGCAATGTTTGAAGTAGGAAATAACCCTATGATGATTTCTGTGCACGGAGTAGAAGACGAAACAACTCCTTACAAATCAGATATTGTAAACGCACAAGTTGGTGCATTTGATTTAGCTCCTATTATTTTGGTTCATGGAACCTATCACATTAATCGTATTTCCTATGGTCGTGGTGAAAACATATTCTTCCAAAATATTACCACGGATGGATATCCACAAAAAATGATTCCTGATGGACAACAAGGACCTTTGAACATGTACAAAAGAGGTTTATATTCCTTTGTAGGTCAAGGTTATATGCCATGGTCTGATGAATACAATGAAACTTCGGATCACACTCCATTTATGGACACCCTTGTAACCTTCACCGCGCACCGTTTAAAACCATTTATTGATACATTTGGTGGGTTAGCTATTGCAGAACTAAATGCAGCTTTGGTGAACTCTACTATTGTTTATCCAACACCTGCTAAAACACACTTAAACATTAGCTCTGATTTCAAAATCCAATCTACACGAGTAATGAACATCACTGGAAAAATCTTTATGAAAAAGGACTTTTCTACTGTTCGAGAGGCAAAAATCGATATTGAAAAACTGCCAGCTGGAAACTATTTACTAGAGGTAAATACAACAAAAGGTAAAGTGATTAAGAAGTTTATTAAGGAGTAAAGATCAATCTCCTTATTTTTGAGCCCTATTCTCCAAAGAATAGGGCTTTTTTTATGCATAAAACAACGGAAAGTAGTTCAGAACACACCAACCTAGACAAGTTGGGTATTGAGGAGTTGACGATTCTCATGAATCAATTTGATGCGGAGGTACACGTGGCTGTCCATGCAGAAATTATTTCCATCAACGCCAGTATTAAAAAGGTCGTCAACATTCTAAAAAATGGTGGTCGTTTATTTTATATAGGAGCGGGAACCAGTGGTCGCTTGGGGATTTTGGATGCATCTGAATGCCCTCCTACTTTTGGCGTGAGTGATGATGTTATTGTTGGCCTAATTGCTGGTGGTGATATGGCTATCCGGAAGGCCGTGGAATTTGCCGAGGATGACACGGATCAGGCGTGGAAGGATTTGGCCAAACACAATATTTCAGACAAGGATATGGTAATTGGTATTGCTGCCTCTGGATCTACTCCATATGTAATAGGGGGCTTGGAAACGTGCCAGGCGAATGGAGTTGCAACAGGTTGTATTACTTGTAATAAAAACTCACCAGTACAATTGTTTGCAGACTATCCAATTGCAGTGGAAGTTGGACCGGAGCTTATTACTGGAAGTACCCGACTCAAGGCCGGAACGGCTCAGAAATTGGTTCTAAATATGATTTCGACTATAGCCATGATAAAGCTAGGAAAGGTGTCTGGCAACAAAATGGTGAACATGCAGTTAAGCAACCACAAGCTTATTGAACGTGGCATTAACATGATCCTTGATCAGTATCCAAAATTGGATAGAGACCGAGCAAAAACGGCTCTTATACAAGCTGGTAGCGTGAAAATTGCTTTGGAAAAATTAGCATAAAAAAAGCCCCACACCTTTTGGTGTGGGGCTTTTACTATTAAAACCGCTTCTTAGAAGTGGAAAGTCATACGAACAGCTCCTTTGTTTACGTCATTTCCTAACATAAAAGAACGAGACCAATCGTTGTTGTCGATTGTGCTTTTGGTTACAGTAACATCACCACCGTTGTCAGTAACTTCTTCAATTGTGCTTTCACCTCCTTTAACAGAGCTGAACATCAATCCAAGACCATACTCAGCACCAACTGATAATTTAGGTGCAATGAAGAATTCAACTCCCATGAAGGCACGTGCCCCAATTCCGAAAGAGAAAGCTCCTTTTTGCTCCAAAATACGAGAATCTGTACCATTGTCTGCATAAACATCAGCCAATGTGTTTCCAAACTCATTTTTTACTGATCCAGACCCCAAAGAAAGGATCCCTTCAGCTCCACCGTACCCTTGAACACGTCCAGAACCTCTTCTGTGCTCGTGACCTAATGTAAGGGTTGTTGCAAAATTGTTTACACGAGAATCATTTTCAACAAATTGATTTTCACCTGCACCATTACTTAGGTCAGCCACCTCTATAGTGCTTTTTGTAGTTCCCCAGTTAAAAGAAACTCCATAGCGAGCAGCAGTGTTCGCATCATGAAAACGTTTACCGAAAATTGATACACCATCTACATATTTTGCAGATACTTTATCACTCGTGTTAAACTTAAAGACATTCAACACAGGAACTGCATCGAACCCAAGCGCCCTATCACCAGTCTCTGGCAAATACGCTTCTCCTTTGTTACTTGTTAGGTTTTGTGAAAAACCTACAGATGCAGCTAGCATAGCAGCCACAACAAAAACGGACTTTTTCATAGTTGTTATTTTTCTGAATAAAGTTTTTGTACGTCAACAAATTTAGCATTCTAATTTACACTCGCAAGAAAACGGCAATCAAATGCTCCTCGTTTTGGCTGTTTTCCATACTAAAATTTTGATTTTTAGCGAATTAGACCTGAATATCTTTCTTCATGGGTACAAAACTAAAATCCCCATATTCGCTTTGTGAGAAGGAATTCTCTGTTTTCCTGACTATTTTCTTCATGGTTTGGGTCTTACCATCCCCTACTGGTATAACCATTATACCCCCAACAGCCAATTGCTCCAACAATGCCTCTGGAATGTGGGGTGCACCGCAGGTAACAATTATCCGGTCAAATGGCGCCAACTCAGGTAATCCAATAAATCCATCTCCGAGGTAGGTTCTAACACCAATATTATAAGCCGCAATCAATTGCTTAGCTTTTTTATGCAATCCTTCTATTCGTTCAATAGAATGTACTTGTGCTCCCATTAAAAAAAGCACCCAAGATTGATAAGCAGACCCAGTCCCAATTTCTAAAACTTTATGTCCACTTTTCACCTCCAATAACTCGGTTTGCCGAGCTACAGTGTAGGGTTGACTAATTGTTTGCTCAAAACCAATAGGGAAAGCAAGATCTTGGTACCCGAAATTTTCCAAGGCCGAATCCATAAAAATGTGCCTGGGAATTGCTTCCATTGCTCTCAATACAGATTCGTTCTGAATTCCTTTATTCCGCAAATCGTCAATCAAACGTAAGCGCATCCCTTTATTCTTAAATGAATCTCCTTTCATGATTCCAAGTAATTCCTTCTACAGTGGGTTGTTAATAACAATAAGATCCCCACCAATAATCAATTAAGCGAAGCTATACATTTGTTCAGTATTATCCTTATTTGATGTTGAGAATTGGAGTCATTGGTCAAAAATCAGTTTGGAACTTATTATCGAGTTCCCAGGAGACGGATGCCCATTTTTTATGGATACTTTTTGATCAAGAAACAACAATGGCTTACACTCCGATGCAACCCGACGGGTTTCTCTGGAACGAAAAGGATTTTTTTGGGGCCGTTGATGCCATTCATCTTTTACCCCATGTTCCAAATAGCTACAACTGGGCTCTTAAAAGCCTCAAGAATTCCAAACACCTTATTTTGGAAGATCGGTTAAGCACTGAATCAAAGGAACTCAGGATAATCGAGAAATTGAGTCAAGAAGCGCAAGTTATAGTTCTAAATCTTTATAATTTAAATCACTCTCCTTTATATAAGCAGGTTCAACTTCTCTTGGATTCACCTTATTTTATTGAAGTGGATGTTAAATATCCTAATGTTCAATGGGATTCGAACCATAGCTTAATTTATTCCGCCTTCTTAACTCAACTGGAATTGGTACATCCGTGGATTAACAGTAGTATCCGCAGGATTTCAACTACTGGTAAAAAACACTTTGGTTCCCTAAGACGGTTTATTTCTGTCCGGTTGGAGTATGAAAATGCATGTGTTGTTCAATTTAAACTGGGAAACATTGGTTTTCAGGAGCAAAATAGTGTTCTGATATTACAAGAAGAAATCGGAATCGAAGTAGATCAGTTAGCTGGACGGATACAAACTCAGCCTTTAGAAATAAAAAATGAGGGGGAAAGTCCGAAAAGTCAACTTGTTGCACCAGCGCAGATGACATTTCCCAAAACATGGAACTTATTGTTGCAAAACATCCAAAATTCTGAAGTCTCATCCAAGATGGATTTACATATTGATTGTTTAGAAATAACCGAAACTATACTGAATAAATTAAAATTGACCGACCCTCAACTCTCGATTTAAAATAAAGGTGTTTATTTTGCGTTGCTGTTGCACAAAAACTAGCTTTTGAAAAATATCTATTCCATTTTTTCAGTATTTCTACTCTCTATCCTTTTTTGGGGATGCGAGCTTATCAATCCGGAAGAACCCATCCCTGCTTATATTAGGATAGACACTCTCCGCCTGAATACCACGCCACAGCAAGGAAGTGATGAACACGGACTAATTGATGCCTGGGTTTTTGTTAATGACAATTTGCTGGGAATATACCAAGTACCATTTGAAATTCCTGTATTAGAAACCGGGAAAAATGCGGTTAAAATCTTGGGGGGGATTAAGGTAAATGGTCAAAATGAAATAAGGAAGGACTACCCTTTTTTAGATTTTTATACCCAAGAAGTCGATTTTAGGGAAGAAGAAACCGTTTTATTGCAACCAACTTTTGAATTTTACCCCAACATTCAATTCTGGATCGAAGATTTTGAGGACCCTGGTGTAAAATTTGCTGCTTCCAATGGATCGGATACCTCTTTAATTAGGACATCTGATACTTTAATGGTTCGGGACGGCAATGCCTCAGGGGTTATGTACCTTGACCAGACCAACAGGCATGGAATTGTTACTACTGAAAAGGATTTTGAATTACCCGTTGGTCAGCCCGTATATTTGGAATTTGATTACAACACCGACATACCGGTTTCAGTTGGTGTTTTCTCTGAAGGACTTAACTCCGTTACAAAAATAAATATCCTTACCTTGTTTTCTACCCAAGAACGCTACTCTGATGGTTGGAACAAAATGTATTTAGAGCTTTCCACAGCGGTTTCCTCTGTACCCGGAACTCCCATTGAAGTCTTTTTTGAATCCATTATCCCTCAAGACACCCCTGAAGGAAGAATTATTCTGGACAACATTAAAATTGTGTACCCGTGATGAACAGGAAAATTCAGGTAGCGAAATATGTGTTTTTTGACTTTCTAGCCTCCATTATATCCTGGTCTGCCTTATTCTATTTTAGGAAAACCAAGTTGGAGCTGGACCACATTCAGATCTTGGATTTATTTAAGGATCCTAATTACCTCTATGGAATCATTTTTGTTCCTATTTTTTGGATTTCCCTTTTTGGATTTTCAGGACATTACAACAAAATATTTCGGCGCCATCGCTTAAAAGAGTTAAGCCAAGTTCTTTTCTCCACTGCAATTGGAGTAATTCTATTGTTCTTTGCCATCCTTTTGGACGATCAACTTGCATCCTACACTAATTACTACAAAACCTTTTTGTTTTTGTTTGGTGTTCAATTTTCAATTTCATTTTTCTTCCGCTTTTTATTAACTAATTCCACTGTAAAACGAGTTCACCAACGAAAAATTGGATTCCCTACCTTTTTGGTTGGTGAATGGGAGGCCGCTCAAACTTGTTTGGATGAAATAAATGGTTTGAAGAATTATCCTGGATATGATTTCCAAGGATTTTTGTTCACGGATGAAAAGCCAGAAGGTCAGCCGGACCTTGCCCCCCACATGCCTGTGTATCCTTTTGAAGGAAGTGATGTTCCCGAATTATTGAATGAATACGAAATTCAGGAAATAATTATCGCAACCAATTCCACAAAGCATCAGGAAATCTCCAACATTATTAACACCTTAGAAGACAAGGAATTAGCTATAAAAATAACGCCTGACATGTATGATATCTTGTCGGGAAGTTTAAAAATGAATTCCATTTTTGGAGCTCCATTAATTCAGGTAAAATCTGATTTAATGACCTCTTGGGAGTTCACCATTAAGCGGATTTTTGATCTTTTGGTTTCAACCGTAGCCTTGGTTATCCTCAGTCCTGTTTTTCTTTTGTTGGCCTTTTTGGTTAAAAGCAGCTCCAAAGGGCCTATCTTTTTTACCCAGGAAAGAATTGGGCTTCACAAAAAGCCCTTTAATATTATCAAATTTAGGACTATGCGGGTGGATGCCGAATTGGATGGTCCTCAATTGTCTAGCGCACACGACCCGAGAATTACGAAGATTGGGAAATTTTTACGTAAAACTCGCTTGGACGAAATTCCTCAATTCTTGAATGTATTAATTGGAGACATGAGCATTGTTGGTCCTAGACCAGAACGCCAATTTTACATCGACCAAATTAAGGCACGAGCACCCCATTATGTCCATTTACTAAAGGTAAAACCTGGAATCACATCATGGGGGCAAGTAAAATACGGGTACGCAGAAAATGTGGATCAGATGATCGATCGTTTGAAATATGATCTCATTTACATTGAGAACATGTCTTTTGCCCTTGATTTAAAAATTTTAATTTATACCGTCCTAATTGTTGTGAAAGGGGCTGGGAAATAATTCGAAATACATGAAAAACATTACTGTCATTGGAGCCGGAACCATGGGAAATGGAATTGCTCATACATTTGCACAATTCGGTTACAAGGTATCCTTGGTAGATCGTTCTGCGGCATCATTAGAACGTGGTATTGCTACAATTACGCGGAATTTGGACCGCATGGTTAGCAAGGAAAAAATCAGTGAAGCAGATAAAAATGCTACTCTGGCCAACATAATAGGATATACTGAATTAAAATCCGGGGTTGAAAATGCAGATTTAGTGGTTGAAGCCGCTACAGAAGATGTGGATATTAAGCTGAGCATTTTTAAGGATTTAGATGCTCTTACTCCGGCCAAAACTATTTTGGCTACCAACACAAGTTCTATATCTATCACCAAGGTTGCAAGTGTAACCAATCGGCCCGATAAGGTAATTGGAATGCACTTTATGAATCCGGTACCAATTATGAAATTGGTTGAAGTAATTCGCGGATACGCTACCTCTGATGAAGTTACCAGCACCATCATGGAACTTTCCAAGAGCCTGAAAAAAACACCCACTGAAGTTAATGATTACCCTGGTTTTGTTGCCAATAAAATTTTGATGCCCATGATTAATGAGGCCATCATTACTTTACACGAAGGTGTAGCCGGGGTTGAAGAAATTGACACGGTTATGAAATTGGGAATGGCCCACCCGATGGGACCATTACAATTGGCAGACTTCATTGGCTTGGATGTTTGTTTATCTATATTAAAAGTATTGCAAGACGGATTCGGAAACCCAAAATATGCGCCTTGTCCTCTGTTGGTTAACATGGTGATGGCCGGTAAGTTAGGAGCCAAATCTGGTGAAGGTTTTTACCTATATGAAAAAGGGAGAAAAGAGTTAGTTATTTCTCCTTCTTTTAAATAAACTATAAAAGGGCTGTCCAAAAGGGCAGCCCTTTTCGTTTACCCACGTTAAATAACTAGGTAATTAGTAAAACAGTTGTATTTTAGAAACATGAAGAAAACCTTCCTTCTCTTTTTTTCAATCGTATTAGCACTTTCATTCTCCTGTAAAAAGATTGGAAAGGAAGTTGTGCTTAAAAACAATCAAATTCCTCATTACGAGGAAATTCCAACTGTTGTAATTGAAAACTACGTTACCCGTATTTACATCGATTTATTGGGCCGAGATCCCTTAAACGACGAGTTAAACACACATGTTGCTGCTTTAATTGCCGTAGATTTGGATACCTCATATCGGGCAGTAATTGTTGATTCTTTGCACAATGACCTTGCTCCTAGGCCAGATGAAATATCATACAAGCACCAATACTACCAGCGGTTATACGACCTAATGAAGGGTCGTTTTTTAGAAGGAGCGAGTGAAGGTGAAATCCAAAAGGAAATTGCACTTTTACAGGGAGGTTTAAGAGCTGACTCTATTACCGGAGATAGTGTTGAGTATCAAATTAAGAAACAAGCCTTACAATTGTTTTATAATGTAGTGGGCTCCAAAATCAACCTTCAAGAAGAGCGGATTTCCTATAACGAGATGTGCAAGTACATGATGAATAATGGTTTGTATGACCTGATCAATATGAACACATCTAATTTCATTAATGCCAGTTTTAACGACCTCTACTTCCGATTTCCTACCGATTTTGAATATGATGGTGCGTTTGAGGCCATAGAAAAAAACAACAGTGCCTTGCTTTTTGGTCAGGCCGTTTCGAATAAATACGACTACCTGGAATTGGTGACTAACCACTTGAACTTTTATGAAGGAATGGTAGGTTGGATGTATCAGACTCTTTTTGCTAGGAATCCCAGGACAGATGAACTCTATAACTGGACACACTTTTTAGCCGAAGGAGGTAGTTTACAGAAATTTCAAAAAGAATTATTGATATCAGATGAATATGCGTTTTTTGTTAGGAACAATTAAGCCAATACTGGCTGTACTTGGTCTTTCCATTATCCTATTTGGATGCAGGAAAGAAACTGTGGAAGACGCTGTATTTGAGCTGAATCCGATAAAAATAATACCTCCAAATACAGGAAAGACGAAAATTAAAAGTTCCGCTCAGTACATTTCTATTTTGCACACCAACTTTTTCCAAAAAGCCATTTCGGTGTCGGATTTGGTCGATTATACGGATGCTTTATACTCCATGGGAGATCAGCAATTGGCCCGGGAAATTTTGATTTCAAACTTCATGAATGATGAAACGGTCATTATTCCACCAGATAACGAAATCAGGACAAATTTTGAACCTTTTTTGATTCAAACTTATCAGCGTTTCTTAGTTCGAAACCCAAGTGAATCAGAAAAGGTTTGGTTTCAAAACTTTGTGGACAACGACCCCAACGTGACATCTGAATTGGTTTATTTTTCATTTGCCTTGTCCAGCGAATACCAAGCATATTAAATTGACTATGAAAAGAAGATCTTTTATAAAAAGAGTTGGTTTAACATCTACGGCAGCTTTTATTGCACCGTACATTTTGCCATCTGGTAGATTATTTGCTTCCACCGGCTACAAAAAAGCGGACCACGTAGTGTATGTAATGTTTGGTGGAGGTGTTCGGCAGCAAGAATCTGTGCGTCAACAATATTTGGCAGGAAGCCAAGGTGTTGATATTGAAGGAAACATTATGCCTAACCTATTTTCTGGAGCGGCACCTGATGCCAAGATTGTTTATGGTGGATCATCCACCCTTCTGCCTGGGGATACACCATCACCAATGGTGGTTCAAAGGCCATTGCAAGAAATTGGGGCTCTTTTTCCTGAAGTAGAAGCAAGTTCTACGGGACACTATGGTGGATTTGTGGGCATGTTACAAGGGAATACAATGGCCTCCCAAGGGTTAAAACAACGCCCCATCTCCCCTACTATATTTGAATATCTAAGAAAATTTGGTGATTATAAGGCAAGTGATGTTTGGTTTGTTGCTGACACTATCATGAACTCAATCCCACTGCTTAACCACTCTAGTCACCCTGAATTTGGAGCGCCGTATGGAGCAAATATGTATGCTCCTAAGACCACCTTTGGTTCACCCGGTTACAATGCATTTGGGGATCAGAAAATATATCACCCAAGCGAACAAATGGATCCGGTGTACTTGATGCAGAATTTCATCGATGACCATTTCCTGAACATTGGACCTATGATTTCTCACTTAGAGAATGATTCAGAGGAAAAAAGAAGGATCAAAGAATTCATGAAAGGTATTTATGACAATCATGATTCTCCGAATGTAATTGGTACCACAACACGAATTTTGCAGGAGTTTAAGCCGGCTATGTTGGCCATGAACTTTTTTACAGGTGTTGATAGTGCCCATGGCGATTTCACGGGTGGAATGCGAGCCCTACACGCTGCTGATAATGTTATTGGCCAATTGTGGAATGTAATCCAAAGCATTCCTGAAATGCAGGACAACACCATCATGATTGTTACACCGGAGCATGGAAGGAATTTGGAACCGAATGCCATCAAGGATGAAAATGACTGGGGAGGTTTTGACCACTCCGATGCGAACAGTAAAAAGGTTTGGACCATGATGCTTGGACCTGGAATTCCTGCGGGAGTTCACGGAAGCATTGAATCTCCAATGGGATATACGGTGGATAATGTACCAACCATAGCTGAAATTTTGGGGGTAAAAGACCAAGTAATTAACGCAGGATATTTAGCTGGTCATGCTAAGTCCCTATTTGATCGGATGTAATTATGAGAATGAAAGGAATTGTTACATCTGGATTAATTGTAAGCACCTTGGTTTTAGGTTGGGCCTGTAAAAAAGACGCGGATAACATTGATAACCCTTACGACTCCCTAATAAAACCCCCTGACAACACGGTAGTTATCGAAAACTTGGATCCAAATACAATCCAAGGACTACAACAAAATATTTTCGGCCCTACATGCGCTAATAGTGGTTGTCACGACGGTAATTTTGAACCCGATTTCAGGACAATTCAAAGTTCTTATTATAGTTTGGTATTGCATCCCGTTAATAAAAACAATGCCAATAACGATTTTGATTTTCGGGTACAACCTGGAGATGCAGCAAAAAGTATCCTTATAGAACGGTTGATCAAAGACATTGATGGAATTTCTGGAGTGATGCCTTTGGTGACTGAACCTAGCAGTGATTGGGACAGCAAAAAAGCGGAGTATATCCAGAATATTAGAAATTGGATTAATGGAGGAGCTAAGGATGCTGCAGGAAATACTCCTGGGATTGACGATTTACCACCTGTAATGACAGGAGTTGTTGCCTACTTTGATAGTAATGCAACCAAATTGCAACGTTTATCCATTGATAGAGAAATTAAGGTAAATCCAAACTTCGGCGATACGGTGAAGTTATACTTTGCTTTTCAGGACGACAATACCAACCCCACCTCTTTTAGTAATCTCGGAATTCGTTTTTCATCTCAGATGTTTGACTACGGTGGGTTACCATACGAAAGTTTAATTTCTCTCGGAGGAGATAGTTTTAAGGAATTAGCCTACAATCAAACTGATTCTGTGATGTATACACACCAAGCTATTTTCACAGTGGACAGAGCTATAATAAACCAAACTTTATTTTTTAGGGTTCGGGTAAATGATGGTAACGTCGACACTGAAATACCACAGGACGGTAGTTTTGATTACATCATGCGTTATTTTTCCATGCGATTTATTGATTAAAAATGAGATACCCATCCATCCTATATATCCTGTGCATCGGACTTGTCCTTTTCTCTTGTAAGAAAGAAAAAAAGGATGATCCTGGAACAGATGACCCCGTTATTGAAATTGTGGACATCTACCCTACTTCACTTAGTCAATTTAAGGATAGTTTAACCATTGAAATTGCCTTTATTGATCGGAATGGTGACATTGGAACTTTAAAACCCGATGATCCAAGTTTAGAAATTCGGGATACTCGGATTTTGGACCCTGAGTTATATCATATCCCCCCCATTACTCCTGATCAGCAAGAATTGTTTACCAAGGGTACTTTTAAAATTGTCCTTCCAAGTATTTTCTTGTTTGGAAATGGCGGAGCTGAATTTACCACCTTTTCTATCCGTGTAAAAGATAGAGAGGCTCATTGGAGTGAAAGAGTTGTTACCCAAAGAATTGTGATTACAAAATAATGAATACGCTTTCGAAAATATTTATTGCACTAAGCCTTTTCCTTTTTTCAGCTGAAAAAATGGTTGGTCAGACGGTCTATTACATGACTGATGCCACTGTGGAAGCGTGTGAAGGGATTATTAAGGATAGTGAAAAGGCGCGTAACGGGAATGATCCTACTTGGTACGACCACAATGAAGACTATGTCTTTACCATTTGCGTACCGGGAACAGAACAAATCCAATTGGCCTTTACCTTTTTTCAATTGGAAGATTTACAGTTGGATGTATTAAAAATTTACGATGGACCAGATATCAATAGCCCCTTAATTGGAACTTACACCGGATTAAATAGTCCAGGTACAATTAATTCGACTTCTGACTGCCTTACTTTACATTTTGTGTCGGATGCCAGTGTTGCTGCCCCAGGTTGGGAAGCTATTTGGTCTGCAGAGCCACCACAACCTATCCCACCTGTATTTATTGCTCCAGGAGATGTAGATTGTGGAACAACACAATTGCAGTTCACCCTAGACATTGCGGTTGCTTGCAATAAAATTGATCCTGCCAACTTTAGTTTTTCCGGACCTACTGGTTCTATTTCGGATGTTGTCCCTATCAATTGTGTCAATGGAAAAACCAATGTTATTGAAGTAACCTTTGGTAGTCCTTTAAATGAAAGTGGTACCTACAATATTGTGTACTCCATTTTCTATACTGACATTTGTTTTAATGTATACAGTTTCGACATTCCAATCACATTTGATATCCGAAATTGTCCTTTGGATATTATCATTCAAGGCCCAACAACGGTTTGTTTAGGTGAGTGTGTAATCCTACGGGCCATACCTGACGGAGGTGATTTTTTAAATTACCAATATGCTTGGGATAATGGCTTACCTGCCACCCAAAACGTGCAGGTTTGCCCCACTGTAAATACGACGTATACTGTAACAGTAAGCGATGGTAGCAGTGTACCATCGACTGCCACTCACGATGTTGAAGTTCTAACCCCTCCCGTTGCTGAGGATGGATATATGCTTTGTTGGAATGACGACCCAGTTGTTGTGACTGCAACTCCTCCAGGTGGTACTTGGAGCGGAAACGGAGTGGATGCCACTGGGAATTACACTCCAGACCGGACTCAAATTGGAATAAACCCTTTGATTTATACTGCATCCAATGGATGTACTGACACTACTTTTATGGATATCCAGGAAGGATATGCAGGGTGGAACTGGTACGCTTGTTTGGGTGCTGCGCCCTTCCAGTTAAATGGACTACCAGTAGGTGGAACCTGGTCTGGACAGAAAATTGATGCAGCAGGAATGTTTGATCCAAATGCTCTCGGTAGTTACATCGTAACCTACACCGCAACAACTGGATGTTCTGACACGGCAACAATTACTGTTGGCAATACCCTTAATGTTACTGCATTTGATACCACTTGTGTTAACAGCGGATTATACCAATTAACTTTTGATCCTCCAGGTGGGGTTTGGAGAGGGCCTGGAATACAGAATGGGGTGCTAGGTCGGTTTAACCCACAAACAGCTGGAATTGGATCTCACGAATTAATTTATGAAGCTCCAGATTGTGCAGATACTACTTTAATGGAAGTAATAAATGTAGGAGCAGGACCTGATACTATAGCATGTCCAAGCAATGGGACATTTAATTTGGTTGGAGTTCCCTCTGGAGGTGTTTGGACAGGAAAAGCGGTTACCGGGTCTTCCTTTGATCCCGGATTTATGGGAGGAGCTGAATTTAATGACACTTTACTTTATACAAGTAATGGTTGTGTTGCTCAACGTATTGTTTACGTTAGGAATACTCGGGTAAGTTCTGATACGCTAAGGATTTGTTCCTATGATAATATTTTCCTATTGGATCCAGCTGTTCAACAGCCCTTTCCTTCCGGCGGATTTTGGACAGGTAATGGCGTAGTCAGTGGAGACCGAGTTAATCCGGCCGTTTTAAGTGAAGGAAATAACCAAATTACCTATACTGCGAATAGCTGTACGGCTAATTATAATATTTGGGTAAACCCAAAACCAATTGCACAAGCGGATACGGTGGTTTGTTTGGAAGGAACAGCCTTTACATTACGCGCCACCCCTCTTGGAGGAGCATGGTTTAATCATGTAGAAGATCCTACCGGATTATTTGACCCCCAAGTTAGAGGTAGTGGAAAATGGACTGCCATTTACAATTTAAAGGGATGCTTGGATACTACTTTTGTTACAATCCAAAAGGTGATTGCACAAATAACTAGTATACCAGAAATTTCGTGTAATACAGCTTCTCCAATACCCCTTTCAGCCCAGCCAAGCGGCGGATACTTTTATGTGGTTAGGTCAGCAGGTGATACGGTATTATTGGGTAGCCCACAAATAATCCCGAGCGATTTGGATTCGGGAAAGCACGAATTGTTTTATTCTTATGGGACAGGAGAATGTTTAATTGAAGACTCCCTTACTTTTACAGTTTTGGATTCTATTCGAATAAATTTCCCTCTTCACAATGACACCATTTGTTTTGGTGATGAAACCTTATTTGAATTTACAGTAAGTGGTGGTAAAGAAGATAATGGCTACACCTATGATTGGGAAGATCCGTTAAAAGATCAGAATCCTGTTTATTTAACGGCCGATGAAACCACTTATTTAACAGTAAGCGTTTCTGATGGTGGTTGTTCGGCTGATGCCTTAGATAGTTTGGAGTTATTTGTCCATGGGGAAATTTGGTGGGTCCCGATTTATGGGCCAAAAGTATGTTTTGGGGATTCTACCTACGTTAAGGTAGAGATGGGTAGAGCAACCCGAAAGTACTTTTATGAGTGGACCAATAGAGAAGATACGGTAATCCATACTGGGGATAGTTTATTTTCTGTTGCCGATAGGTATGGAATTAAAATGACGGATAGTATTACCGGTTGTTTCTTGGATAAGAGTGTTTTATTTCGGCACTACCCTTTCTTAAAAGCTGATTTTACTCTGAACCCAGAAGAAATATGCGCAACTATTGATGACCCATTGGTGCAGGTAATTGATATTTCTGAAGGAGTACAAAGTGGGACGTGGGATTTCGGAGATGGAAGTAACAGAGCTTGGATAAATCAAAATAATCCGGTAATAATATACCAAGATACCGGCTTATACGAAATCGAATTGGCCGTTTCTAATGGGGACGGATTGTGTACGGACACCGCACGATTATTAGCGTGTGTAAATCCAATTCAGACCTTTTTTATTGAAAACGCCTTTACCCCTAACGGTGATCGGCTCAATGATTTTTTCCCTTCTGGTTTATACAACCTCCTTGGAAGTTATGTTCCAAGTGGATTTTTGATAGAAGATTATGATTTAATTATTCTAAACCGCTGGGGAGATGAAGTCTACACTACAGTTGGAAGAGCGTTTAAGGAGCCTTGGAATGGTAAAATAAATAATGATGGCGCTGATGCACCGAATGATATGTACCGTTACGGTATACGGGTCTATTTCGAGAATGGAACAGACGCTCTCTTTAGGGAAGACAAAGTTTACTTGATACGATAAAAAAAAAGCGGTTTACTCCATTAAACCGCTTTTTTTATGTCTTTCTAATTTGGGTTGATTTCCTTTTCAATTTTTTGACAGGGATAAGACCTTTATCTATTTGCAGAATAACCTGTTCGATAATAAAATCTTCCTCCGGATCATATTCTGATTTCAAATTGGAGCCAAAAATACGCGCAACTCCCTGCCACATAAATGCGCTGAAATTCCCCCGCATATTCTGAATAAGCTCGTAGGTAGTTTTTCCAGTTTGCCGGTCAATAAGTTTAATTAGAATTCGTCCTTGCGAAAACGTAAAGGACTTCAGTTCATCCTCAAATTCCCTTTTTAAATCGTCTTCAGCAACCTGCATCATATGTTTCCGAGCTCTTTCGTTGGAAATTGTGTCTAGGATTACTTCGTACTCATTAATAATTTCTCCGGCCAATTGGGCATAGGGGTAAACTTTTTGGATGTACCTCGACAAACGGTTGTATTTTTTTTGGTATCTGCGATAAGCTCGCTTGGACATTTGGATATCCACGGGCATTAACCAAACCGTAGGCAAAGAATCTCCGGTAACTGCACTTGGTTCCATAGTAATGGGGACATCCTGACCATTACTTTTGGCCGGAAGCAGCAGAAATAACCATAAACCTATGCACCAAAAAGCTCGAATCATATTAGGGTAATACAAAAGGTGTACCAACTTAAAAATAAACGGAAAAACTGGACGTTCCGTTTGTTAGGACAAAAAAAATCCCAACACTTGGTTGGGATTTTAAATTAGTTTGTTCTATTTTTTCTCCAGGGAGATTCTTGGCAGCTACCACCTTCTGTGATTTGATGCCCTTTCTTTTTACCCAATTCTTCAAAAACCCCTGCCGCAATCTTGGCAACAAGTTCCATTTTTATGGGATCCTCATTTATTAAATATTTAGGGTCGAAGTAATTTTTGACAAAGTTGGTATCAAATGTACCATCCAAAAACTTTTCGTGGTTAAGCGTAAACCGGCAGAAACCAAGGGTAGTAGTAATCCCTGTAATTTGGTATTCTGTAATGGCTCTAAGCATGCGTTGAATAGCCTCTTCCCTATCCTTTCCATGGGTAATAAGCTTGGAAATCATTGGATCGTAATAAATGGGTACATCCATTCCTTGCTCAAACCCATCGTCAACCCGCACTCCATTTCCTTCCGGGCGTTTGTACGTAATTAGTTTACCTATATCTGGTAAAAAGTTATTCATAGGATCCTCGGCATACACCCGAATTTCCAAGGCATGGCCATTAATTTTAAGGTCTTCTTGTTTCATGCTCAGTTTTTCACCGCGCGCAACCTTAATTTGCTCTTTCACCAAATCAATACCCGTAATCATCTCTGTAACAGGGTGTTCTACCTGTAAACGGGTATTCATTTCAAGGAAAAAGAAGTCTTTGTTTTCATCTAAGAGAAATTCTACCGTTCCTGCTCCAACATATTGGCACGATTCGGCTACCCGAACTGCTGCTTCCCCCATTTTTTTCCGCAATTCTTCCGAAATAACAGAGCTAGGAGCTTCCTCTATTACTTTTTGGTGGCGCCGCTGAATTGAACATTCTCTTTCGAAAAGGTAAACCGTGTTTCCAAAGGTGTCAGCCAAAATTTGGATTTCGATGTGCTTTGGGGAACCTACATAGCGTTCAATAAATACAGAACCATTTCCAAAAGATTTGGTTGCTTCACTTACTGCCCTATCCATTTGCTCCTCGAAATCTTCCAAGCGTTCCACTATCCGCATTCCTTTACCTCCACCACCGGCAGATGCTTTAATAAGAATGGGAAAACCAATTTCTTGGGCAATGGTTTTGGCTGCTTCAATATCCGTAATGGCTTCATCTGTTCCAGGAACCATGGGAATGTCATAGGATTTTACCGCCGCTTTTGCTGCCAATTTATCTCCCATCACCTCCATACTCTCAGGAGAAGGTCCAATGAAAGTAATTCCAGCCTCTTTAACCTTGCGGGCAAAGTTGGCATTTTCACTTAAAAACCCATATCCTGGGTGGATCCCATCTACGCCAAGGTCTTTACACACTTGTAGTATTTTATCGCCTCTTAAATAACTTTCAGAGGATGCTGGAGGTCCAACACAAACGGCCTCATCTGCATAACGTACAAAAGGCGCATTTCTATCGGCTTCTGAATAAATAGCTACTGTGCTAATCCCCATTTCTGTAGCGGAACGCATTACTCTCAGTGCTATTTCTCCCCGGTTGGCAACTAATATCTTCTTCATCTAAAAATCAAAATTCGAATTGCGATTCTAAGAAACAAAAAATCCCCCAAAGAAAGCTTTGAAGGATTTTTTAAAATGTATTTTTTTTGGTAATTAAACCACTACTTCTTTCACACAGTCAGCTGCTTCTTGAAGGCTAATTGCAGACAAAACCTTAAGGCCAGAGTCGTCAATTAATTTCTTCGCTTCAACAGCGTTTGTTCCTTGAAGACGTACAATAATTGGAACTTGAATATCTCCAATGTTTTTGTATGCGTCTACAATACCTTGAGCTACACGGTCACAACGAACAATTCCACCAAAGATATTCACCAAAATGGCTTTTACATTGGTATCCTTAAGGATAATACGGAATGCTTTTTCAACACGTTCAGCGTCAGCTGTACCACCAACATCCAAAAAGTTAGCTGGGTTTCCACCAGACAATTTAATGATATCCATAGTCGCCATTGCCAAACCAGCACCGTTAACCATACAACCTACGTTTCCGTCAAGTTTCACATAGTTAAGACCAGCAGCATCTGCTTCTACTTCCGTGGCATCTTCTTCTGATGTATCCCTCATTTCGAGGTAATCTTTGTGACGGAACAATGCGTTAGCGTCCAAAGTTACTTTTGCATCAACCGCAATAATTTTGCTATCCGATGTTTTTAGTACCGGGTTAATTTCGAAAAGGGATGCGTCACAACCAACGTATGCGTTATAAACTGCGCTAACGAATTTGGTCATTTGCTTAAATGCCTCTCCTGACAAACCAAGATTAAAAGCAATTTTTCTGGCTTGGTTAGCCATCAATCCTACTTTTGGGTCTATTTCTTCCTTAAAAATAAGGTGAGGAGTGCTTTCAGCAACTGCTTCAATATCCATTCCACCTTCTGTAGAATACATAATGATATTGCGTCCAGTTCCACGATCTAAAAGAACAGACATATAAATTTCGCTTGGCTCTTCAGCACCTGGATAATACACATCCTGAGCAATCAAAATCTTATTCACCTTTTTTCCTTCAGCTGAAGTTTGAGGAGTGATTAATTGCATACCAAGAATTTCTCCGGCAACTCTCTCCACATCGTCCAAGGACTTTGCCAATTTTACACCACCACCTTTACCGCGGCCACCAGCATGGATTTGAGCTTTAATTACGTACCACTCAGTACCTGTTGACTTAGTCAATTCTTTTGCGGCAGCTACTGCCTCCGCTGGAGTATCAGCTACAAGTCCTTCTTGCACCGCTACACCGAAGCTCTTAAGAATGGATTTACCTTGATATTCGTGAATGTTCATGTTCCTAAATTTGGGGTCAAATGTAAAAGGATTATGAGGTAATTCAAACCTTTTTAATAACTTTTAAAAAAAGAAGCAACTTGGGCATATTCGGATTTTAAGTAAGTTTGAATTTCATGAAGGAAGTCTTACTCGAAGCGAAAGAATTACAGAAATCATTTGGTGCCTTAAAAATCCTGGACCATGTAAATTTCACTGTCAATAAAGGAGAATCAGTGGCCATTACAGGTTCTAGTGGAGCTGGGAAAACCACCTTACTCAATTGTATTTCCACTTTAGAAAAAATTGACACTGGTGAAATCTGGTTCCTGGGAAAAGATCTTTCCAAACTCAAAAACAAAGCATTGGCTCAATTCCGGAATTCAGAAATTGGGTTTGTTTTTCAATTTCACCACCTTATTCCTGAGCTCACTGCTTTAGAAAATGTTTTATTACCGACATGGATAGGTAAAAAAGAAGGGGCTGAAGAGCGCGCTGAACAACTTTTGACTTCCTTAGGCCTAAGCGAGCGTTTGCAAAGTAAACCAGCCACCTTGAGTGGAGGAGAAAAACAAAGGGTGGCCATTGCCCGTGCCCTCATTAATAAGCCAAAGATTCTTTTTGCAGATGAGCCTTCTGGGAACCTCGACACCAAAAACTCCCGTATTTTAAAGGACACCTTATTTACCTTAGTTAAGGACCAAGGATTAGCTATGGTTCTGGTAACCCACGACGAAATTTGGGCCCAGGAATGTGATGTTCATTTGAATATTGAAGACGGATCCATCCATGCCTAACATAAACTTTGACGAGGTCAAATCTTTTCTGGATGAAAAAGTCGATTTGTACAATCGACCTAACTTCATTGAATCCGATCCTATTCAAATCCCCCACCTATTTTCCAAAAAGGAGGACATTGAAATTAGTGCCTTCCTAACCAGTACTATTGCCTGGGGAAAACGGGAAATGATCATTAAAAACGCCACAACCATGATGGATATCATGGACAATGATCCCCACGAGTTTATCCTAAATTATTCTGGAAATCCCGGGATAAGCCGGTTTGTTCACCGCACCTTTAATTCGGACGATTTGCTCACTTTTTTTGAATGCCTATCGCACGTATATACCAACCATGGCGGTTTGGAATCTGCTTTTGCCTCTGGCATACAGAACAACAATTTGCAATTGGCCATCCATCATTTTAAGCACGTCTTTTTCGAAGCACCCCATTTGGCCCGAACTGAAAAGCATGTTTCTGACCCCAATAAAGGATCAGCGGCAAAAAGGTTAAACATGATGCTGCGTTGGTTGGTGCGCAAAGACAAAAAAGGGGTGGATTTTGGGATATGGGACAGTATATCCCCCGCTTTATTGAGTTGCCCCTTGGATGTGCACTCTGGTAATGTGGCCCGGAAACTGGGATTATTAACTCGGAAACAAAATGATGCAAAGGCACTCCAAGAACTCGACAAGAACCTGCGTTTAATGGATCCTCAGGACCCCGTTAAATATGATTTTGCCTTATTCGGATTGGGTGTTTTTGAAGGATTTTAAAAGGGTGAATCTTTTTCAACAAGGTGCTTTGCAATTCAGGAGAGAAATGTACCTTTGAGGCGATGAATTTCTCAAATCCCGATTCACTGTATTGGCTTATACTTATTGCTGTTCCAGTAATTATTCATCTGCTTTTCTTTAAAAAATACAAAACCTATTATTTCTCCAATGTCAGTGGAATCCTACCCACGGTTATTGAAAAGAATCGGGTAAAAAAGATAAAACACTGGATAATTCTGTCCCTAAGGACATTGGCAATGGCAGCCATAATACTCGCCTTTGCCCTTCCCTACCTAAGTAGAACAGAGAGCAATGAAAAATATTTTGTGTACTGGATGGACAACTCCTCCAGTATGGCAGAAAGCGAAAAAGGAGTTTCCCTCCTCGATAAATCCAAATCGAAAAGTATCCAGAGTTTGGATCAGATCCCGTCCGATGCTAGGATCAAAGTTATTAGTCCGGATGCGCCATTTTTAGACTTACCCTGGTTATCTAAGGGTGAAGCAAAAGCCAAGATAGAATCCATAAAACGTGGGCAACACTTTTTTGATTTTTCTAAATACAAAGCAACGATACAAGATTTGAGCAAAAAAGGCGCTCAATCGTTTTTGCTCTCCGACCTCCAAAAACACGATGCCTATTCCGACTTGGATAAAGAGCAGAATTGGAATGTGATCAACCTCAGAGAAACCAAGGCTTCGGGGAACAACTGGATTGCAGATGTAACCACTTCTGTTCCTTTGGTAATGTCAAATGTTTCCAGCACCTTTAATGTGTTGGTTGAACGGAATGAAATTGAAAATGAAGGAAGCACTATTGTGCATTTGCGTTCACCAAAAAATCAATTAAACCTAAGTTCAGAAATTAACTGGACAGCTGGCGTGCAAAGCACATTAATTTCTTTCAACACCAAAACAGGAGCGGATAGCATTCAAGAATTTTCCATTAGCATCCAGGACAATGACCTCCAATTCGACAATCAATTCCCTTTCCTGGTATTTTGCGACCGAGTTGTAGGAATTGACGTTCCTCCCCCATCAAAATCGCCTTTAACTGCTTTTGTTGAACGTTTTCCGTGGATAAAATTAGATTCGGATAGTACTGAAACGAGGGTAGGGTTTTTTGAAGGAGTTGGTGATTACAGCAACCGGATCAACTTATACTCAGGCTCTGGTTTAATCCTTGGAAAAAATGCGCTTAAGGAAAGTGGATTAGCTCAATCAGATTCAACTCTTTTTGGTTTAAGTATCAATCTCGACCTTCCTTTCTTTACCGGTTTATTTGTTTCAGAAATTGATAACCCCGATTTACCGAATGCTAAATCTGGAGTTTTGCCCAACACCGATAATTGGAACATCCTCTTTCAGTTTAGCAATGGGTATCCCGGTGCCATGTACCAGGTGGTGAATGGCAAAAAGGTGATTTGGTTTAACGCTGATTTTTCGGACAAATTATTCTTCAATCACCCCATTACCAAGCTAATTCTCTTTCGTTTTTTCGAACTATCTGGCGGAAGCGCTGTTCTTTCTGGAAAAGAACTAGACAAATATTACACTAATAATACTGGATTTTCTAAACTCAATGAAACCAGTTACATTCCTTTGGAAGAATCGGCTTTAGGATATTGGGATGAGGATAGTTTTATGGAACAAAACCCAGCTTTGCCTTTGTTAAATTCCCAAGAATTTATGGATGGCAGTGGATCCATAAACCAAGGGAGTTCCATTTACAAGATCTTATTAATACTAGGATTGTTATTTTTAGTTTTGGAAGCTATTTTTATTCGCAAAGAACAGAACATATGATTGTCGACTTTAAAAACGTGCAACTAGTTTGGCCTGGAGCTGAGGAACATAATCAGATCATTTCTTTCCGTTTGGATACTGAATTGGGAACACGGCTAGCGATTACCGAGGAAAAGTCTGATTTTATTTTTGAAGGAAAGCATCATGTTATTTGTCCCGGATTTTGTGAACTCGACGCACAATTAAAGGAACCTGGCTTGGAGAATTCGGAATCCATACAAAGTGGATTGGACGCTGCTTTGGCGGGTGGATTTACTGCTGTTTTGGCTGGGCCAGAAACAACGCCTTGCATTGACAACAAACCTACGGTCCGTTTTGTAATTTCTGAAGGGCAGGACCACCCTGTAAACCTAATGGTGAAAGGGGCTTTAACTTCTGGTTTAGCTAAGGAAGGTTTATCTGAATTATACGACATGTACGCTGCTGGGGCTCGGGTTTTTGGACAGAATACCCAAACACAAATCAGCACCTCTACCCTGTTAAAAGCGTTGCAATATTGTAAAAGCTTTGGATCCCGAGTATTTGTTTCGGCCAATTCATTGGATTTGCACAAAAACGGAATGGTGCACGAAGGACTAGCCCATTTGCATACCGGTTTAAAGGCGATCCCCGAATTAAGCGAAACGCTCAATTTGGACACCTTTTCGGAACTCTTAGAATATACAGACGCATCTATTCATATAGCTGGGATTTCTTCCCAGAAAGGGATTGAAAAGATCAGACAACTGAAGGACAGATTTCCAGGGAAAGTAAGTTGTGATGTACCCCTCTGGAATTTGATGTTTAATGAATCGCGGGTGTACGATTTCGACAGCAACTTCAAGTTTTTTCCGCCATTGCGCAGTGAGCAAGACAGAAAAGCATTGATTGGTGCAGTTACTGAAGGAATAATTGATTGTATTACCACATCTCACCACCCTTGGGAGGTAGAGTACAAAAAGGTGGAATTCGACTTGTCGGAATTTGGAAGTATTTCTTTCCAAACAGCGGTGGCTGGCTTTCAAAAACACCTATCCAAAGAAATGGATATCACCACCTTTATAACGGCATTATCTATAAACCCACGCCTTGTTTTGGGAGAAGAAACAGCTTTGTTTGAAGAAGGGAATTCTTTTGTTTGTTTGAATCTGGAGGAGGCTTGGACTTTGAACAGTGGATCTAACTTTTCGAAAAGTGAAAACACCCCATTTTGGAATGAAGATTTGAAAGGGAAATGTGTGTTTAGTATAAACAAGGGGATGTTTGCTTTGTTGAATTAAGATTTGCACTTTGCAAATCGTTTTTCCACTCTTTTCCTTTCTTTCCCTAGGTATACCTGGTTGTGTGCGTTTGCCATATAATAACCCTCATCCACGCTGAAAATCTATGCATAACCAGAAAACGATTATTTCATTTCTATTCTTGCTTTTATCCTTAACCCAAAGTGAGTTAGTGGCTTGTAGTATGTACAAGATTACTGTAGGGGACAAAACAATGGTTGGGTGTAATGAAGATGCCTGGCGAATCACCTCAAGAATATGGTTTGAAAACGCCAATAGAACCAATGAATTTGGCGCCGCTTTTACTGGTTCAAGACACGTGTCTAATGGCAGGACTGCTCCGCAATCTGGAATGAATGAAGTTGGGCTAACATTCTCCCGATTAACCGCTTATTATCCTAAACAAAACAACCCATTCCTAAACAGACTTTCAATAAGTGATGAAGTTGATTACCTATCTGACATCTTGCATAAATGTTCATCTATAGATAGTGTAAAGAAATACATTGAACAATACGACCACAGTATCTTTATAGGTGATGTATTTATTTACGTTGACAGTACGGGCAAATACCTGATTGTGGAACCGTATAAACTAATAGTGGGTAATAACCCCAATTATGTCCTTTCCAATTTCTGTCCGTCCATAACAGGTAATGAGAACGCTAGAAAGCTTAAACGATATAAGAATGCGGAAGACTATTTAAATACACATACGACTAATCCTTCGATATCATTTTGTTCAACGCTTTCGGATACAATGCAGGTATGTAGGAATAGAAATGGAGACGGAACATTACTTACATCGATATGGGATACCAAGGATTTATTGGTTAATCTCTATTTCTATCATCAATTTGATACTACTGTTCAATTTAATCTTCAAGAGGAGCTTTACAAGGGAAACCATATGTTCAACATCCCAAATCTCTTCCCAAAAAATTCTGAGTTTGAAAGACTCTCTAATTACAAAACCCCATTTAACACCCCTGTTATTCGATTAATTATGATACCAATTGCTGGTATTTTGGCTCTTTTTGCTTTTATACTTGGGGTTTCACTATTAAAAAACCAAAAATCCAGCGCGCTATTCCTGATACCAGGAATCAACTTAATACTCTCAGCTTATTTATTTGTATTAGCAACTAATAGAAATATCTTCTATTTTGACGCCCCTTACAAACACTATAGTTCAAGCCTGATTACGGTTTTTTCATATACCCCATTTTTATTACTGGTTAGTCTTTTCCCTATTCTCTACTTCTCAATAAAATTGATGAAATCGGAAACGCTTAAACCTTGGATTAAAAAATTACTAATCTCAAACCATCTGATTTATCTAATTCTAATATTTGGTTTCGGATATTGGGGTTTATTCCAATTCTGGAATTAAAAATGGAAAACGGCATTCAACCAAAACCACAATTAATCCGCTTTTTTTGGTTAATGCAAGGTTCTAGAAATCCAACTTCAAAGGTAAGTATTGACGTCAAATCTTGTTGAATTGACGTCTCAAAAACTGATATGACTGAGTTCCTTATACTGGTTTCTCAATCCCTCACACCTCCCAGGCAAAGTGTTCTGCCCGGGGACGAGACCCTCATCCCCAATCTCAAGTTCGGGATTTTTAGAATTCCTCACAATCCCTAGAATTGAGGATTTTTTATAATCCAATTTTGGAGTGAAGTTAATCATCCAATTTGGCAATGGAAAACAAGACCAAGCCTCCGGTAATCAACGTGTCTATTTAGTTTCCTCCAGTTTCATTCCTAAGAAATTGGTTCTGCCCGGGGACGAGACCCTCATCCCCAATCTCAAGTTCGGGATTTTTGGGATTCCATGCAATCCCCAGAATTGAGGATATTTTTGGGTTAGATTTTGGACAAAAACTCTGACCAAATCATCCCGATTCCTACATTTTTGACAAAAAAAAGCCCTTGCAATATACTGCAAGGGCTTTTCTATATTTTGTGCCGTTAGATTAGTGCTTTGCAAGGTAATCTGCAACACCATCGTGAGAAGCTACCATTCCTTCTTTTCCTTTGGACCAGTTTGCAGGGCAAACCTCTCCATTTTCTTCGAAGAACTGAAGAGCATCAACGATGCGCAATGTTTCGTCTACGTTTCTTCCTAATGGAAGGTCATTTACCAATTGGTGACGAACTACCCCTTCTTTGTCAATTAGAAACAAACCACGGTAAGCAATCAATTCACCTGCTGCAGTCATTTCACCTTCATCGTTAAAATCCCAATCTCCCACCAATACATCGTAGTTAAACGAGATTGTTTTGTTGGTATCAGCTACCAATGGATATTTCACGCCTTGAATTCCACCTTTATTTTTTGGCATTTGCAACCAACCCCAGTGAGACATTTCCGTATCTGTAGAAACTCCTACAACTGCAGTATCTCTCTTTTCGAATTCTGCCAATGCTTCTTGAAATGCGTGCAATTCAGATGGACAAACAAAAGTAAAGTCCTTTGGGTAAAAGAAAAGAACCACGTTCTTTTTTCCATGGTATTGCTCCAAAGAAAAATCTCCAACAATGTCGTTTCCGTTTAATACAGCGCTTGCGTTAAATGTAGGCGCTTTTTTTCCAACTAATACAGCCATTTTTTTGAGTTTTTAATTCCAGCACAAAGGTAAAAAAATGCAAGGAAGGAAGTGGTTATTCGAGCAATAATTCCTGTGCCCTTGCTACCATTAAATCAGACCATTTCCCCAACTTAAAGCTGCTCCCTGTCCATCCTTCCAAAAACCGAGCATAATCGGCCCAAACTAGGGGGATTAGCCCACTCCACTCCTGCTTAACTTCTTGAAATGAGAAAGGACTATTTGCCTTCATCATAGCTAACTTTAGGTATTGAAAATACTGGTTTACCCAGGATTGAAATTGAGCTGAGTCATTTTCAGGAATTATACCTGAACAAAAGCAAACTAAATCCATCACACCTATGCCTGTTCCAAAATACTGAAAATCCAGTGGCACAATTTTGTTTACATCATCAGACATCAAATAATTACTTGCTTTGGAATCGCCATGGATTAGGCAGGTGAATTGGGCATTTTCCAATGTATCGTTTATCCTGGAAGCATACTTTTTTAACCATGTATTCCGAATTCGGTTCCACTCGGCTTTTCGTGTATTGTAGTGCCAGTAATTTCCCACTAGTGGCCATGGCTTCTGTAGCGTATTTGCATGTAAATCTGCAAGGAAGCTTAGTACCTTTGATATCCGGTCCTCATTCAGGTGATGGGAAGGGTTCGGAATTAGTCCTTTTCCATCTTCAAAAATCAAAATCAAGGATGTTTCTTTCCGATTTACACCAAGCAAATGAGCAGCATTTATCCTTTCTCTGTAGCAAGAAGAATAAAAGGCAAGTTCGTTATGGTAAGAGGCAATTTTCCGCAGTAGGCCTTCTTTCTGAATTGGGTCCGCAAGGTGATCTGGATTGTTCCATGAATAATGCTTAACAACAACCGCCTTCCCTTTCAATAGTGCAGAATAAACCCGACCAAAACCACCCCAAATCCCTTGAATTAGGACCTTGTTCAATAATTCGGATTCTGGTACGTTTGGAACCTTACCACCCATAAAATCTACTCTTTAATTTTGGAATTATCCGAAGAGCCCCAGGCTATACGAACATCATTTATTTTTGGAATTTCAGTTAATATTTCTTTAGAAATGATGTGTTTCTGGGACCTTCTGGTTTTATAGTTGGTAATGTATCTCAGCGTAAAGGAAATCCAGTTTTCATCAAAAGTAATAGACACGGTAGGATCCAATTTTTCATTTTCAATTTTATACAAATTTTGCATCTCACCCCAATTAGCTCCGGCCGTGTTCCGCTCCTGGTTTTGGTGTTTCGCTAAAATACTCCCGAAAAGTTCTTCTGCTTTCTCAATATTACTTCCATGAGCAATGGGGATTACTATCTCGTCCCACAAAAATGGATAATGCGAAGAATAGTTGTGGATTTTTTCTTTAAACACAAAACTATTGGCCACGGTAACAATGCGCCCATTGTATAAATCGCCCGACACCCAATCACCCAACTCCATAAGGGTGGTGGTGAATATGCCGATGTCGATAATATCTCCTTTTACCTCTCCAATTTTCACTCTGTCGCCAACCTTGGATATTCCGCTGGCAGACAAGTATACCCAGGCAGCCAAGGAAACAATAAGCTCTTGTAAGGCAAAAGCAATTCCAGCGCCTGCAATCCCGAAAAACATCCCAACTTTATCCAGTTGATCGCTAAAAACGGATAGACCTATGACAATCAATCCAAAGTAAAATCCAAAATTCACCCACCTGCTGGCCGTATACTTTTGATCCTTGTTAGGTAGACTTTTGCGTATCCATTTTTTAACCAAGATGGATACAACCAAAAGTAAAACGGCCAAAAAAATAAACCAGGACAATTTAGACCAAGAAAGCTGTTGTATCCATTCCATTACTTCTCGACTTTAACGGTAAACGGAGCTGGTTTGGGCAAGGAGTCCTTGTACATCTCGGGAAGAGCAATGGAGCTTCCATCCCTAGCTGCAACATAATGTGGCGATAAAATCTCAACCCCAGCTTCGTTAAAGGCGTCCTGAATATTGGCGTGCAATTTGGAATAGATTCCGGCGGCCTTGTTTCCCAATTTGGTATAGGCATTAATTTCATAGGCCACATAAAAATCATCCAGGCTTTTTTGCAAAACAAAGGGTTCTGGCGATTCTTCAAATTCTTCAATCTTGTTGGCTGCAGAAATTAAAAGTTTATGCACTAGGATCCATGGCACATCATAACCAATGGTAATGGTGGTATTTAGGATAAGTCCTTCCCCTTCTGAGCTCGTGGTATAGTTCACCGTATTTCCATTCAGGATTGCAGAGTTGGGAATGGTTACATATTCATTTTTTATGGTCCGA
>JBLHJD010000009.1:0-30550 GCA_047618705.1 Luteibaculaceae bacterium
AATGGCCACGGATTTAGGATATAACCTCAATATTATTCCAGGTTCTGGTGAAGCGGGACGAATTGTGAAAAGAGATGTGGAGCATTTTGTTCCTGGATCTGGATCTAATTTCTCAGCAGCTGTTGCTGGGGTTGAAAGTTTCCGGGATGAGCCTGTTTCTCAAATGAGAAAAGTAATTGCTCGTCGTTTGGCAGAAAGCAAATTTGGAGCTCCTCACTTCTACCTTACTTTGGAAATTGACATGGATAACGCCATGGCAGCTCGGAAAGTAGTGAATGCAAGTGGAGATGTGAAAATCAGTTTTAACGACTTTGTTGTAAAGGCGGTTTCAAAAGCACTGAAGTTACACCCTGTTATTAATGCATCTTGGTTAGAAGATACAATCCGGTACAACGATCATGTGCATATTGGAATTGCCGTTGCTGTTGAGGATGGTTTGTTAGTACCTGTTGTCCGCCATGCCGATACAAAAGGAATGGCTCAGATTTCTGCGGAGGTAAAAGATTTTGCTCAAAAAGCAAAAGACAAAAAATTACAACCAGCGGATTGGGAAGGGAACACATTCACAATTTCCAACCTAGGTATGTTCGGAATTGAGGAATTTACTGCGATTATTAACCCACCAGATAGCTGCATTTTGGCCGTTGGAGGAATTAAGCAAGTTCCTGTTGTTAAAAACGGACACGTTGTTCCGGGTAATATTATGAAATTAACCCTAAGCTGTGACCACCGTGTGGTTGACGGTGCTTCCGGTGCTGCTTTCCTTCAAACGGTAAAAAGTAACTTGGAAAACCCAGTTATGATGCTGGTTTAAAAGGGAAAAAGAAATATTTTAAAAAAGGGGGCGTGTTTACACGATCCCTTTTTTTGTACCTATCATTTCCTTGTTTAAATTGGCCCTTCCAAATTGATGGACATGTTGTTGGATGATTCGGTTGTTTACTTATCTGGTGTTGGACCTGAAAAAGCAGGTTTAATCCATTCCGAATTGGGGGTGCGTACCATCCGCGATTTACTTTATTTTTTCCCGTTTAGGTATGTGGATAAAACGAAAGTGAACCAGATCAAAGATTTGGAACCGGACAATGAGGAGGCCGTTTTGCTTCGAGGAAAAATTGCCAATATCTCCATGAAAGGGAAAGGACGAGCCAAGCGACTCCATGCCCGATTTTCGGATGGAACTGACACCTTGGAACTCGTTTGGTTTAAAGGAGCTCAATGGATACAGAAATCATTAAAACCAGGGGTGGTATGCCAAGTATATGGCAAGTTGAGTTGGTATATGACCCAAGCGACATTAGCACATCCTGAAATTGAATATTCGTGGTCCGAAGCAGGGGCTTTAGAACCGGTGTATTCGTCCACAGAGAAACTTCAATCCAAAAATCTTGGAGCCAAAGGAATCCAGAAATTAATAAAACAAGCGCTGGGAAAATATCCAGAATTTCCTGATTCCGTTCCCACCGATATTCGGAACGAACTAAAATTACTACCTCTTGCTCAGGCCTTGTGGGATATCCATTTTCCAAAGACAGAAAAAGATGCCCACTGGGCCAGACAGAACATGGTGTTTCGGGAGTTGTTTGAGTTGCAAATGTTTTTGGTGCAACAAAAAAAATGGCTGGAGTCCCGGTTTTCAGGTTTTTTATTCCCAGAAATTGGAGCTGAATTTCAGACATTCTATACTGAGTACTTACCTTTTCCTTTAACCAACGCGCAGAAAAGAGTAATCAAAGAAATACGGGGCAACTTTAATACGGGGATACAAATGAACAGGCTCCTCCAAGGAGATGTCGGAAGTGGGAAAACCATAGTGGCATTATTAACCATGCTCATAGCTATTGGAAACGGTTTCCAAGCGTGCATAATGGCGCCTACAGAAATATTGGCAAACCAACATTTGGAGTCTATTACAGAGCTTTTGGAGAAAATGGATATCAAGGTGGCTTTATTAACGGGGTCCATCAAAAAACGGGATAGGACGCCTATTCACGAAGGTTTGTTGAGTGGTGAAATAAATATTTTGGTTGGAACTCACGCGCTATTGGAGGACGTAGTTCAATTCAAGAATTTGGGACTTGCCATTATTGATGAGCAGCATAGGTTTGGCGTAGCCCAACGGTCGAAATTGTGGAAAAAAAACATCCAACCTCCCCACATGTTGGTAATGACAGCTACACCAATTCCCAGAACCTTAGCGATGACCGTTTATGGAGATTTGGATGTTAGTGTAATTGATGAGTTGCCTCCGGGACGGAAACCTGTTCAAACACTCCACCGGTCTGAATCCCACCGATTGCGCTTGTTTGCTTTTATGGAGTCTGAAATTGCCAAAGGACGGCAAGTTTATATTGTGTACCCACTAATTCAAGAATCTGAAGCCCTGGATTATAAGGATTTAATGGAGGGTTTTGAAAGTATCCAACGCCGTTTCCCACTGCCGAAGTATAAAATAAGTATGGTCCACGGGAAAATGAAGCCGGAGGATAAAAATTTTGAAATGGACCGTTTTGTTAAAGGGGAAAGTCAGATAATGGTGGCAACCACCGTGATTGAAGTTGGAGTGAACGTGCCCAACGCTTCTGTTATGATCATTGAATCGGCTGAGCGTTTTGGCCTTTCTCAATTGCACCAGTTGCGCGGCCGAGTGGGGCGGGGTGCCGAAAGCAGTTATTGTATTTTGTTAACGGGTGAAAAAGTAAGTAAAGAAGCCCGGCACAGAATGAAGGTAATGACTACCACCAATGATGGCTTTGTGGTTTCTGAGGAGGATCTAAAATTAAGAGGGCCCGGGGATATGATGGGAACCCAACAAAGTGGAATCATGGAAATGAAAATTGCCGATTTAAAACGAGATGGGCATATTTTGGAAAAAGCGCGAGAAGTGGCAAAAAAAATAATTCAGGAAGATCCACACTTAAAAAGTAAAAATCACGCTATATTAAAGGATACTTTAGACAGACGATTTAAAACTAGCGCCCTTTGGGGAAAAATTTCTTAAAATATAGCGGAGTATTTCTTTTACTCCTGTTGTTCAGTTCTGTATCGGGGCAGGAACGATTTGCATTCAGTAAAAATGGCCACTTCATGGCCCATGTTATTCAGAAAGGAAGGCATGGCGTTACGGGCGATTTTGAATATGGATTGAAGGTGTATGGCGTAAGGCAGCAGGCCATAGTCATGGATAAATCTTTTTATCACCAAAGGTCTGAAATGATTGACTTTCAGGTAAGTCCAAGTGGACGATTAATTACCCTTGCTTTTGCTGATCGGGTTTTTGTTATTAACGTTATTAATCGGAAAATTATAGCGGAGACTAACCCAGAAAGTGCCTTTTGCTTTCCTCATTATGCGAATATTTTCTTGGTAAAGACAGGAGACCTGTTGTATGTCCGAGATGGGCAGTCGGGGAAGTTAATCCAAAAGAAAAAAATTGCAGGTTGGGAGCCGATTGGAGGATCCAAGATTACCAATGGGCTAACAGGAGGGATTTTGGCAAAGGGACGGGTTAAAAGCGAAATTTTGGATGGTACCAAAATATTTAGCTCTCCCCAGGATGATTTTTTTGTGGTTGAATTTGAGGATGCTATTGAAATTTTTGACTTTTCCCGATTAAAGTTAAAAAAGCGGTTTGATAATGTGTATAGCTGGTCTCTGAATACGGATCTGAATATCCTGAATGTAGCCATGGAGTTTGCCGGGGGTATTACTGTTCAGCGTTTTGGTTTCCCTAGTTTACGAAAAATAACCAAAGGAAAATTGTCTCGGGTTTTTGGTGATTTAATTGAAGCTCGGTCCATAAACCCACGCTTGGGCGATAGTAAAAAGGGGAAGCTAGAGATAAGGCGCGAATCTTTATCTTTAAGTCCAAATGGAGGTTACTTAATGTTCCTAGCGGATTACGCTGAGCAAAAGGAGTCTGAGTTATATATCTATTCCATTGACAAAGATGAGATTGTAGGGAATTACACTTTTGAGGGTAAGGACATCGAAAATGATGCCGCTTTTTGGATCCGGGAACACCTAATCTGTATTCCATCAGATAAAATGGTCTCGCTCGTTTTTAATGTGGAAGACAGCCGTTTTGAGGAGGACATCAAGTTTGAATTTGATTTTTCTACGGCAGATTGGAAAAAAGGGAAGTGGAGGCAAGTGTTGGAAAGAGTTATTACCCAAGATCAATTTTTTTCTGCTTTGCCCAATGGCAATGAGGAGTTTGTATTACGGAAAAATCAGAATGGGGAGGAGTTTTTAATTAAGGACTTCTATTTTGTTGGTTTTTCGCATGATTCTAAATGGGGATTTGTGCGCAACAAAGAGAACACCATGTTTTTTTTCTCCCTAAAAGAAGTTCCACATCAAAAGTTGCAGGAATTTCGGACCGATTTTAATTTTGCCCCTGAGGATGAAATAAAGAAGGATGCTGAGATTCCCCACGGGTTTTCGTACAAACCCTTAAAAAACATCATCCCTTTTGAACAACACGATGGGGCGGATAGCTTGGAATTGATTCTCAAAACGGTGGTCTCCGGAAATAACCATGGAACGGAAGTTCAAATAATAGATAAAGAAGGGAACTATTATCGCGGAGCGTCCAAGACTGAGCTGAAGTCGAGGTGGTGTTTGGTTGAGGTGGAAAAGGATGGTCAAATTAAAGAGACCAATAATTTTTCCATTACAGAAGTGTCCACATTCGATTCGGTTCCAATGGCTGTCACCGTATTGTTGGATTTTAGTGGATCCATGGGCTGGAATAGGTCTGAACTCCTCACGGAAGGGGCAATAAATCTTGTAAAAGCTAAGGGAAGTAAGGATGTAGTGAGCGTTTATAAATACGATGATAAAATAATTGAGGAAATTCTGTTGGAGAAAAAATTGGCCACCATTTTAGCGTCAATTTGGACGAGTTCATTCGGAGAATTTGGAGGAGCAACAGCTTTGTTGGATGCCCTGAATGCCGGAATTGTAGCTTCTAAAAAATCCAGCGAAAAAATGCGATCTATTGTAATCCTGATGACGGACGGAATGGAAAACGCCTCCTTCTCCTCAAAAAACGAAGTGATTGGGAATGCGGTTAGAAATGGTGTGAGTGTATACACCATTGGCTTTGGAGATAAGGTAGATAACGAGTTTTTGAAATCAATTGCCTACTCTACTGGTGGTGGGCATTATAATATCTTTTCGCGATTCGATTTTTCTTGGGTACTCAAGGATGTGTTTGCACGATCCCAAAACTACTACAGTATTAAGTTGGGCAAAGGAGAGGAGCAGAGCAAAATTAGAACGTTGAAGTTGTGTCCAGACCGGGGCGTTCCGGATAGTTTGGTTATTGAGTATGATCCTACCCCCGGAGATTTGCAGGTGATTGCAAAAATGGAAGAAGGTTTATTGGTTAACCCATTAAAAAGAAGCAATAAATCTACCCGGACAGGAAGAAGAAGTCAGGTGGATTATTATTCCTTGAATAACAGGGTTAAGGATAGAATTGGGAGGACGGATACAGAGGGTGAGAAGGAAGAAGACAAAATGGCCAAGGAATTTTCGGAAATTATACTTCCTCAATTTAATTTCCACCATGATAAATTGGTGACGCTTTCTGGTACCGAAGCTCGGATCCAGAATTTAATTGCTTTCATGAAAAAATACCCATCGGCAAAAATAGTAGTGGAGGGGAATACCGATAATTCAGGAACGTATGATTACAACATGGTTCTCAGTGAACAGCGCGCAGAGCGCGTTAAGGATATGATTGTTGAAAAAGGTGCGGACGAGGAAAGGATGATGACCATGGGATATGGGGAAACAAAGCCGGTTGCTTCTAATGCTACGCCTAAAGGTATGGAGGAAAATAGGCGGGTGGTGTTTAGGTTATGGAAGCCGTAGCTTGCTTTTTTTGGACTCTGCTCCCAATATTGGGTTTGATGGGGTCCTAGTATCTTAATAAAAAAAGGGACCTTGGTCCCTTTTTCTTTTATCGCTTATATCCTTTTTGCGTTTTTCCGCTTGATTTGCGTCCTTTCTTATAACCATTTTGTGATTTTCCGTTGGGCTTACTTCCTTTGTTATACCCATTTTGCAGTTTTCCACCTGGCTTATATCCTTTCCCCTTGCTATTTTTATTACGGGGCTTGGTAGTGTGTTTTCCACCTCTGTTGTTTCCGTTTTGTGGTGGGTAAACACGGTTTTTGTATTCGTTACTTTTAAAGCTACGCTGAGAGCGTTGTCTGTAATTAGGGGCACTTCTGTAGTGGTTACCAAAATTACGGTGCGCTTTCCATCTGTAGGAATCTGTGTGGAACAAACCGAGGTAGTGGAAATACAAGTCCACTGTTAAGCCAGCCCGGTTGCGTTCAATCCAATAATATCTATCTGCATCAGTATGGCAATCGGCAAACCCGTTGTATCTGATGTTGGGTCCTTGGTTTGGAAAACGCAATTGACCTGCTCTGTAATTGGCAATTACGCGGTCTCCAGCATAGGTTCTTACTTGTCCCTTATATACTAGGTCGTAACCGTGATATGGGATTTTTTCAAATATTTCGATGCTGTGACGTCCGGGATGTAAATTGGTGAACACTAAACGGTCACTTCCTTCCCGTACTTGTCCGTCAACAACAACTTCGAAGTACCCTTGTAAAGGCAACTCTAAAACGAATCTACTTTGGCTGTGGTGGTTTCCACCGTGTGCCAATAACATTCCTGGTAGAAGCAGGGCGAGTAATAACATTAGGTTTTTCATAGCACAATTGTTTCCAATGATTAGACAATCACCGTGCCAAAAACACAATCAGCTCTAAGTCAATGCGTTACTAGCGTAATTCTGCTTGGAATTCTGACGTAGCTAGGTGCTGAATTTTGCCCATTACTTTATCCATGACCTTATCGGTGAGGGTTTTTTCCTCATCCCGGAAAGTAAAACTAAGGGTGTAAGACTTTTTCCCATCTGGTAAGTTTTTCCCGGTGTACACATCAAAAAGGGAAATGGATTTCAAGATCTTTTTATCGGCTTTTGCAAAGGAGCTTTGTAGATCACTAAAAGTGGTGTCAACATTTAATAGTAAGCTGAGATCTCTTCTGCTTTCTGGGAATTTTGGGAGTGGACTAAATTCTGTTTTTACTGTTTTTGCCATCGTTAGAATTGCATCCCAATCCAATTCAGCAACAAATACGGGTTTTTTAACGCCTAGCGATTTTGCCAGTTGAGTACTACACAATCCAATGTTTCCCACCTTATTTTTCCGGATAACAAGTGAACACCCTTCTTCGAATAAATCAGAACTCAACTCTTTCTGGGATACTTGACTCGAAAGACCTAAGCGCATAAAAATGGAGGAAACCGATTTCCAAAGGGAGTAAAAACTGGAGTCTTGGTTGGCCACGTTCCAACCTTCGTTTGTTTCTGTTCCACACTGAATGATACATAGCTTTTTGGACTCTACCATACCAGATTCATACCGATTATAGGTAGACCCGAATTCGAAAAGATGGATACGGCTTTGTTGGAAACTTAGATTCCGTTTTATAGAATCTAGTAGGCCAGGGATTAAACTCTGGCGCATAATATCTAATTCGCTACTTAGTGGGTTAGATAGTTCCACAGCTGAATCGGCACTGAGGTGTTTTAGATTTAGGGAAGACAAACTACTTTTGGTTAATGAGTTGTTCATGGCTTCGGAAAAACCAACTCCCATCAACATCTCTGCAATTCTGTTTTGTGCTTTTTCGGGATTAAAGGCAGGGCTATAAGCCAAACTAGCATTTAGTTTTTCCGGAATTGGAATGTTGTTAAATCCAAATATCCGCAATACTTCTTCCGCAACATCCACTTCCCGCGTTACATCCACCCGGTAATTTGGTACTTGCAAGTGCAAGGTCTCTGTGTCTTTTTCGCTTACAGTAAACTCTAACTCAGTAAGGATTTGAATGATTTTTTCTTTGGGTAAATCTGCACCAATTAGGGTGTTTCCTTTTTTCCAACGGTAGTCTATTTCAACCATGGGGAAGGACGTTGTTCCTTCACAAGCCATACCACTTTCAATGTCTGCCCCTGCATATTTCTGGAGCAGGTATACCGCTCTTTCTAGGGCCGTAATTACTGCGGTTGGATCAACACCCCGCTCAAACCGAAAAGAGGCATCAGAGTTAATGGCGTGGCGTTTAGCCGTTTTCCGAACCCGAACTGGATTAAAGTACGCTGCTTCTAAAAATATACGGGTGGTGTTTTCGGTAACCCCTGAGTAATCTCCACCAAGAACTCCTGCAAGACACATAGGTTTGTTGGCATCTGCAATTACTAAATCGGCAGCGTCTAGGGATCTTTCTTCCCCATCAAGTGTGGTGAATTTTGTCCCTGTTGGGAACGTTTTCACCTCAATTTTATTTCCTTCAATTTTGTCGGCATCAAAAGCGTGGAGTGGATTTCCAAGCTCATGCAAAACATAGTTTGTAATATCAACTACGTTGTTTTTTGGTTGAATTCCTATGGTTTTCAATTGGTCTTGCATCCATTCTGGGGAAGGCTGAACCTTCAGTTTGGATAATTTTATTCCCGCATACAGGGGGCATCCTTCCTGGTCCAGAATGGTTACTGGATAAGGATTTGATGTATTTAATTTGGATGTTGTTTTTGGGAAAGTAAGTTGGAGCGTACTATTGTCAGCAACATTAATAGCTGCTTTTAAATCGCGTGCAACACCGTAATGCCCCATGGCATCTGTTCGGTTTGGTGTTAACCCGATTTCGAAACACACATCTTCTTTTAAGTCAAACGCCTCACGAGCTGGAGTTCCAGGCTTAAAATCCCCAGTTAGAACCATAATTCCATCATGGCTTTCACCCAAACCAATTTCGTCTTCCGCACAAATCATTCCTTCGGAAACTTCGCCTCTTATTTTGGATTTTTTGATTTTGAATGGTTCTCCTTCTACAGGGTATAAGGTACAGCCAACCGTAGCAACAACCACCGTTTGTCCGGCAGCCACATTGGGCGCCCCACACACAATCTGAGTTGGGGTTTCTCCCCCGATATGTACTTGGGTGATTTTTAATTTATCGGCATCGGGGTGTTTTTCGCAACTAAGTACCTTTCCAATAACAATACCTTCAAGGCCGCCCGGAATAGATTCGGTCTTTTCCAGTCCTTCCACCTCTAACCCTGTTTGGGTAAGGATGTCCGATACGGCGTCAGGTGATTTGTTGGTGGAAATATATTGGCTTAACCAGTTGCTAGAAATCTTCATAATTCGTGTTTGACGGCACGAAAATACAATCTAAAAAGCCAAATCGGAAAGAATCTTAAATTTTAGTAAAGAATGGCGTCGGCTTCTATTTCAACAAGCAGTTTTGGGTCAATTAATTTACGCACTTCCACCATGGTACATGCAGGTGTATGCCCATCCATAAATTCGCGATGGGCTCGGCCAACTGCTTCCCATTCGGTAATGTCGGTGACATAAATTCGGGTTCTGGTGATGTTGGTTTTTGCGCCGCCGAAATGGAGGATGGCCTTCTCAATTATTTCCAGGGCTTTTAGGGTTTGCTTATAGGCATTTCCTGGAGCCACTATTTCCCCTAATTCGATGGCTGTTGTTCCAGAAACACTAATGACGTTCCCGACCTTACAGGCCCGGGAATAGCTAACCAGATCCTCCCAGGGAGATTTACTTTTCAGGAATTCCATTAGAGGGTGAAAAACGCACTTTTTAAATCTTCAATGAGGTCTCTTTTGTCTTCAATTCCAACCGAAAGGCGCAATGTTTGCCCGGTAATGCCCATGCGGTCTAGTTCCTGAGGAGTTAAACTTTTGTGGCTTGTCCGAGTCGGGATAGACAGTAAGCTTTCAATTCCACCCAAAGAAATGGCGGGCATAAATAAGCGCAGTTTTTTGGCGAAATCATCCACGGTGGCTCCCACTAAATCAAAGGAAACAATTCCGGAAAATCCAGTCATTTGCTCACAAGCTATGGAATGCGAAGTGTGCGTTTTTAAACCGGGGTAACCCACGTTTTTTGCAAACTCCAAATCGCATAACTGTTCAGCAATAAACTGGGCATTTTCGTTGTGTTTTTCCATACGGATAGCCAAGGTTTTCAGACTTCTTTCTATCATCCAAGCCGTATTCCCATTAATGCAACTTCCCATATCTATGTGCATAGGTTTAATGCGGTCCATGAGTTCTTTGCTTCCACAAATAACCCCAAAAATTAGGTCGCTATGGCCGCCCAAGTATTTGGTGCCTGAATGGGCAATGAGGTCAACACCCATAGTTGCGGGGGTTTGATTGATAGGGGTTGCAAAGGTGTTGTCCACCATACTTATAGCCCCAACTTCTTTAGCCTTTTTTACGACGTCTTTAATGGACTGTATCCGAACTACTGGATTAGTTGGCGTTTCAAAATAAATCAACTTCGGATTTTCTCCTGTAGGGAAAGAACCAATGGGGAACCATTGGGTGATTATTCCACGGGGTTCTAATTGGTTTTTAATGAAATTCCGGGTTCCACCATAAATGTCGTCTTGGACCCACAGGATATCACCTTTTTCTAACAAGGCCATGAGGGGATGACCAATAGCAGCTAGTCCACTTCCAAAAACCAAGGCGTCTTCGGTTTCCTCTAAAGCGGCCATTTTTTCACACACAACTAATTGGTTGGTGGTACTCAAATATCGGGGATAACCGATGTCGTCACCCGAAATAAAACGGTGCGCTGTACTCGGGAATATAGGGGTGTTCACTCCGGCGTCCTCGTTGGATAATTGAGTTCCACTGTGTATGGTTTTGGTGTTTTTAAACATGCTTAAAAAGGTTTTCGTCAACGATTTCAGGTAAGGTTACTTTTAACTTTGGTTCAGCTATCATAGCTCGTTTAATGGCGAAAATAGCTTCGTCGTTTCGGGCCCAACTTCTTCGGGCAATTCCGTTATTTACGTCCCAATGTAACATGGATTTTAATCGGCGGTCTGCATCTGCTGAGCCATCCAAAAGCATTCCAAATCCACCATTAATTACTTCACCCCAGCCAACACCACCTCCATTGTGTATGCTTACCCAGGTTGCACCTCTAAAACTATCGCCAATTACATTTTGGATAGCCATATCAGCAGTAAACTTGGAACCGTCATAAATATTGGAAGTTTCTCTGAATGGAGAATCCGTTCCAGAAACATCGTGGTGGTCTCGGCCAAGAACCACAGGTCCTATTTCTCCATTGGCAATGGCTTTGTTAAAGGCCTCTGCAATGCGCATTCTTCCTTCGGCATCCGCGTATAAAATCCGTGCTTGAGAACCAACTACCAGTTTATTTTCTTGAGCACCTTTTATCCACTGAATATTATCCGCCATTTGTTGTTGAATTTCGGCGGGTGAATTTACCATTAAGGCTTCCAGAACGGTGCAGGCAATCTTATCTGTTTTTTGTAAATCTTCTGGTTTTCCGCTAGCACAAACCCACCGGAAAGGACCAAATCCATAATCAAAACACATGGGACCCATGATATCCTGAACGTAACTTGGGTATTTAAAATCAATTCCATTTTCGGCCATAATATCCGCACCAGCACGGGAGGCTTCTAAAAGGAATGCATTTCCATAATCGAAAAAATAGGTCCCTTTAGCGGTGTGGCCATTAATTGCCGTGGCGTGTCGCCGCAACGTTTCTTGGATTTTTTCTTTGAATAATTCTGGCTGGTTGGCCATCATTTCGTTGGCTTCCTCAAAGGGAATCCCAACCGGATAGTAACCACCTGCCCATGGATTGTGCAAGGAGGTTTGGTCACTTCCTAAATCCACGTAAATATCTTTTTCCAAAAAGGCCTCCCAAATGTCAACCACGTTTCCGTTGTATGCCAAGGATACAACCTCTTTTCCTGAAGTTGCTTCCTTTACTCGTGTGCAAAGGGATTCAATGTCGTAAAATACTTCATCTACCCATCCTTGGGAGTGGCGGGTTTCTGTTGCTTTTGGATTTACTTCGGCAATCACTGTTACACAACCGGCAATGTTCCCAGCTTTGGGCTGAGCTCCAGACATTCCACCCAATCCTGCGGTTAAGAATATTTTTCCGCCTAGGTCACCAGTAGGATCAATTTTCCGGCCAGCATTCATAACCGTAATGGTGGTTCCATGAACAATTCCTTGTGGTCCGATGTACATAAAAGATCCCGCAGTCATTTGACCATACTGGGAAACACCGAGTGCGTTCATTTTTTCCCAATCATCGGGTTGAGAATAATTTGGGATCACCATTCCGTTGGTAACGACCACTCTAGGCGCATCGGTATGGGATGGGAAAAGCCCCATGGGGTGTCCGCTATACATTGCCAGGGTCTGGTCATTCTCCATTTCAGTTAAATACTTCATGGTAAGTCTGTATTGTGCCCAGTTTTGGAAAACGGCTCCATTTCCACCGTAGGTGATTAGTTCATCTGGGTGTTGGGCTACAGCGTGGTCCAAATTATTTTGGATCATGAGCATAATTGCAGCTGCTTGTAAGGACTTACACGGGTAATCGCTGATAGGTCTGGCGTACATGGTGTGCTTTGGTTTAAACCGCAGCATGTATATACGTCCAAAGTTTTTTAATTCTTCTTGAAATTCTGGCAATAACTCTTGATGAAAAGAGGCGGGGAAATAGCGTAAGGCATTTTTAAGGGCTAATATCTTCTCTTCAGGACTCAGGATTTCCTTGCGCTTCGGGGCATGGTTTAATTCTGGGTTTATTGATTGCTTCAGGGGAAGTTGAGATGGAATACCTTCCTTAATTTCGGATTGAAACTGATCTAGCGTCATGCTTATGCGTTGAAATTTCTTTTTCGTTTACTTGAGTCGAAACCGTAGGGGCAATGTTTGCAACCATTTTGGCAGCAATAGCCTCTTTTTAGGTGATATTTTTCAGTAAATACAAGGTATCCCTCCGGACTCACATAAAATTCATCGGGCTCCAGCTTGGGTTGTTTGGAAAAACTACTCATGTCTTCGCTCATGGACCAAAGGTGAAATTTTTTTGTAAATAATAAATGCCAATCTTGCGTTGAGAAAGGTACCAATGAATTATTGAAGATTACCTTTGTTTGGTATTAAAGGTAAAAGAAATCGAAAACTGCGAAGCAGCGTTGTAAATCTGAGGGGATTTATTAGCCAAAAGGGTTGTGTAATGAATATAAGTGAACCTAAATTTGAGCAGCATACATTTAATATCAAGGGAAATAGTTACTCGTTTTTTGTAATGCGGGAGGATTTATTGCATCCGGTTTTTTCTGGAAATAAATGGCGGAAGTTAGATGTCATTAACCAAGTAAGGTTAGATTCAGGGAAGTTAGGCATTGCATCTTGCGGTGGACCCTACTCTAACCACCTCCACGCCTTGGCCTTTTTTGGAAAAGAAATGGGAATCCGCACCAAAGCCATTGTGCCGGGTAAGCACTTTTCCTTTTTATCTAGAACCTTGCAGGATTGCGAGGCTTGGGGAATGGATCTTACTTTTGTGAGTCGGAGCGAATTTGATGCTTTGCGCTACCAAACTGAGCGGCCCGACTTGGTGGACGAATCTTATTTTTGGTGTGGAGAAGGCGGGTGGATGTTAAACCCATTTCAGGGCTATGCCAAAATTAATTTGGCGGATTGGTCTGATGCTTATTTCCACTGTGGAGTAGGATCGGGGGGTACGATTGGTGGGCTGGCTTTAAATCCTTTTTTATCACAGAAAATTACCGGTTACCCTTGTGTTTCTGGGGATCAGGAGCTGCATTGTCGTTTGGTAGAATTTGGCAGTAAGATCTGCTTGGAAGAGCAGCATGTGGGGCATGGTTATGGGAAGTTGGAAAAGAGTCAATTGGATTTTGCCGATGATTTTTTTGATCAAACTGGAATCATTTTGGATCCGGTTTATACGCTAAAAATGGCCTACTATTTTTTTTGTCATGGGCTTGAAGGTGGACAAGGAAAGGATGAAAGACATGTTTTAGTGCATAGTGGTGGAGTGCAGGGCTGGGCGGGTTTCAAAGAAAGACCAAAATGCTGCGCTGCAATTACTTAATAATCCTTTAAGTTTGAAGAAAATTTAAAGCAGGTATGCCTCAACTTAATCGCCCCCAATTATTTCCCCTGTTTTTTAGTGTATTTTTTTTCTTGGGACTTTGTTCTAATGGGTTTACGCAAGGGCGCCCGCCCTATGTTAATAAATGGAAAGAGGTTGCCATGCAAAACATGGTGGACCATGGCGTTCCATCGAGCATAACTCTTGCTCAAGGAATTCTGGAGAGTGGGAATGGCAATTCTGATTTGACGAAAAGAGCCAACAACCATTTTGGGATTAAATGCCACAAATGGAATGGACCCAGAGTATATCATGATGACGATGAAAAAGGGGAGTGTTTTCGTAAATACAGCAATGGCGATCAAAGTTATGAGGATCATTCTGTTTTCCTGACATCGCAGCCGCGGTACAATTTCCTTTTCGATTTAAAAAAAGATGATTATAAAGGGTGGGCAAAAGGGCTTAAAAAGGCAGGATATGCCACCAACCCAAAATACCCTAAGTTGCTAATAACCATCATTGAAGAGGAAGGTCTGGACAACTTTGATAAAATGGTGCTTAAAGGAGATTTTAAGGGCCGAACAAAAGGACCGAAAGAGGAGGAGCCGACTATTAAAGAGGGACCTCATTTTGAGGAAACGGGTGAAGATTTGGTGTTTGTTTTACAGCGACAAATTAAGCGTCACCCAAACCGCATTAAATACATAGAAGCAAAAGAGGCTGATGATGTAGAGACCTTGGCACGAGAGCTTGGTTTAGGGCCTTGGCAAATTACGCGGTACAATGATATTTCCAAAGACTATGCCTTTTCAGCCGGGGAGATCGTTTTTATTCAACCCAAAAGAAGAAAAGGAAAGGAAAAAGTGCACGTAGTAAAATCCGGTGAGAATTTACGGGATATTTCACAGATCTACGGTGTGAAAATAAAACGCTTACTAAAGTTCAATGAAAAGGAATCTGAAAGTTGGCAACCTGCCGTGGGAGAAGAAATTAAATTGAGGCGATAATTTAATCGATCATCATAAGCGTCTTCTCGGCTTTTCTGTTGCTTATTTCTTTCACGTGTTTTAACCCATTTCCAAAACGAAGATTAATACCGGCTCGGACATCGATTGTTCGGGCCCTAGCAGGGAAAGTAATCCCGATGAGGTTATCCGTGACAAGGTAGAACTGACCAGATCCAATGTTGGCCGTTATTCCTGCTCCAAAATTGGTGACACTTCGGTTTGCAATGGAGTAATTAATGGTGGCCCTTACGTTGGGCAAGAGATTAGTGGCGTAGTATCCTGAAAAAGAAGGTTTTATTCTCCCTTTAATAAATTCGGAGGTTGCAAAGGCTCCTATCACATTTTTTTTGAAAAGCGTGAGTTCCCCACCAAAAAAGATTTTTCCGTTCAGTGATGCATAGTATTTTTCATTTGACTCGTCCAAAGCGAATGCATTATCTAAGGAATCCAAAATGGTTTGTTGAGCTTGATCTGCAGTGTCTTTTTTTTCGATAAAATTAAACACATCTACCCCATCAAAAGTGAAGGAAATGTCGTCTGTTTTAAGATTTCGAATGTCTTTAGTATATAAAATCCCTCCCAGGTCAATTACACTCGCGCTTAGTGTAATGTAATCTGTGGCCTTTACTTCCATTCCCAAATCCACTGCAAAACCTTTATTGGAACTTGCTGTGAGGTAATCTAAAGGATTGAAGTTGGAAGGTGCAGAGGCCAAGGAGTTAATTCCAGACGAGATCATATTTACCTTCCCGTCAAGTTCAATTTGGTAATTGTCGAATTCTCCATCAAGCGTTGTAAGCCCCAGTTTTGTTTCAATGGTTTTTAAGTTTTCGTATCCAAAAAGGAACTTACCTCTGGCACCAAAAGAGAAACGGTCACCAAATTTTTGGGCAAAACCAATTCCAACTTCTTTGTAGTGGTTTATGTCGAACCCGAAGCCATCTAAATTTGTTCTTTCCCCGAGTAATTCACCCCCGTTTCCTTGTACAAGGACCTTGAGTAAATCTCCAGGATATGTAATTCTAAATAATAGTTTTTCGCGGATGGTAACGGAGAAGAATCCTTTTTTTAATCGGATTCCAAAAGTGGCTAAATCCACTTCCGAGTTAATTTGGAAATAGTTTATTCCGCCCAATTTATTGAGGAAACGATTAATGGTTTTTTTGTCTCCTTTTTTGGGGAGGCCGTAATAGCTAAAACCAGTGTTAATAATGGAGGAAGCAAAACCAGAAGCCACCGGAAGTCCAAGGTGAATGGCACTGGAAGGAACCTTTGCTGGGTTGGTATAGCCTGCCTGGAACAATTCAGACATAGTGTTCATTGTCCCGCCGATCTGAGCTTGGGAAACAAGGACGGAAAAGTTAAAAAGTACGAATAAGAATAGGGGACTTTTTATAAACCTCATTATATCTCAATTTGAAATTTTCCTAAGACGCCTACTTTTATTTCAATAAAATAATCGTCGTAAAACCGAATGATTTGTTGCTGTGGGCCATTGAAAGTTTCTATTGTTGCTTCCAATATAATGTAGCTACTTCTAAACACATTTTCAGCCCGTTCTTTTGGCAGTCTTACAACATTTACGGTTGGGGAAAACTCAATTACTCTTCCTTCCTGGTTAGTTTTGGCGGGAACAATAAATTGTTTATCCTCATCAATTAAGGAGTCTATCACAGTGTAGTTGTCATCCAGAAAATAAATCTGGAGGTCGGATCCAATGGGGAAACCATTGTTAATAATGATTTTGAAATCAAGAGAGGTTAATAGTTCTTGTTTAAAGGATAAGCTAAAATCCATGGTGTCCACCATTTTCCAATTATTTGCATATCCGGCAAGGGGCAATTCAAAATCAATATCCATTTCAAAACTAGCGTCCTTTTGAAGGAAATCTTTTACATCACTTGTTGATGAATCAATTTTCATGGCAAAATCGACAAAGAATGTTTGGTTTTTCGGAACCAAAAGCTCATCGATATTGCTGTTGTTGTGGTCGATAATGACCTCTCCATCAGCAGTATTTCCTTGGTTTTGAGGATGGGGTAAAACAAATGGATGGGATGTTTTTCCAAAATTCAATTCATTTCGGGTGTTGTTTTCTGAATCCACGGTAGAAAGCTCATTGAAGGCAAGTGAAATGGGTAAACCGATATTGGAATGAGAACTAATACGGATACGAGGGTCAGCAAGACCTAACTCCCCTTCTTGGGATGATTTAAAAAGGTTCAATAATATAGAGTCACTGATTTCAAAAAGCGCTAATCCGCCGAAATTTCCTTCCAGCGTTTCAAATTCCAAATCCGAGAAATCGAAACTGAATTCGATCCGCTCCTGAGTAGGTTGGCTGTATTGCTCATCATAGTCAATAATAAGCTGCATGTTGGCTCTAATGGTGTTGACTTCTTGGCCATTTAAGGAGAAATCTATAGATGCGTTTTTTAAGCTTATAGGTATGGAGGTTTCACCAATTGCAAGGTCCTTGTCTATGCTTACCCGTGCATTATCAGCGGTAATTATTCCTGGAAACTCGAGTAATAGCCTTGCATTCTTAAAGGAGTTAAAAATGGTAACTCTAAATGTTCCACTTTCCAGTACAGCGGAACTAAGTTTGGGAGCTGGAATATTGATTTCCTGAACCACTTCGGTACGGTAATCAATTGAACTATCAATGCGAATGTCGTTTCCCGGGTGTTCGAATGAAAAGGACTCACTAAATACAATATCTGGAAAACTGAAAACAGCCGAGTTTGGGCCGGAAAAGGAGGTGTTGTAAACCAAGGCTAATTCCCCATCATCAGTTGGCTGTACTAATTGGGAGCTGTCATCTCGCGCTAAAATATGGTAAACCCCAAGCTTCGAATTAATGATAGGAAGGGCTAGCGTTGGCTGCACTCCATTAATATTAATTTTTTCGAAATCTTTAAGGCATCCAAAGGATAATATTACTACTCCAAGGATAAGTAATCGCAGATAAAAGAGACTTTTCATTGGATGAATTTTGATCAAATTACAAAAATTAAAGGAAATGAATTCTTCTAATTCAAAACGTAGGTGGAAAGTTTGTTTCCTGGGTTTGTAGTTACAAATCCAACGCCACCAGTACTGAATAGTTCGGTTGGTTTAAATGAACTAAACCCCATTAATGGAGGAGCTTCCAGACTTTTTCCGTCGAGGGTGAAAAATTCAATCTTGCTTTTTTCCGAAGAAATTACAGCCAGATTCCATTCCTTTCCTGTTTGAATTAGGTTCGGGTTCAAGCGGTCAAGAGGGTCTATGGAAATTATTTTTTTCAATTCCATTCCGGACGATTTCACGTAAACACCATTTTCTTTGGTGAAAATATAATCGGGTTTGCCGTCTTTATTGAAGTCTGAGATTACCCAGTTTTTATCCACCTTTTCAGAATGAATCAGGTCATTGCGCCCGTTAAATTTGTGATTTCGCAAAAGGCCATTTTTATCTTGGTAAGTAATGCCAGACTCTAAGGCCGTTTTTCCATAAAAGACATCAAAGCGGGTGTTGGGTTCAAAGTCAAGTATTTCAAATTCTGTGCTTTGACGGATGTCACCTTTTCTACTCAATAAATAAGGCATTCCAGAATTCCCGATCACCAAAATATAATCGCGTTTTCTGATCCGTAAATGCTGGGGCTGATCGTAAATAGCTTCTTTAATTGTTTTGGTTTGCCACCCATCTACTTTTTTTCCGAAAAGATCTAGATTATATAAGCCGTTTTTGGTTGGTACTACTATCCGGTAATCTTTCTGATCGTCGTAATCAAATACGCCCGCCGATCCTGTAGCTTTACTAGGCAAAATAGTAGGCGAGTTTTCCACCATTCTTCCGAGGCGGTCAATTAGATATAAATGGTCTTCGGTGTGCACTAAAAGTTGGTATTTGGCATTCTTGTAACCATCAACAATGTGTGCATCTGAAATTATTTTTCCTTTTAATGTTTGGCGCCACAACTCTTTACCTGTTGTTCCAAAAAGGATTAATTCATTGTTGGCGGTTTGTACCAAAATCTCCTTGTTGCCAGAGTAGTGGTTGTTGAAATAGTGGGGTCCCCAAACAAGGGTGGTGTCTAGGTTTTTTTCCCAAAGGGCAAAGGGTTGATTGCTTTTGAATGGATTGTGTCGGATGAAGGCATTGAAATAGTACAACTCATTTTTGGAAAAGCTAAACTGGTACCCGATAGATTCCATGTTTTTTATATTCTCCTCTGCAGACCGTATGCGATTTTTAGCTTGATCATTAAAATACGGAAGTAAAAAATCGGGACTTCCGGAAGGATGGACATACACCAAAAGGTTGGACTGGCTGGAGATGTTATTTTGGAAGCTTTGGAAAGTAGGGGATTCTTCAATGATTATTCCCGCATTAAGTGAAGCTTGAGTCCGCAACATTTCTGTTCGGTCATTGAATACATATAAGTGATTTTCCTTAACGAGTACGTAAGGGCTTTTAAAGGCTGAGAAGGATTCTCCAAAAATGTGGAAAAGGAAATGATCAAGTTTAAATTTTAATACGAGGTCGTTCTTTCCATTTAAAGGGCTGGAGGGAACGCAATGTTTCTCGGACCATTTTTTAAATTCGGTGGGGTCCTCCAATTCTATAATGGCAAAGAAGTGTTTGTTGATTTCTTCCTTCCCTGGATTCGTACAGTATGCAGTCCACTCCTTTCCGAGCCAAGTTTTTATAGACTCAAGGGGTGGTCTTTTGTCATTTTCTTTCCAATCGATAAGCCATTTTTCAAAGGGGAAGCCTTTGTTCAAGTGCTTTGTGTGATCCTGCAGTTTGCTGAGGTACAAATGCGGTGCAGAAAAACCATAATAAGAAAAGTAAACAGCACTTGAGGGGATAAGGTTTAAGAATTGTTGAGACCTTGGCTTTTGTCCTTTGAACGTGTTCAGAAAGTAGGCTGTTGAGTCAGTTGCATACGCAAATCCATTCCACAGTAATTCATTGGGGCGGATAGTTAGATCAGCAGAAATTAACTCTGCATAATTTTTGGACCAAAAGTGCTTTTGTTTTCCAAGCTTGCTTAGCGGGAAATCAAGTTCCGAAAAAACACTGTTGGGGTGGATGTAAATATTGGCATCAGCAAAGGCTCCATTGGTTTTCTGTAGCTTTTTAAAGCTGGGAATTTCCCAAGCATTTTCTCCGGATTGCAGGTGTCGGATTGCGTTTTGAATTAATATTTCAGATTCTGACCAAAGGAAAAGTCCATCAGGAAAACTGATGAAAGAAGATAAAGAGTCGAATTGGACTTGTTGAATTTTTATGCCTTCATAACTTTTCAAATCGCCTTTTTTGAAGCGGGAGGATGAGTTGAAAAAGGAATTAAATTCTTCGATGTCCACCGTCTCTTGGTTGTCCAAGATTAAAATGAAATCGAGTTTATTGGCGCCGGAAGTTTGCAATGCTAGGACACCGCCATTGTTTCCACTTAACTTTTGGAGGTATTTTAAGCCAGGAGTAATGCTATCATTTCCTCCCGGAAAAAGGCGGGTTTTAGGGAAAAGGGCCTTGGCATCGTCAAATAAAGGGTTACCCGAAGTTGTTTTGTTGTAAAAATCAGGTAAATCCTTAATGGTAATAAATAGGGGCGTGTTGGGCACTATAGCCGAAAAAGCATCTTTTTCTACCTGTGATTTATCTTGGCTTCCGAACCAAATTCCAGATATTAAAATTAAGATTATAATTACCCCGAGGGAAATCAATTGTTTTTTCATAGCTACCCAATTCTTGGGTAAATTTAAGAGGGTAATTCCAATTTTGGTGGAAGAAGTGTGAATGATTTTCGATGATGTTCGCAGGGACCCACTTTTCGGATGGCTAAACGGTGATCTTTTGTGGGGTATCCTTTGTTTTTATTCCATTGATAATCAGGGTTTTGTAAGGCTAGTTCTTGCATGTAAGCATCCCTGGAAGTTTTCGCCAAAATAGATGCTGCTGCTATGTCTAAATATTTTCCATCGCCCTTTATTATGCATTGGTGATACTTATTGGGATACGGGTTAAATCGATTTCCATCTACCAAAATGAGGTCATATGGGTTTTCTATTTTATCCAAACACCGGTGCATGGCTAGGAAAGAGGCATTTAGGATGTTGATTTTGTCGATTTCTTCAGGGAAGACATGGGCTACATGCCAGGCAATGGCTTCTTGCAGGATAACTTCCCGCAGTTCAAGCCGCATTTTTTCGGAAAGTTTTTTGGAGTCATTGAGTTTTGGATGGAAGAAACTGCGTGGAAGAATTACGGCAGCGGCGGTTACTGGGCCAGCCAAGCAGCCTCTACCGGCTTCGTCGCAGCCTATTGTTATTTCCGGGCCTTCCCAAAATCTAAGTGCTTCCATTTTTTGCAATGCAATTAAGAATGGAATTTTCTAATTTTTGGGTGGTTAAATCCCATGAAAACTGCGCCGCATTTTCTTTCCCCTTGGTAATTAGCTCGTTCCTTAATTTTTCGTTGGTATCTAAGTCAGCAATTGCATCCTTTATTTCAGCCTCAGAAAAAGGGTCAATTAAATAGGCCGCTTCTCCAGATATTTCTGGCATGCACGAGGTGTGTGAAGTAAGAACCGGCACGTTGGCGCTCATGGCCTCAATAATAGGAACTCCAAATCCTTCGAATAAGGAAGGGTAAGCCAGGAATTTGGCGGCTCCTAATACGAGCGAAAGTTCGTTGTTGGATAATCGGCCTGTAAAGGTAATGTTGTTCGGGTTTTCTAGGCTTTGGTAAGCCTTCTCCATATCTGCAGTCCAATGCATTTTATCACCAACAATTAGCAGGCGCAATTGGGAACTGCTTTCCGAAATGTATTGATCAAAAGCGCGTAGAAGTCTGCTCAGATTTTTTCGGGGATTCAAAGCTCCCACGTAAACAGCAAATTCTTTACCCCGGCAATAACGTTCCTTCACTTGTGTTTTTCGTTCATCCGAAATGGGAGAGAAGAGAGGGTTTACACCATTGTAAACGACATCAATTTTGGAGGCGGAAATGCCATATTTTTCTTGAATATCTTTTTTCGAATATTGGCTAACCGTGGCTATCCGGCACGCGTGTTTCGCAAATTTCGGGAAAAAGTACCGGTAATATTTACTGGTTAAAGTCGGTAAAATTTCGGGGTGAGTTTCGAAATTTAAATCGTGTATAACCGGTATGGTTGGGCACGGAGCATTTAAAACACTGAAACCGTCTGGACTCAAAAACACGTCCGGCTTAAGTTGCTTTAATCTTTTTTTAACGGAAAATTGGAACCAAAGGTAGTAGAGGAAAGGATGTCTTGCTTGAGGTTTTACAATATGTGCCTGAACATTATCCCCATAAATAAATGCCTTGTCTGGTTTTCGGTCAAAAAAGAAGTGAAACTCCCAATCGGGATGTTTTTCTACAAGGCGCTGCAAGGTCTCATGACTGAACCAACCGATCCCTTCTAGCTTTCCTTTTAATAACAAACGAGTATTTACAGCTATTTTCAATATGGAGAAAAATAAAGGCACGAATATAATTGTTTAAGCGGTATAGCTTTCCTTTTCTTTGCAAAGACTTTCGGAGCCATGTTTAAGAAATTTGTTTCTGGTTTAGGAATAATCTTAGGGTTGAATTTATTAATTAAACCCATTTGGATTTTCTTCATTGATCTTCGCGTTCAAAATGAGCTTGGACCCGAGGTGTATGGGGAATATTTTGCCCTACTCAATTTCACTTTTTTGTGGAACATTCTTTTGGATATTGGGATCACTAATTTTAACAACAGAAACATAGCCCAAAACAACGCGCTACTTTCCAAGCACCACCCCAAAATCCTTTCCCTTCGGTTTATTATGGGGGCTTTTTACCTCTTGTTTTGCCTTTTAATGGGGTTGTTACTCGATTATTCTCCCAACCAACTAAAGTTGATTTGCTGGTTAGCGTTTAATCAATTTCTGAGTTTATTAATCCTGTATTTGAGGTCTAATATTAGTGGCTTATTGATGTTCAAATTGGACGCTATTTTTAGTGTGTTGGATCGTTTGCTAATGACTTTAGGGATGGCGGTTGTTCTATTTTTTCCCTTTTTAACGGGTGATTTGAGCATAGAACAGTTTATTGGAGTCCAGACGGGAGCGTACCTTATTAGTGCAATAATTTTATTGGTTGTTGTGAGTCGGAAAGCAAAAGGCTTGAAGAAAGCGTGGCACTTGCCGTTTAAGTTAGTGGTCCTGAAAAAGAGTTTTCCTTTTGCTATTTTAGTGCTACTAATGACTTTGTATACCAGGACTGACGCGGTAATGATAGAACGTTTGTGCGATTTTGGAGCGCATGAATCTGGGGTATATGCTCGGAGTTTTCGTTTGCTCGAAGCACTCAATATGGTGGCCTTTTTATTTGCTGGATTATTGTTGCCCCTTTTTTCCAAAATGATTGCAGATAAAAAGCGTGTTCAAGCCATTGCTGGAATTGCATTTCGGGTCCTTTTTTCAGGAGCGTGGATAGCTATAGGGGCTGCCTATTTTTTTGGGGATTTAATTATTGGTTTTTTGTATCCGGACGCCGGATTGGAAGATGCAAATATTTTGAAAGGATTGATGTGGGCCTTTATGGGAATGTCTACTACTTATGTTTTTGGGACTTTACTAACCGCAAATGGGAATTTGGGAACACTCAATAAAATGGCCTTGGTTGGAGTTGTTGTGAATGTTGGCCTTAACTTATGGATGATTCCGAGGATGGGAGCTATGGGGGCCGTGATTGCCACAGCGGTAACCCAAATAGGAACTGCTGTTTTCCAAATGGTATTATGTCACACGTATTTTGGGTTTGAAATCCCGATGCGAGCCACCATTCTCCAATGTTTGTTTGTACTTGTCTGCCCATTGATTTTTTGGTTGGTTTTTAGTTGGAATCAATCCTTTTGGGGCTTAACTTCAGGTCTGGTTATAGCTCTGATTTTGGTCTTTGCTAGTAAAATGGTGCATCTCAAGAGTCTAATTCATCTGTTTAAGGATGAAAATGAGGGCGAAAAAATCTAAGCTACATCCGCCTATTTTCCTTTTCTTTGCGTTCAAAGATTGAGTAAGATGCAAAACGACTTTTCATTCGTTATTATTCTGGAAATCATCCGGAAAAAATTCACCCACTTTTTAGTATTTGGATTAATTGCTGGAGTTTTAGCTTTTGTTGCTTCAATGCCGCAATTTATTACCCCACTGTACAAGAGTGAAGCCATCGTTTATCCGTCCAATATTGCTCCATATTCCGATGAATCGGAAACAGAGCAATTACTTCAGTTTTTTGAAAGTAACGATATCCGAAATGCGGTTGTTGCAAAATTCGATTTGATTCGGAGGTACGAAATCGATTCCACATCAAAATCCTGGAGGAATAGTCTAATCTTGGAGTATCAGGATAAAGTTCGGATTCAGAAAACGAGATATGAGGCGGTTGAAATTTCTGTAATGGATATGAGCCCGGATACCGCAAAATTGATTGTTCAGGAAATAATGGAGCAGGTGAACCTTAAAATCAGGTCTTTGCACAGAGCCAAGTCAACGGAGGTTGTGAGTATGTTTGAGCGCTATGTTGCTGAACAAAAGGCAGATTTAGATTCCCTGGAGACGCAGTTGTATGTTTTGCGAACCGAAAAAGGCTTGTTGGATTATGAAAAACAAACCCAAGAAGTGACCGAAGGATACATGAAAATGTTGGCCAACGGGAGAGGTGGAAATGCCCTAAAGAAGGCCGAAACGATGTTGGAAAATTTGGGAACTCATGGGGGGGAATTAAAACGCCTTGTTGAGATCTCTGAATTTGCGAATGAATATTATGCAGAAATTTATTCGTCCTACCAAAGAGCAATCAATGACGCCAGAAAAGAGTTGACATATATAAATGCAGTCGTTAGTCCAGAAGCTCCAGATAAAAAAGCATACCCAGTTCGTTGGTTGATTTTGTTTACGGCTGTTTTTGCAACGGAGTTAATGTTAATTGTCTTTTTTATGGTAAGAGGGCGTTTTAGCAAATGATTCAAACACTCAAAAAATATTTTCCAGAAATAGGGATCAGCCTTTTTATTCTGCTTAATACCCTTTTCTTGGCCAATGAAGTCTTGTATCTGAACATACTCCCGGTTGTTTTGATTCTCGTTTTTGTTGCCATACTTAAACCCTCGTGGTTAATTCCCGTGGTTATTTTTAGCACACCTCTTTCTTTTAATTTTGAGGATTTAGATTTAGGTGGGGTTGGCTTTTACTTCCCAACAGAGCCTATCCTTTTTGGGCTATTACTGCTGTATGTGGTGCGCCTGTTTTATTCCAACCCGGTAGCCCTAAAAATCCTGAAGCACCCCATTAGTATTGTGGTTGTAATGCAGCTAATTTGGCTGGGTGTAACGGCGTATACCAGTTCCATGCCCATGATCTCCTTAAAGTTCGTGATATCGAGGCTTTGGTTTGTTATAGCTTTGTTTTACCTATCGGCAGATATGTTCCGGGTAAACCAAAAACGAATTCCTGTTTTTGTTTGGTTGTATGTGGTGCCTTTAATCATTGTGGTTGGATACACTTTGGTTAACCATGCGGGACACGGATTCAACGATAAAAGCGCTCACTGGGTTATGTATCCGTTCTACAAGGATCACACCTCTTATGGGGCTGTATTGGCGATGTACATTCCGGCTGTTGTTGGGCTCATTTATTATTATCGAAAACGTGTTTTATTTCAAAATTTGGCTTTTACAGCCCTCGGGATATTATTGATCGCCGTGGTTTTTTCTTATACCCGGGCAGCTTGGGTAAGTATATTGGGTGCTGTAGGGGTTCTTACTTTAGTCGTTTTTAGGATTAAGTTCTCCGTTGTTATGATGGGGATTGTTGCCTTTTTAGGGGTATTCCTATTGTACCAAGATGTATTGTGGGATCGCCTTGAGAAAAATAAGCAAGATTCATCCAGTAATTTATCGGAGCATGTAGAATCCATTTCTAATGTAAGTTCGGATGCCTCCAATCTGGAACGATTAAATCGCTGGAATTCGGCGGTGCGCATGTGGATGGAAAAACCCTTCTTTGGTTTTGGTCCGGGAACCTATATGTTCAAATATGCGCCTTTCCAAAGCTCTAAGGATTTAACCATTATTAGTACCAATACCAGTGATGGAGGAAATGCCCACAGCGAATACCTCGGGCCTTTGGCTGAAACGGGATTTATTGGTAGCTTGTTGGTATTAGCGTTGGTGATTGTGACGCTGTGGTATGGATTACCGTTGTATCATTCCCTAGAAAGTAATGCTTTGAGGTGCCTCGCACTGAGTTTAGCCTTAGGCTTAATCACCTATTACCTGCACGGAATTTTAAACAATTACTTGGATACGGATAAATTGTCGGTGCCTTTTTGGACTTTTACCGCCAGCCTGTTAGTGCTGGATTTGTACGGTAAAAAGCGGACTGATGAGGATGCTGAATACACGGCGTAGATCAAATATTACGCAATAAAAAAGGCCAATCGATTAATTTCGATTGGCCTTTTTTTATTCCGAAAATTGGAATTATTTTTTTACGCGCTCAATATAAGCTCTGTTCTTTGTGTCAACCCGAACAACATCCCCATTGTTGATGAATAAAGGAACGCGAATTTCAGCTCCAGTTTCAACGGTAGCAGGCTTTAGTGAGTTGGTAGCCGTATCCCCTTTAACCCCAGGTTCTGTATAGGTGATTTCTAACTCTACTTTGGAAGGAAGGTCACACGTTAGTGGGCTTTCGTCCTCGGCATTAAACAAAATTTCAACCACATCTCCTTCTTTAAGCAAGTCTGAGTTGTTAATGATTTTTCCGTCTAAGAAAATTTGTTCGAAATCATCTTGGTTCATAAAATGGAAACCAGAGTCATCGTTGTACAAATACTGGTAATTTCTGCGTTCAACCCGAACAGCATCAATTTTCACCCCTGCATTAAAGGTGTTGTCTATTACTTTTCCGGTCGTTAAACTTTTCAGTTTAGTCCTAACAAAAGCTGCTCCCTTTCCTGGTTTTACATGCAAGAACTCGGTTACAGAAAATATATCGTGGTTGTAGCGCATGCACAACCCGTTTTTGATATCTGATGTATTTGCCATTTTTATTCAATTGAAGTTACAAAGAAAAGAAAATTACTGGTTTTTGAAGGATGCAATTTCGAGGGTTTCGAAGCTTGTATTAAGGTCGATATGGGGTTCGTTGGTGGCTATCACCACCGATTTGGATATGGGAATGTCGTTCAAGATGCCGTGGTACCAGTCTTTCCCTTCTTTGTCCAGGTTGCTGGTTGGCTCATCCAAAAATATAAGCTCCTCATTTCCGAACAGGGCTAAGCCCAATTTAAAGCGTTGTTTCATCCCCGAACTGAGCGAATTGTATTCTGAATTTTCCTTTTGGGATAACCACGTTTTGTCGAGAAGATCAGAAAGGGGAAGCGTAAAATCGCTTATTTTGGAGTGTAAGTCCCAAAGTTGTTCAAGGGTGAGGTCCTCGTAAAGGTCATAATAGGGAGCGCAGAAACCAAAAGAGATAGGCGTGTTGTTGTTCCATTTTATGGTGCCTTTAGTTGCTCGGGAAAAACCGGCTAACACCTTTAAGAAAGTGGATTTTCCGGACCCGTTTCTTCCGAGAATTGCCTTCCTGTCTCCCGGGTTGATTTGGAAATCGAGGTTTTTAAAAACCCACGATTTCCCAAAGCGCATCCCGAGCTTTTCAGCCTTAAGAATCATTATGCTCCTTTAACTATTCCTTTATCCGAGTTGCGGATAAAAGCCATGATATCTTTTCTTGTTTCACTTGGGTTTGATGTTTCTAGTTCGTCCAAGGCCTTCGAAACATTCTGGTTGTGGATAAATATGGTTTTGTAGATGTGTTCTATTTCTGAAATTACCTCTTCAGAAAAACCTCTTCTTTTAAGTCCAACGCCATTAATTCCAATGTAGGAAAGGGGTTCTCTTGCAACCTTAATATACGGAGGGACGTTTTTCCTTACTAAGGAACCACCGGCAATAAAGCTGTGGGCTCCAATGTGAATAAATTGCTGAACGGCCGCCGTTCCTTCAATAATTACAAAATCATCGATGGTAATATGTCCGGCTAAATTCACGGAATTGGCAATGATGCAGTTGTTTCCAACAAAGGTGTCGTGAGCAACGTGCACATACGCCATTAGAAGGCAATTACTACCGATTTTTGTTTTCATGCGGTCGGCAGTACCTCTGTTGATGGTAACACATTCGCGAATGGTCGTGTTATCTCCAATTTCCACGGTGGACGCTTCTCCATCAAATTTCAAATCTTGTGGTACGGCTCCTATCACTGCGCCTGGAAAAATCCGACATCCTTTTCCAAGGATTGTTTTGTCCATGACAGATGCATGGGGTCCTATCCAAGTGTTATCTCCTATTGTAACATCACCAGCTACATATGCAAAAGGCTCTATTGTAACGTTTTCTCCAATTTGTGCTTTTGGATCAACGTATGCTAAAGGGTGAATCATTCTTTGTCTTTTATTACTTGTGCCACCATTTCTGCTTCGCTGGCCACCATTCCATTGGCGTAAGCTACACCTTTCATATGAACAATTCCTCTGCGGATAGGAGAAATTAACTTTAAGTCAAAGACCAAAGTATCACCAGGGATAACCTTCCGTTTAAACTTAACCGCATCAATTTTCATGAAATAGGTGCTGTATTTTTCCGGCTCATCCACCTGATTTAAGGCAAAAACTCCACCACATTGAGCCATAGCCTCTACTTGTAATACACCTGGCATTACTGGGTTATTGGGGAAGTGACCTGTAAAATAAGGCTCGTTTAATGTCACGTTTTTCAGACCAACAATTCCGTTGTCCGAAATTTCCATGATTTTATCCACCAATAAGAAAGGGTAGCGGTGAGGCAATATTTCTGCAATTTGGTTGATGTCGTAAACCGGATCTTTAGTAAGGTCGAATTTCCTTGGTTTGGTTTTGGCTTCTTTGATTTTTTGTTTCAAGAGACGCGCAAAATCAACGTTTCCAGCATGACCAGGTCTAGCCGCAAGGATGTGTCCTTTAATCCGTTTTCCTACCAAGGCTAAATCACCAATAATATCAAGCAATTTGTGGCGCGCAGGTTCATTGTCGAAGTGAAGTGGTGTGTTGTTCAATACACCGCGGCTATCCACTTTAAGGGTCATGTTTTCTTTCCCTAGTTTTTTCGCCAAGGTGTTCAACTCTTCTTGGGTTACATCTGAACGCTCAACTAAAACCACGGCGTTTTCAATGTCTCCCCCTTTAATTAGACCGTTTTCAGCCAAAAATTCAACCTCTTTTAGAAAACAAAAAGTTCGGCAACGGGCAAAATTGTCCTCAAATTCGGACAGGTTATACATGGAGGCATGCTGTGTTCCAAGTACTCGACTGTTGTAATCCACCATTACCGTAATGCGGTATTCTCCGCCGGGTGTTGGCACAGCCAACATCTCTACCCCTTTTACAGGGTCTTCAAAGGAAATGTTTTCATCCAAAACAAAATAGTCGATTTCCGCATTTTGTTCTTCGATTCCAACAGATTTAATGGCTTCTACAAAGGCAAATGAACTCCCGTCCATGATTGGTATTTCGGATCCACCTTCAAGTTGAATAAGAGCATTGTCCACTCCCATTGCATAAAGGGCTGCTAGTAGGTGTTCAGTAGTGTGAACAGCAGCACCATTTTTTTCAATGGTGGTACCGCGTGTTGTCGTTGTTACAAGATCTGCATCTGCAGGGATGATAGGTTCACCTTCTACTCCGATGAGTTGAAATTTGTATCCGAAATTTTCTTTGGCAGGTAAAACTTTTAAGTTTACGCGCTCCCCGGTGTGAAGGCCAATACCACTTAGAGCGAATTCCGCTTTCAATGTTTTTTGTTTATTACTCATGGGCCAGGTTTTCAAATATTTCGGTCAATTTTTTTTCAATTTTCTGAAGGCTCGCCCGCATTTGTGGCAATCCTTTAAATAAAACATAACTCCGCTTAAAATCACCAATCGGCATGGCCGGAGATCCTTGTACTACACTGTTTTTTTCTTTAATTGTGGTTGTTACTCCAGCTTGGGCAGCAATTTTACAGCCATCTGCAATTGTGATGTGGCCATTAATTCCAACCTGACCACCAATCATGCAGTTTTCGCCAATTTTCGTGGATCCAGCAACTCCAGTTTGGGCGGCAATTACCGTGTGAGCTCCAATCTCAACATTATGAGCAATCTGTACAAGGTTATCGAGTTTAACCCCTTTGCGGATAATAGTAGAGCCTAAAGTAGCTCTGTCTACACAGGAATTTGCACCTATTTCCACGTCATCTTCTAGGATTACATTCCCTATTTGAGGCACTTTTTTATATCCCTCGGAATTGCTTGGAGCAAAACCAAACCCGTCAGCACCAATAATGGTTCCTGAATGGATGGTGCAATTGTTTCCTATGATTGTTTCTGGGTAAATTTGAGCTCCTGAGAAAAAGGAGCAATTCGCGCCAATTTTGGTGTTTTT
>JBLHJD010000010.1:0-28415 GCA_047618705.1 Luteibaculaceae bacterium
TACGGAATTGTCCCTTGGAGGAGTCCGCCTACCATATTAGTTCCGAATGCCGCTTCAGTTGCATTAGCCAAGCGGAATTGCACCCAATTGGAATTAAGCGCGCTATCTGCAGAGTTGGGGTTAGCAAGAAGCTGTTCCCCTTTAAACTCTTGAATATTCAGCGAGTCGGATTGTTTATATACTAGAAAGTTAGGGCCAATATTTTTTTGACCGATAGCGAACATACTAAGTCCTAGGAGGAGGGCAGTAAGGAGGCCTTTAACTGATATGTGGAGGTATAAATACATGTTCTCAAATGGGAGGAGCTAGAGCTCCAAGTACTTAAAACTAACATAAATATTGGTTCCAAGAGATTCTCAACGACGGTTCCATGCTGATAATCGTTAAGCCATCTATTCATGACGATAATGTGAATTACGATAAGAAAAGAGTAAAATGTTAAAGCCCGCGAACCAATTGGTTCGCGGGCTTTAGCACCTGTATTTAAAGGACCTTACAAGGTCTTCTTCACTTCTACTTCTTCGTACACTTCAATAACATCTCCTTCTTTCATGTCGTTGAACTTATCGATGGAGAGACCACATTCGTATCCTTTTTTCACTTCTTTTACATCGTCTTTAAAACGCTTAAGTGCTCCAAGGTTTCCTTCGTAGACTACAATGCTCTCACGTATCAGGCGGATTTTACTGTTCCGCATAATTTTACCGTCAGTTACAAAACAACCTGCAATGGTACCAACCTTAGATATTTTAAAGGTTTCTCTAATCTCAATGTTACCAATAATTCGCTCTTCGATATCTGGAGAAAGCATTCCCTCCATTGCATCTCTGATTTCCTCAATGGCTTTGTAGATTACAGAGTACAAGCGAATCTCAATACTTTCTTTCTCAGCCAATTTACGAGCTGTTGCTACTGGTCTTACTTGGAAACCAACAATAATAGCGTCTGAAGCTGATGCCAAAAGAACATCTGATTCTGTAATAGGTCCTACTGCTTTGTGGATAATATTCACCTGAATTGCCTCAGTTGAAAGTTTCATTAAACTATCTGATAACGCTTCAATAGATCCATCAACATCACCTTTAATGATGATGTTAAGTTCCTTAAAGTCTCCGATAGCCAAACGGCGTCCAATTTCATCAAGTGTAATGTGCTTCTGAGCACGGATACCTTGTTCACGTTGCAACTGCAGACGTTTTGTTGCGATGGCTTTAGCTTCCCGCTCGTCTGTCATTACTGTAAAGGTATCACCCGCATTTGGTGCACCACTTAATCCAAGGATGGTAACTGGTGTACTTGGCCCAGCCACATCAATTGGTTTGTTTCGTTCGTTCATGATGGCTTTTACTTTACCAGCATGACATCCCGCCAACAACATATCTCCAATTTTAAGCTGCCCTTTTTGCACCATCATTGATGTTACAAAACCACGACCTTTATCTAAGGCACTTTCAATAACGGTACCTTGAGCATGTCTGTTCGGGTTTGCTTTAAGCTCTAAAAGCTCTGCTTCAAGAAGCACTTTTTCTAACAATAGGTCTACCTGCAAACCAGATTTCGCTGAAACTTCTTGACATTGGTGTTTACCACCCCAGTCTTCCACCAAGATATTCATGGCAGAAAGTTGTTCTCTTACCCTATCTGGATTTGCACCTGGTTTATCAATTTTGTTAATGGCGAAGATCATTGGAACCCCAGCAGCTTGTGCGTGGTTAATGGCTTCTTTGGTTTGTGGCATCACTGCATCATCTGCAGCAATTACAATGATGGCAAGATCCGTTACTTGAGCACCACGAGCACGCATCGCCGTAAAGGCTTCGTGACCAGGTGTATCAAGGAAGGCAATTTGCTTCCCATCCTTAAGGGTTACGTTATAAGCACCGATGTGCTGTGTAATCCCTCCGGCTTCACCACCAATAACGTTTTCGTTACGGATATGATCTAGTAAAGATGTTTTACCGTGGTCAACGTGACCCATTACGGTAACAATTGGAGCCCGAGGTAATAAATCTTCCTCGGCATCCGCGATATCCATATCTGCTTCCGTGTCTTGAGTATCGGCAGAAATAAATTCTAATTGGAATCCAAACTCATCAGCAATGATGGTTAGGGTTTCAGCATCCAAACGTTGGTTAATTGCTGCAAAAATCCCGAGGGACATACATACAGAGATAACATCGTTCACCTGAACATCCATCAGGTTAGACATTTCCGCTACCGTAACATATTCGGTAACTTCCAACACCTTAGCCAATTCTTCTTGGCTATCGATCTCTCTTTGAGATTGAACGGAACGCTCATCTCTTTTTGCTCTACGGTGTTTTGCTGCTTTGGATTTCCCAGAACCACTTAAACGAGCAAGTGTGTCCTTAATTTCTTTTTGGATTTCCTTGGCGTCCAACGCTGGCTTATCTTCACCACGTCTACCTCCTCTTGGAGCCGGTCTGTTCGGTCCACCTGGACCTCTGTTTGGTCCAGCAGGACCTCTGTTTGGTCCAGCAGCACGATTAGGCGGTCCGCCAGGACCTCTATTAGGCCCACCTGCATTTGGTGCACCCGTAGCTGGTTTTCCACCTGGTTCTGGTAGGCGTTTACGCTTGCGTTTCTTTTTACCAACTCCTGAATCCGAAGAAGAAGCCACTGGCTTTTTCTCTCTTCTTTTGTCTACTGGTAATTCGATTTTACCAATAACTGTAGGACCAGTAAGTTTAGTAAACTGAGTTTTTATCATCTCAGGCTCTTCTTTTCTTGGCTTTTCTGCTTTTGCAGGTTTCGCCTCAACTTTTGGAGCTTGGGATTTGATCGACTCTTCGTCTATTTGTTCTTTTGTTTTTGTGATATTGGCTTTTACCACATCTCCCTTCGACTTGTTTTTCATGTCTTCTGGGATCTGGGCACGTTTTCCTTTTCTGAATTCGGAAACATCCACCTTACCAACAACGGATACTTTTGGACCGTCTTTTTTCTCCTCTGCTTTTGGAGCTTCCTTTTTCACTTCGGCTTTCACCTCTGTTTTGGGTTCCTCTTTGGCAACTGGCTTTTCAGCTTTAGGAGATTCCGCCTTCAGCTCTACCTTTACTTCAGCTTTCACCTCAGTTTTCACCTCAGTTTTTGCTTCCGCTTTGGGTTCTTCCTTGGCAACTGGCTTTTCAGCTTTAGGAGCTACTGTCTCCGCCTGAATTTCAACAGGTGTTTCAACAGGGGCCTCTACCTTCGGCTCTGGCTTTTTCTCTTCCACCACTACTGGCTTAGGAGTTTCTACCACAGGGGCTTTCTGAGCTTCAGCTGCTGCAGCTGCAGCAACTTCTTCCTCTTTCTTCTTCACCACCTCAGATTCTATTACAGAATCAATTGCTACGGTTTCACGAGCCATTTTTGGAAGAGAAACACTTTGTGCTCTTTCCTTTACTTCTTTATCGGTAGCAAATTCACTAACAACCTGACGGTATACATCCGTCTCGATTTTAGAATTTCCACTAACCGACTCCTTCCCGTTTTTCTCCAAAAACTCGTTCAAAGACTCCAATCCAATATTGCAATCTTTAAGAACTTTACTTATCCTAACCGGTTTTGAATCTGACATAGGCAGCTTTTCTGCTTGTTTTTTTTTAATCTTTCCCCTCAGTTTTGCAATTTACTACGATTCTAACTCATCTCGTAATACTGCAAACACTTCTTTTATGGTTTCCTCTTCCAAGTCTGTCCGTTTCACCAAATCACTGAGGGACAAATCAAGAACACTACGGGCTGAATCACAACCAACGGCTTTCAGCTCGTCAATAATCCAGCTTTCGATTTCATCTGCAAATTCTTCCAAGTCAACATCATCGTTCGCATCGGCTTCCCGATAAACATCGATTTCGTAACCTGTAAGTTTACTTGCCAATTTTATATTATGTCCACCCTTACCAATGGCTAAACTCACCTGATCCGGCTTCAAATAAACCGCAACACGTTTGTTTTCCTCATCGACCTCCAAAGAACTAAGCTTTGCTGGACTTAAAGATCTTGTAACATACAACTGAACATTGGTTGTAAAGTTAATTACATCAATGTTTTCATTGCGCAATTCGCGAACAATTCCGTGGATACGAGAACCTTTCATCCCAACACAAGCTCCAACAGGATCAATTCTGTCGTCGTAACTTTCTACCGCTACTTTCGCTCTTTCTCCTGGTTCACGTACAATTTTCTTAATGGTGATTAAGCCATCGAATACTTCTGGTACTTCTTGTTCAAATAACCGCTCCAAGAAATCGGGAGCAGTTCTAGAAAGAACAATTACCGGGTTGTTATTCCGCATTTCCACTTTGGCAACAACAGCTCTAACTGTGTCTCCTTTTTTGAAGAAATCAGATGGAATTTGCTCTGTTTTTGGTAAAACCAACTCGTTCCCTTCGTCGTCCAACACCAAAATCTCACGCTTCCAAATCTGGTGAACTTCACCCGCAACAATGGATCCGATTCTATCTTTGTACTCCTTAAAGATACCATCTTTCTCCAATTCCATCAACTTCGATGCAAGATGCTGGCGCATAGACAAGATTCCTCTACGTCCAAAGTCCATCAATTTCATCTCATCAGAAACCTCTTCTCCTACTTCAAAATCTGCTTCAATCTTCAGTGCATCTGAAAGGCTAATCTCACTGTTCTCCTCTTCAAATTCAGCATCTTCAACAATGATTCTGTTTCTCCAGATTTCTAAATCTCCCTTGTCAACGTTAATAATAACGTCAAAGTTCTCGTCTGTACCGTACTTCTTGCGAAGCATGGTTCTAAATACCTCCTCTAGAATACTCATCAGGGTTACCCGATCAAGACTTCTAAATTCTTTAAACTCCGAAAACGATTCTATCAAATTGGTCGCCATACCGATTATTTAAAAGAAATAACAACAACTGCTTTATCTATAGATTCAAAGGTAAAGTCATGGTCTGTTTCCACCCATTGCTTACTTTTCCGACCTTCAATTCTTTCTTTAACTTTAGTTTTTAGGGTAAACCCAGTGTCTGTAGAAGCAATAAGCTCCCCTTCCAATGAACTACCCTCACTCGGATACACTTTTAGGTCTCTCCCAATGTTTTTTACGAACTGACGTGGATTCCGCAAGGGTTTATCCAACCCAGGACTGGCTACTTCTAAAGAGAAATCTTCTTCCTCTCTATCCAAGTTGTGCTCAACTGCACGACTCATGCCCATACAGTCTGAAACCGAGGTACTTGTATCGCTCTCTAACTCCACCCAAATGGCGTTTCCTGCGTTAATCCCCCAGTCTACAACGAACAAATCGGTGCGTTCCGCTAGGTACACATCCATCAACTCCTGAATCCTTCGTTTTTCCAACATCATTTTCGGGTATTAAAAAAGGGGCTTCGCAAAACCCCTTTCATCAATTCTCCTACTTTTCGGTGCAAATGTACACTTTTTATTTCACCTTTGATCCGTTTCGATACTGATACTCGGATAAAACCTTTCCGTCATCTCCATAAACCACCACTTTTCCATTCAACTTATTTTCCGAATAGGTGCTAAGTTTTACTAAATCTCCACGCTCACTATACTCCATCGACTTCCCATTTAGCATTCCGTTTTTGTAGTGCTGTAGCCGCAAAACCACTCCGGGTCCTGAGTAAAACTTCCACACCCCTTCTCGTTGACCATTCTTATAATCCCCTTCAGAAGTACGTCCACCCAATCGGTTGTAATACACCCAAGATTCCGATTTCAACCCACCTGAAAACGTCCCTTCATCTCTTAGCTTGTCATTGTCGTACCAATGCTTCCAGCTTCCTTCCTTTTTATCCAACTTCCAAGAACCCTCATACTTTTTCTCCGCATTTGGCCAGTATCCCAACCACAATCCATCAATCTGCCCCATCACAAAACTCCCCTTATCCTTTACCTCACCATTGGCGTACCAAGATGTCCACTCTCCATTTTCTAAACCTCCAGAAAATCTTCCCTCTTGGGACTTCTCCCCCGTCTCCAAATAGTATTTCCAAACACCATCTTTTAGGTCGTTATAAAAACTTCCCTCCCGGGCCAAAATCCCGGTGCTATAATAATATTCCCAGGCACCCGTTTTTGATCCGAAATCGTACAATCCTGTGTATTTCAATTTCCCATTTTCATAATACTTTTCCCACCGGTCAACCTTTACTCCATTCTGAAACCGTCCTATTAAATCGGGGTCCCCATTTTCATAATTCCAAACCCAGTCTCCTGTGTTTTTCCCTTCCTTTACCGTTCCCTTTAGTTTCAGACTCCCATTGCGGTAATACTCCTCCGTTACACCGTCCAATTTTCCTTTAACATAATTGGCTTTCTTTTTCACCTCACCAGTCAAATAGAAACTAACAAAAGGACCATCCAATTCACCGTCCTTCAGCACTCCTTTTTCTTTGATTTCCTGATTTACGTACCAAATTTGGTACGGACCATCCATCTTCCCATTTTTATACAAGTGTTCCTCTCTTTTTCTCGGATAATCGTCCGGCACCAACTCTGCATCGTAATAGGCCAAAATGCGGCCGTTTCCTTCGCTCAGAATTTTATTTCCCGTTTTATCCCAAAAAGACCACACCAATCTCTCTTTCTCTAGAAACTCTTCCACCATCATGGAATCACCATTGAAGTAATACTTAGCCCAACTTCCAACCGGTTTTCCATTCCGATACTGTCCTTCTTCCACCAAAATCCCTTTTTCAGAAAAAACACGCAATGTACTATCCTGTTTACCCATGCGGTAAAACCCAAGCTCCATTACTTTTCCGTTTTCGTGCCGACGTTCATAGTGGCCATTCATTTTACCTCGGGTGTAGTTTACTACCTCCGACAACTTTCCATTGGAATGGTAAAATCGCCACGAGCCCTCTTCTAAACCATCTTTTAAATCTCCAACCGATTTTTCGACCTTCTTTTTTTCGTCCCAATAATTCTTGTATTTACCTTGTGTTTGGCTGTAACCTTTAACTACAAACCCTATACACATTAGGCTTACAACAAATACTTTTATAGACATCGCTTTTCTCATGGTTAATTACCTTTTGGAAGTCAAAACTTACCATCGAAACATTTTTTGGTCCCGAATCGTTTCAATTTCCGAAATTTCGACAAAATATTAGAATATGAAATACCTGATGGTCTTTTTTAGTGCATTGCTTTTTTCTGCAAGCACTTTTTCAAATGACGGAGGATATGAGGTGAGTATCGACTTAACCCGTGTTGTTTCCGATAAAATTAAGGTGAGCATCCATGTTCCGCCCATCCAGGACGATGTTATTGAGTTTCAAATGCCCAAAATTGTTCCTGGAACTTATTCCATTTCTGATTTTGGACGGTTTGTTTCTTCGTTCCGAGCCTTGGATGAAGCCAAAGGAGCATTGCAAGTAAAACGCCTAGACAAAAACCGGTGGGAAATTTCGGGAGCAACCAATCTTCACACCATTTCTTATTGGATTGAGGACACCTTTGACACATCCAAGCCGAGCAAAATTTTTGAGCCAGGAGGAACCAATTTCGAGGAAGGAAAAAATTTCATTTTAAATCCTTTTGGAATTTGCGGGTATATCAAGGATATGCAAAACCTGGAGTACAAGGTAAACTTCATCCACAACAAAGATCATTTTGGATCCAGCGCCCTTGACAAAGAGGTGATTTCTGAAACAGAAGATCAGTTTTCTGCCTCCAACTATTTCGATCTGTCTGATGCGCCTATTATGTATTGTGCTCCAGACACAGCCACTATTCCTGTTGGTAATTGCATGGTTCAGATTTCGGTGTACTCGCCAAACGGAGTCCTTAACGCCCAAAGTGTTAAAGAATCGATCTCATCTACCTTAGAGGCCCAACGTAAATATCTCGGTGGCGATTTACCAGTAGATCGTTACGCGGTGCTTATTTACCTTTTTTCTGGACAAAGTAACTCTGGAGCATCTGGAGCGCTAGAGCACTCTTACAGCACCCTATTATGCCTACCTGAGGCGCCAATTGAAGCTTTGGGTCAAACATTTAAGGATGTAACGGCCCACGAGTTTTTCCACATTGTTACCCCGCTTAACATCCATAGTGAGCATATTCACGATTATGACTTCATAAACCCATCCATGTCGCAACACTTGTGGTTGTATGAGGGGGTTACCGAATATTCAGCTCACCATGCTCAAGTGCGCGATCAACAAATTACTGATCGCCAATTCCTGAATGTGATCCGCCAGAAAATGGCGACATCGGAATTCTACCAACAAGATTTACCATTTACTGAACTTTCTATTGGGGCCCTGGACAAACACGAATCTCAGTATGGAAACGTGTACCAAAAGGGTGCTTTAATTGGTCTGTGTTTGGATTTAATGCTTTTGGATAAATCTGAAGGTACATACAGCCTTCAAGGGCTATTGAAAGACCTTTCCAAGACGTATGGGAAAAACAAAGCTTTTGAGGACCAGAAACTATTCGACATCATTACCGGAATGACCTATGAAGAAGTGGGTGACTTTTTGAGAACGCATGTAGCTGGAAAAACGCCATTACCTTATGCTGAGTTATTGGATAAAGCTGGCGTAGTTTACACTCCAGAAAAAGACATCAAAGATTTTAATCTGGGGCAAGTAGGATTTAAGTGGGTAGAAGGAGGATTTTTGATTGATTATGCTTTAAATCCATCGGAGTTGTACCACAATTTAAAACTGAATACGGGAGACATTTTGGTAGGAATTGATGGCACATCATTTACCGAAGGAGAAGACATCAAAGATCAAATGAACCGCTTATTAGAACCCGTTCCAACTGGAAAAAAATTCAAGCTTCAATTAATCAAAGGAGGCAAAGGAAAAGTGTCTAAAACCAAAGGAAAAGTGGGCGCTCAGACCACAAAAAACGTGAAGCACGCGCTTACCTTTAGCGAGGACGCTACAGAGCGCCAATTGAGAATTCGTAAGGCTTGGTTAAACCAACCAGACTAAAGAAAATATTACTCCATAAAAAAAGCGCAGCCATAGCTGCGCTTTTTTTATGGAGTAATTCTTGGTTACTCTAATACAATTCGATCACCAGCCTGGACACCAAATTGTTTCAGGTACCCACCATTTAATTCGAGAACGTACTTGGCCGGATAGGTAGATGGTAGACTTTTTTCAGAATAAGGACTGGCCAACTCCGCGGCACTTACTAAATTGTACTTTGAATCCAAATAACAAATATCCAGAGAAATCTTGGTATTCTTCATCCAAAAAGACCGCGGTCTTTCATCCGGAAAAACAAAAAGCATACCGTGGTTTTGCGCCATTCTGGAACGGTACATTAAACCCACCTCAATTTCATATGGTGTTTCTGCCAATTCCAACTTTACGTTTGAAATAGTGTCTCCATTTGATTTTAACCAATACGCTTCCGCTTCTTGTTTAAACTTTGGCTCACTTGGCGTTCTGTCTAACCTTTTACTCCCACCAGTATCACCGATGTAGGGCAAAACAAAGTATGCTCCTAAAATTAGAATGGAGAATACGGCAAATATTAATCCTTTTTTATTCCGCATGATTTTTCTTCGCTTTTATCATTAACCAAGCCCCATATACAATGAGGGGTAAACTTAAAAGTTGCCCCATATTAAAGAACATTCCGTCTTCAAAGGAAACTTGATTCTCTTTTACAAATTCAATAATAAAACGTGCCGTAAAAATGGCTAGGATAGTAAATCCAAATTTCCGTCCTTTCCCTTCAGAAAACCAGTTTACTTTCCGCATAATAAAAAACATAGTTAGATAAGCAACAGCTTCATACAATTGAGCTGGGTGCCGGGCAATATCGTCTACGTTTTCAAATACAACTCCCCAAGGTAAGCTGGTGGGTATACCAATTATTTCTGAATTGAAAAAATTCCCTAAACGAATACAGAAACCAGCGAAGGCAATGGGTACAACAACCTCATCCATCACCCAAAGCATCCCTTTACCAATTTTCCGGCCATATAACCACGCGGCAAAAAGAATGGCTACAGTGGCTCCATGACTTGCCAATCCTCCCCTCCAAATTTTAAGAATTTCAGCTGGGTGTTCAGAATAATAAGGCCAGTCGTAAAAAAACACATGTCCTAACCGGGCTCCAAGGATGGTTGCAACCCCCACATACACAAACAATTTTTCGAGCCACTTCTCAGAAATGCCTTGCTCTTTAAAACTCTTATTGGCTATGAGGTACCCCACATAAAAACCAGTAGCAAACAGCAAACCGTAATACCTGATCTCCAATGGACCCATTTTAAGTAGGGTTGGATCTATCCCCCAGACTATCGTTGAAAAAATCATTTCTTTTTAATACATGTTTTGGAGTTGCAAGCACCATAAAAATTTAAGGAGTGGGAGTGAATACTAAAACCATATATCTCCTCTACCATTTTCTGTATGTTTTGAATTCGGGGATCACAAAATTCCAGGACCTTTCCGCAGTTGGTGCAAATGGCATGATCGTGTTGTTTAAACCCGTACGATTTCTCGTATTGAGCCACGTTATTACCAAACTGATGTTTGCTGACCAAATTACTTTCCACCAATAAATCCAGGGTGTTGTAAATAGTAGCTCTGCTTACCCGGTAATTTTTATTTTTCATCAGCAAGTACAAAGACTCCACATCAAAGTGGTGCTCGCTGAGGTAAATTTCTTTAAGAATGGCAAAACGTTCCGGAGTTTTCCGCATGGCTTTACTCTCCATGTAATTGGCAAACAAATCCCTGATTTTCAAAAAGGCAATTTCCTTTTCACTCAACACTTCTTCCTCCATCAATCAATCATTTTAAAGTGAAAACCTTTTTTCTTCAAGCCCGACATTATCCCAGAATCCCCACCTAAATGGGCTGCTCCAACAGCAGAAAACACGTTTCCTTTGGAATACAACTCGCTCAGTTTATCAACCATCTTTGCATCCCTATCCTGCAAAAAAGCAGCTTGCATTTCTTTGGGTAAACTAGGGTCAGCGCTTAATTTCCGTAACGCATCCATATCTCCCTCCAAATACGTCTTTAATAAGGTGCCGTAATTTTCCTTTTCTTGCTCAAAATCCTGAATAAAGGCAACCAACAAATCTTTTTGGAGGTCCAAAGGTAAATCTACAACCAAGGCTAGTTGGTCACTCAATGTTTCCAATCCAACTACGGTTTTCCCCTGCCCTTCCACGCTTTTGAGTATTCTGAGATCCATGGGATCCTGATTATCATTGGTTCCCATTACGCGAATGAGGTGACCAATCACAAAGAATGGATAATGTTTATCTAAGATGGCCAAATCCAAATCGGTAATTGTTTTAAACGTGGCAGATACTTCCGTGTACTGATCCCCTAAAATTGCTTTAAGCGAAATACTATCGTGTCTAATTAAGCCTAATAATTCCATCGGATTTATTGCCGAAAGGTCCAATTCACAGGCAATGACATCGCTTTTAGCCAAGGGTTTTTCAATTCGTGGATACACAGATTCGAGCTGAACATCGGAAATATGAATGGTTCCCAGTAGGTATCCGCATTTCTTTTCCCCCTTATACACTTCCCAAAAATTAGACTGTGCAGAACTCCCAAAGGGGATTAACCAAAGAAAAAGAAGAAGTAGGCGCATAATTATTTTAGATTAATAATTGCTGTTAATATACTCAAAGTATCTTTTTCGAGCCTTGTCCAAATTGGTCTGATTAACCCATTGTGGGCCGAAATATTGTTATAGTCTCCAAAAAACACCTCATCTGTTGGGGAAAATGGGCTTTCCGAAATTACTTTTTCTTCAAATGTGATCCCTCCATCCCTACTCCAAGCCAAAACTACATCTGTATTCAAATCGGCGTAGTTTCTTCTATCATAATACACCAGATACAATCCTCCTGTGGCTTGATCAATGTCCATCCATGTAAAAAACTGATGTCTATTGGAGTTGTCTTGATTTACACGAACTGGCTTGGACCAGGTACTTCCTTGGTCATCGGAATAAACGATCCAGATATCTGTGTTATCAAGGCCCTGAGTTTGGTCCGCCCAATTGACATAAATCCGTCCGTGGAATTCACCCCCGCTTAGATCAACTTTAGTTACTGGCATTCCATTACATCGGTTAATTCCTGGAATTTTCAAATCCCATCCTCCGGCAATTTTAGCTACTCGAATATCTGAACTCAACCACGTTTTTCCGCCATCTAAGGAGCGATCGAAATACAGCGTTTCGTGTACCGCCCAGCATACATAAATTTCGCCATTCGCACCAACGGCAGGTACAGCACCTTCCACGGTTGAATCTGAATCAATGCAGTTCCCGGCCACTTCATTTATTCGGGTTGGGGTACTCCAGGTTCTTCCTTTGTTCTTTGACTTAGAAAACAAAATTAAAGTACTGTCCTTGGCTTCTTTACTTGCGTATAGATCGAACTGAGTCCAGGTAATATAAATGTGTCCATTATCTGGATTTACTACGGCCCATTCCTTATCCTGATCTTTGGGGTGGTTTTCGCCTATTCCCGATCCATCATTCCAAGTTCGGCCAAAATCTTTGCTGCGTTGGCACACAATTCTATCCAATAATTTTGGGCTAGCCCATCCTGTACCTTCCGGATTGCTCAGGTGGAAAAAATAAGTATTCCCCTTTTTGTCTCCCACCAAACACGGGTCCCCATATACGCCCATGCTTGAACTAATTGGAATTTTCTTCCAAGTATTCCCTGTGTCCGAACTTACATACAACCGATTTATGTTGGCAGCAGCTACCATTTTTGAAGGATCCTTTTGGTGGATTAGGATACTGGGCTCCTCCGGTCCAAATGCCGCGGGACCTGAATCAATAACAATATTTTTAGGAATGGGTGATTGCCCAAAGGTGCACAGGGCAAACAACAAAAAACCCCACGCCAAAACGAGGGGTTTTGAACCTATATTAAGTTTTATCTGATCCATTTAAATACGGTGTAAGGTTTTCCTCGTTTTTTAACTTCCATTGATTGTAAGCTGGCACAAAAGCGCTTTCTCTTCCTTTCTTAAAGGTCTGTGTTCCGAAGTCCATTCCCTTCTTAAAATCCTTTCTCAGCTCTTCTGGTAGGGTAATGAATTCCTGACAATCATCACTGCAACATCCTTTTTTTTGCGTATTACAGTCAGGGCATTGCAGGAACAAAAGGTGGCATGCATCGTTTTCACAGTTTTCATGCACGTCCCAAGGGCTTCCGCACTGGTGGCATTTCCCAATAACATCTTCCCCAACCGTTTCAGCTCGACGGTCATCGAAAACAAAGTTTTTTCCAATAAATCGGTTTTCCAAGCCCTTCTCATTCACCTGCCTGTGGTACTCAATTATTCCACCTTCCAGTTGGTATACATTCTTAAACCCTCTGTGTTTAAAGTAGGCACTCGCTTTTTCGCAGCGAATTCCACCAGTACAGTACATTACAATATCCTTGTCTTTATTCTCCACCTGATCATCCACAATGACTGGTAAGGATTCTCGGAAAGTATCTACATCAGGAGTAATAGCTCCTTTGAATTTCCCAATTTCGGACTCGTAATGGTTCCGCATATCAATGAGAACGGTTTCTTCTTTGGACGTAATGGCGTTAAAACCTTCTGCTGTTAAGTGCACGCCCTTATTCGTAACATCAAAGGTTTTGTCGTTCAATCCGTCTGCTACAATTTTGTCCCGAACTTTAATTTTCAATTTCAAAAAAGAAAGTCCGCGTTCTTCCCGAGCAAAATTCAAGCGAATTCCCTTCAGCCAATCGTAATTGGTATCTAGGTAGTCTCTGAATTTCTCTATGTGAATTGTTGGAACCGATATTTGTGCGTTTACCCCTTCCTTGGCGAGATACACCCTCCCCAAAACTCCAATGGACTCCAAGTCGGCATACATGAGGTCTCGGGTAATATGAGGGTCCGTAATGTGGTGGTACTTATAAAAAGAAATGGTTGTCCTTTCTAGGCCTTCCTCTACCAAAAGCCTTTTCAGGGTTTCTTTGTCATATTTGTTATACAACTGGGCCATAATAATCTTACTTAATTTCGAAACTGGTTCCGTCCTTACCGTCCTTTAGCAAAATACCCTCTGCTGCCAATTCATCGCGAATAATATCTGACAGTTGAAAATTCTTATCTAACCTGGCTTGGTTTCTGAGGCGAATTAGCACGTTCATGGCATTATCTAATGCACCTCCATCTGCTCCTTCAACGACCTTGAAGCCCAAAACTTCTTCAAAAAACCCAACAAAAGACTCCCGAAGTTTATTGATCGACTCCCCCATGACATCCCCTTGTTTTACCAATCCTGTTTCCATGTTAAAAATAACACTGGACAGTTCGAACATGGAAGCCAAGGTGCGTGCTGTATTAAAATCGTCGTTCATGAAATCGGACAACAAACCAATGTGTTGCTCAATTTTCTTGTCCCACTCTCCTGCACTCTCCCCTTTTCCTTTAAAGTCTGTTTCTTTAATAAACTTGGTGGCGGCTGATAGTTTTTTATATCCTTTCTCTGCTGCCTGCAAGGCGCTGTTCGAAAAATCGACGGTACTTCTATAATGAGCCTGAAGTACAAAAAACCGAACCGTCATGGTGTCGTATGCTTGCTCCAGAATTTCATGATTTCCAGAAAACAAATCCTCTAGGGTAATAAAGTTCCCCAAAGATTTACTCATTTTTTGCCCATTGATGGTGAGCATATTGTTGTGCAACCAGTATTTGGCTGGTTGTTGCTTGTGAGCGGCTCTAGATTGGGCAATTTCTGCCTCATGGTGGGGGAATTGCAAATCCATTCCACCCCCGTGAATATCGAATTGTTTACCTAAATATTTGGTGGACATTGCCGTACACTCTAGATGCCAACCGGGGTACCCAACACTCCATGGGCTCTCCCATTTCATGATGTGTTGATCTGTGGCTTTTTTCCACAAGGCAAAATCGACAGGGCTCTTTTTTTCGTCCTGCCCATCTAAAGTTCTGGAACCGGCCATCAGGTCTTCGAGAACCTTCCCGCTCAATTCCCCGTAATTATTTTTCTTGGAATAGGTTGTTACATCAAAATACACAGACCCATTGATTTCATAGGCCAAGCCTTCTGCAAGGATTTCTTTTACCACGTCTATTTGCTCCATGATGTGCCCGGTAGCTTGGGGTTCAATACTTGGGGAAAGGCAATTTAGCTCGTCCATGTACTTCCTGTAGCGCAACGTGTAATAATGCGCCACTTCCATAGGTTCTATCTGCTCTAAACGTGCTTTTTTGGCAATTTTATCTTCCCCATCGTCAGCATCATTTTCGAGGTGACCAACATCGGTTACATTCCGAACAAAGCGAACTTTATTCCCAAGAAATTTGAGGTAACGGTGAACAATATCGAATACAATGGCGGAGCGAGCGTGCCCTAAATGAGGATCTCCATATACGGTAGGACCACAAACGTACACTCCTACATAACCTGGTATAATGGATTCAAAAGTCTCTTTTTGGCGAGATAATGAATTGTAAACTGAAATTGACATGGTGTTTTATCCTTTAAGCTGGATTAAATCCATTAGTTCTTTGCGCTTATCTTGGCTTTTAAACACGCCAGAATATTCCATAGTTGTAGTTGCGCTATGCGTATGACCAACTCCTCTGGATTTCACACAATAATGATCTGCTTCAATGATACAGGCTACATCCTCAGTTTCGAGCACTTCTTTTAGGCGTTCTACAATTTGCCTATTTAAGCGTTCTTGAACTTGTGGTCTTTTTGAGAAATGTTCAACCACCCGGTTTAGTTTAGACAAACCAATAACCTTATCACCTGGGATGTACGCAACATGCGCCCTACCCACTATAGGTAAAAAGTGGTGTTCGCAGGTGGAGAAAACATCAATATTTTTCTCCAAGAGGATATCGTGATATCCGAAATTATTTTCGAAAACGGAAATAGCCGGTTCGTTGGCTGGATTTAAGCCGTGAAAAATTTCGGAAACCATCATTTTAGCTACCCTTTCTGGGGTACCATTCAAGGAGTCATCGCTTAGGTCTAAGCCTAAGGTTTCCATAATTGCCCTAAAATGTTTAGCAACTAACACTTTTTTGTCTTCGTCTGAAGTTTCAAAGGCCGTTGACAGCAAAGGAGTGAAAGGTGATTTTGAAAAATGAACATCGCCCAATTCTTCCATCAATGCTTCCCTGCTTAGGACATCCTTTTCTTTCTGATTCTTCATAAACTATGAAATTCACCCAAATTTAGTCCACAAAAATAGGCATAATGAACCAATTCTTTTGCCTTGACTTTATAAGATCGTGATAATTAGGAAATTGGAGCTTATTTAACCAACGTAACAAATCCATTGGTGGTTTCACCCAGATCCCCAACGCCGTCTCCATTGCCGTCGTAAACAAGGGTCCAAACATAGACACCCGGCCGTGCAGGCTTACCATCAAGAGTAGTCCCTGGCCAACCTTGATCATACTGAGTTCCTGCATACATGAGTTCTCCCCAGCGATCGAAAATTCGTATTTCATAGTTCAAGGCTTTTTCAAGAACGGGGTTAAAAAAGTCATTGAGTAAATCGGCATTGGGTGAAAAAGAATTCGGTATATAGATATCTGGAGGGCAATCCTCATCAATTTGAATGGTATCTGTTCCATAGCAACCGAATTCATCAAAAGCCCGAACTACATACTCCGCAGCAAAGGTTACATAGACTCTCGAATTCCCATTATCCTCCTTTAAGTTTACTCCGTCCCTGAACCACTGAACATCAAAAAAGTCATTCCTGATTTCGATTTGAAAAATCCCCTCTTCAGAACAGAATATGGTATCCTCTGGAAGATTAACACTTGGTTTGGGAACCCCTTCTAGTGTAAAATCAACATCGGGACCAACGCACCCTTGGCTAGAAATAAAACGCACGGAATAATTTCCAATATCCTGGAATCCGAAAGAGGCAAAATACAAACTGTCCGTTGTAAAACTCCCAGTGTTCGTTTCCCAAACGGTGGTATGCCCCACGTGGGCTTCCACAGAAATCAAATATTCGTTTCCAAAACAGGCAACTGGAATAGAATTCAAGGTAGGGCTGATGGGCGATTTAAAGATGGTTATGTCTAAGGGAAGGGTATCCTTAAAGCAACTTCCTCCATCCAAGATAAGGTACGTATCCCCATTCCAATCAATTTCCAAGGGCGAAATCTTCTGTTCGCTTCCGGCAAATGAATTACCTCCAAGTTTCCAGATGGTGTTTACCCCAGGAACCGAATCAAAGCTTGCAAATAGGGTATCCAATTCGCACAATGGCGTGTTTAGAGTATAATTAATATCAACTGGTGGCACCACTGCGGCAATAGGAATAAAGGTAGAATCTGAATAACAAGTCCCATCGAACACAATCAGCAAATACTGGCCATTGTGCACGGGTTGTGCATTCGGAATTTGGAAGCTATTCTGGTTGGACGCAAAACCATTTGGGCCCGACCAAGAATAGGATTGACCTACCATTGGGTTTAAAGACACATCCACTGTTTCTCCAGCACAAACTGGACTATTGGAGTTAATTTGCGGCACCACTGGGTTGGTTAAGACCTCCACATTTGACTGCGCAGTATCGCGGCAACCAAAGCCATTTTGAATAGTATAATAAATAGTGAAATCGCCTGGATTTACACTATATACATTAAAGTTATTATTGCTCACAAATGGCCCGAAGTACGATCCTCCTGCTGGGAAACCTCCTGTAAGGGCTAATACTGAATCACCTGCACAGGCAACCAAATCCCCAGTAAAATTAATAATAGGCAAAGGATTTACCACCATAATAGACGTATCTGAACCGGCACATCCAAACTGATTTAATACCGTGTATTCCGCTTCGTACGTTCCATCTCCCACAGACCCTGCATCAAATTTATTTGCGGCAATCCCCTCTCCATTCCAAACTCCACCTGTGGGAGCTCCTTCGACTAATAAGTAGGGTTGGTCATTGGCACAGAAAATCAGTGTATCCTCGGATTGCACCTCCGGGTTTTCTCTCACCCACATGTCGTCTTCCACCATGTTTGTACAGCCAAAATCATCCGTAAACGTGTACAAGAATTTCAGAATCCCTGGTGTTATTTGATCTGGATAAAAATTCCCTTGGATTACTCCAGGGCCTGAGTAGATACCCCCATCGGGTGTTGCAAAATCTAAATACAATGGGTCATCTTTTGAGCACACGAAATCGGGCAAGACAAAATTCACTTCTGGAACTTCCAACACCGTAACACGTGTTCTGGCGGAAGAGGTACACCCATTGTTATCGGTATATGTATAATCCAAATCAAAGGATCCTGGGCCTGCAATATCTGGGTGGTAAAAATCATTTACTACTCCTACACCTGTATAGGAACCACCGGAAGGTTGCCCCAATAAAAGCTCCACTGGAGCGTCATTTTCACAATATTGACCGACCCCATCAAAATAAACGGCAGGCAAAGGATTGATTACTAAATACGCTGTATCAGTATTAGAACAACCACTGCTTTCCGTGAAGGTATAATACAATGGGTGGGTTCCCTCGCCTAAAACACTTGGACTTACTTGGTTGTTGGTAACGCCAGGACCACTGTACGTTCCTCCAAGTGGAGACCCACCATACAAATCGAAAATGGGTGCATCGGAACAAACGGGGTTTGGACTACTAAGAGTTACAACAGGCAAGCCCTTGACTTGAATAAAATGTTCGGCACTGTCCTTGCACCCTCCAATTCCGGCAAAGGTGTACACCATTCTGTAAGTTCCAGGGTTCAGTCCTGATTGATTAAAAACGCCATTACTCACGTTAACACCTGAATAAATTCCGCCTTCTGGAAGGCCACCACTTAATACAATAGGGTCGTCCCCTTGGCAAACAAAGGCAGGTCCGCTGTAACTTACATTGGGTTGCTCGAAAACTTCGAAGTTGGCCGAGGCGGAGCCATCGCAACCATCCGGGTCGGAAATGGTATAGAAATAAGTAAAGATACCTTCGCCTGCTTGGCTCGGATACAGGTAACTATTTACAACTCCAGGACCTGAGTAATATCCACCACTTGGTGTTCCCGTAGTTAAAAGAACAGAATCGGCATCCAAGCAAACGCCGTTGAGTGGTGCCAGAGAAGCCGTTGGATTTTCGAGCACATTGATGATGGCCGAATCCTTATTGGTACATCCGAAACCATCTGTATAGGTATACCTTAGTTGATAACTTCCTGAACTTACTTGGACCGGATAAAAAACGCTGTCGTTAAATACTCCAGGGCCAGAATACACTCCTCCAAGAGGGCTTCCTCCAACTAAAATAAGGGAATCTGTAAGACTACAGGTATTGGCAAAAGCAGACTGAACCACCACAGGTATGTTCCGAACAAGTACATCCGTACTCACTTTAGACTTACAGCCTTGAGCTGTTTCGTGTTCATAAAAAATGGTGTGGTTTCCAACACCCGCAACAATGGGATCAAAAGATCCATTTACAACCCCGGTACCACTATAAATTCCTCCTGCCGGGTATCCTTCCGACAAAATTCGCGTTCCTGAGTTGATGCAATGGAAAGGAATAGGATTTATGCCCACGAGTCCCTCAGAATTTACTGAAAATTGAGTTGCGGCAGAGTCTCTACAACCCAAGGCGTCTGTGTAAAGATATTGAAGCGTATGTGTTCCAGTTCCAGCCAAACTTGGATAAAAATAGCTATTGGCTACACCTGGACCTTTATACATACCTCCTTGAGGAAGACCTTTATCCAACAAAATGGAATCGCCCTGTAAACACACGGTAGCAGATTGATTAAAGGTAACCACTGGCTTTTCATAAATTTCCAATACTCCATCAGCGGTATCGGAACAACCGAATGAATTGTTGTAGGTGTATTTAAAATCCCAAAATCCGGCCCCCAATAAAGGTGGCTCAACAAAAGATTCGTTTTGCACGCCTGTCCCAATATACTTTCCACCGATAGGCGATCCACCAAAGAGATAAAGGGTGTCTACACTAGAACAAAAAGATAGTGTGTCGATTTGATTAACGATGGGCTTTTCTTTAACGCGGACAGGGACTTCTGCACTGTCCTTACAGCCCAATACTGAAATGAATTTGTAATCTATGGTATAATCGCCAGGAGCTAAACCTCCTGGATTGAACTCTCCGTTAAAAACGTTCGCACCCGAATATTCACCATTGGTTGGACTAACTGCATCCAGAACAAAAGGAGCTCCATTTTCACACACCTCTGTTTCTTGGTAAACCACCAATGGTTCCACTTCCAAAACTCGGACGGTATTGGTTGCAAATCCTTCACAATCGGCACCACTTGTCCAGTCGTAGCGAATAGTATGAACACCGTCTCCAGCTAAGGAGGGGTCGAAAACGCCATTGAAAACCCCAGGGCCCGAATATACTCCTCCGACCGGGGATCCTTGGTTCAGTTGAAACGCATTTTCATTTTCACAAACATCTTGGAAAGGTGCCAAATCTACATCCGCATTATCGAATACTTCCATAGTGGCGGCAATGGAGTCCATGCATCCCACAAGGTTTGCAAATACATACCAAATCTCATGAAATCCGATTCCCGCAGCAGCCGGGTCAAACTGATTCCCACTAGTCCCAGGACCTTTATAGTTTCCACCTGCCGGAAGGGCTCCACCCCAAGTAAAACCACCTGAATTTACACACGCTGGGATTGGCGTTGGAAATGAAAGATCTGGGTAATGGTGAATTCTAAAGTTCTGGAAGGCCGAATTTTTACACCCACCTGAAGAAGTAAGTTCGTATTCCAGTACAAAATCTCCTGAATCCAGTGCAGTTGGACTGATGGAATTAATTGCTGCACCATTCAGCTTATAAACACCTCCAACTGGGGCCCCTTCGGTTAATACATAATCCGGGTCTTTGGAACAAAAAACGGGAAGTGGATTTAAGGAAACTACCGGTTTATCAAAAATCTCAAAGTTGGTGGACCCACTCACATAACAACCATTGGAGGAAATAAAACGATACTCCAAAGTGTATACCCCCGCGGAATATGCCGATGGTGTTAAAGAATCGTTTTGCAGCGTATCTCCGAGTAGGACAAATGCGCCTCCTTTTGGTTCAACAAATTGCATTAAGTCTACTTGTGGATCTCCGCTACAGAACGTTAGTCCTTGATCTAATTGAATGGCATCTCCATCAATGACTTGAATATTGGAAATAGCCGAATTCTGGCAGCCATTGGCTCCAGAAATAGTGTAGGTTAATGCCTTATTCCCAAGCCCAGCTGCTGCGGGGTCAAATTGGTTCACATTTACCACACCTAGTCCGCTAAAGGCTCCATTAGTGGGCGTACCTGGAACTAAATCCACCACTGATCCTTGAACACAAGCATCCGGTTGATCTCCCACGGTTAAGGCTGGTTTTGCAAAAATCTCGAAGGTCGTAGCTACGGTATCTGAACACCCTTGAGCATCTGTGAATCTGTACTCCAAGGCAAAAACACCATCCCCTAAAAGCGAAGGATCAATGCCTGATACACTTTGATTATTATACCTGTACGTTCCATTGGTTGGAAGCCCCTCTACAAAGGTGTGAAACGGATCATTTTCGCATATAACTGGGAATCCAGCAAGGCTAGCAACAGGGGGGCTCAAAACCTTAATTGTTTGAAAGGCACTCCCAGAACAACCTTGATTACTGGTGAACCGGTACTCCACTTCATGGTCTCCACTTCCAAAAATTGCAGGGTTAAAGCTATTGCCTGCAATGGGGTTTCCTTGATAAAAATAAGATCCATTAACTGGGGTCGCAAAAGGCAATAAATCAAAACTAGCGCCATTGGCACATTGGTCTGAAATTTGAGCAACATTGACATTGGGTTGGTCAACTACGTCTACCTGAACTGGCGAGTTTTGAATACACGCGTTCGATGCCGATTCAACAAAAGTAAGATTGTAGGTTCCCACTCCGGCAGTTGCTGCAGGGTCAAATGTTAGTCCATCGCCCAACATTCCTGGACCCGTAAATGTCCCACTTGGAGTTCCTTGGTTAAGGACAAAAGTGCCTCCATTTACACATAACTCCGGCTGTGGAATTACTTGAACTACAGGTGCTGCCAAAACTTCAATGCTATGGCTATCGCTTTCACTACATCCTTTAGCGTCGGAATAATCGAACCGAATTTCATGGGTTCCAAGGCCTAGAGTGGCTGGATTAAATGAACCTGCCGGTGTGTTATTAATGAAATATTGGCCGCCCGCATCGTTTGGTGTTGAACCAACCAATGGGAAAGGATCTGCATTCTCACAAATCTCATTGGGGAAAGTGGCGATTACCACATTGGGTTTTGGATTTACAATTATACTTGCAAAAGCAGAATCGATGCAATTTCCATCTTTAAACTCGTAAAGCACGTTATGGGATCCTACTCCATAACTTCCGGGATCAAAAGATGTTTGTTCTGAATTCCCAACTTCATATCTATCTGTGCTTGTTCCAGAAAATGGTCCTTTACCATAATTCAAAACAATTGGGCTTGCCCCATCACATAATTCTGGAATTGGATCCAAACTCACATTGGGTGTAGGTCTAATTTCAACAGTAAAAATGGCCGAATCAGAACAGCCTATAAAATTCTCGAGGATGTAATTGAGGTCATAAAAACCAGGGCTAAGGCTGGATGGTTCAAAATAAACACCACCTGCATCCATACCAGGACCGTCAAATCTTCCACCTACAGGGGTTCCCTCTGGCAAAATAATTTTCTCCTGATTAAAACAGTAAAACTCAGGGGACGGAGCTATAGCTATGGGGGATTCGTTAATAATAACATTCACGGATGAAGTGGATACACAACCCGCAGAATTGGAAACCGTGTAGCTTACCGTATGGGTTCCTTGCCCTAAAGAGGTTGGAATAAAAACGGCAGTAGCATTTCCATTTACTTGGTAACTTCCTCCAACAGGGAAGGCCTGAGTTAAGTTAAACGAAGCTTCATTATCACAAATAACCCCAAAGGAAGACCAAGCAATTTGCGGAGGAGCTACAATTTCGAAGCTTAATTCTATTTCGCCTACACAATTGGTTGTAACCCCCACAGATTCATACTTAATTTTGTGCGGACCTACCGTATAAGCGGAGGCGTCAAGTTCCGTTAATTCTGTATTGTCCACAAAGTAATTTCCGCCAGTAGGTGATCCACCACTAAGAGTAAAAGGCGGTTCATTAGTACAAATTTCCGTTGGGAAATTTAGCGTAACATTCCCTTCTTCCACTTCAATAGTAAACTCCAGGGTATAGGAGCACGCGTGACTGTCTTCAAAATTGTAAAATATTGAATGAATTCCAACCCCAGCCTGACCAGGATAAAACTGATCATTGGAAACAAAAGTTCCCGAATAATACCCGCCAGCCGGGCTTCCATTCTCGAGACGAACCGGGCCTTCGAATTTACATATAGGGCCAATCGGATTTTGACTTAGGTTTGGGTCATCGAATATAAATACATCAAAACGTGCATTCACCGTACACCCTTTGTTGGTGCCTACAAAATCAACCTGATTATCAACTCCTGGATTTCCTAGTTGAGGATCAAACTCACCATTAACTACAGCGCTTCCAGTAAATGTTCCCGATGAATAATTGGATGCAATGAGGAAAGGCGTTGTATTCAAACAAACAGAATCTGGCGAGAGCATATTTACGGGCTCTGGAATTCGAATTTCCAAATTTACCACGGCAGTATCAGAACAACCAGAGCCGGCATTGGAAATAGCGTAGGAAATTGGAATAATAGAATCCGTGGTGTAGGTATCTAAGTTCAGAATTCCATTTAAAACTTGATCTCCAATAAACGCTCCTCCGGGTGGAGAATGAGCTCCAAAGCTGGACAAATTTACTGGGCCATTTCCTTTACAAACAAAGGTAATAAGGGATTGATCTAGCAAGACAGTCGGAACAGCATTTACCGTTTGATCTACATCCACTTCATTTAAACAATCCGAACCATCTACCACCGTATATACAAGGGTAAAAGTTCCCGAACCTGTTAAATCTGGATCAAATTTAGTTTGGGAAACCACTCCAAATCCGGAATAATAGCCTCCTTGAGGGGCACCACCTGATAAATCCACAGGATCCCCGTTTTCACAAATATTAGGCAAATCAGAGTGGCCAACCCCTACAGGCGTTCTTACCAGAACCTCCATGGAATCTAATCCAGCACAGCCTTGGGTGGAGTTATAGGTATAGAATAATTTATAGACCCCTGGTCCGGCTGCAGCAGGATCAAACAATCCGCTAGCAACAAATGGTCCTGAAAATACCCCACCAGAAGGAAATTCCTTTCCTCCGCCGGGATTAAATGCATTGGAATTGGTACAAACCGTAGTGTCGTTTCCTGCAAAAATTAAAGATTCATTAAAAATCTCAATGAATTGACTCAATGAATCTGAGCACCCGTTTCCTGGGTCCGTGTATACGTACAAAATTTCCTGTGGATTGGAGCTTGCACCTGAAGCATCAAAAAAACCACTATTTACGCCATCGCCAATGTAAATTCCGCCGCTTGGATTCCCTTCCGTTAATTGATACGGTGCTTCTTGATCGCACAGGGGTGGAATATCATTAAAGACAACTCCTATCGGTTTTGAAAGCACTTTTATGTTAGCAACACCTGTTCCAATACACCCTTTGCTACTTGTTGCGGAATACACTATTTGGAAATTACCTGCACCGGTTGCTCGTGGATTAAAGATTCCACTAGAAACTCCGGGTCCAGAATAGACTCCCCCAGAAGGGCCTGCCCCACCTAATGAGACGTTATTCCCGTTCTCACATACATCCGGAAAACTTGGCATCGTGACAACGGGGGCGTCGAAAATAGTAATTACAATTTCTGTTTCAGCAGTACAGAAAGATATAGGGTCTTTGTAGAGATAGTATACGGTAGTTTGGTTCTGATTAGCAGGAATCAGGGCAGGATCGAACATTCCGGCACCATTAATAGCGGGTCCTGAATATGTTCCACCACTTGGTGAAACGAAATCACCATAAAAAGGGTTTTCGTTTCTGCATACATCCGCACCAGCAGCATCCAAAATAAAATCAGCCGTATCTGATACCACAATTATTGTGGTGTCGGTAGAGGAACAACCCGTAGTTGGGTTGGTATAATGGTAAACCACGGTATGGTCACCTGAACCGGAAAGATTTGGGTCAAACAAAGCCGCGTCAGGCCTTACTCCAGATCCGCTATAAAATTGCCCTGGCGGATTGTCTACAGGTCTTCCTTGATCAAGAACAAACGCGTTATCGTTGGCACAAATATCGGGTGGATCCGTAAAAAATTGAACGTTGGGTTCTGGCAAAATTGTAATCTCTGCTTCCTTTATATTTTTACATCCTCCGGGACCGGTAATTTCATAGGACACCGTTACAGGCGAAAAAGGGGGAATTGTTGGATCCAAAAAGTAATCTCCCGATCCGCCATCCAAAGCAACACCACTTCCTGAATATATTCCAGGACTAGGGTTCCCAAAGGCAAGAAGGAGATCTTCTCCATTAAAACACACCTCTGGTATTTGCGAAAAATAAATGGGAAGGGTGTCTAATACGCCAATTTCGAAATCCTTTTCGATGGAACAGCCCGTAGTTGGATCGGTGGTTAGGTAAGTAAAGTTGCGAACAGTTCCAGGGGTAACAAGACCTGGATCAAAATTTACTTTTGTTACTCCTGATTCCAAAATAAAACCACCTGCTGGAATTGGGTTTAGGGTATCCTCCATCCTGAAGGCATCATCCAATGGGCAATAAGGACCAATAGCATCGAATTGAATTTCAAAGGGGTCTTCTATTGTAAACGCTAAGACCGTATCATGAACACAGCCAAAAGCCGTTGTCATTTGGAGGTTAATATCGTAGGTACCTGGTTGGTTCCTGATTAAGGTTGGTGCCGTTGCATTGGATTCAATGGTCGGATCTTGGCTTTCGTCCAAATTCCAGGAGTACACATCAACCACCGTGTTTTGTGGTAGGATGGTGTTATTACCAACGGCAATAACTTCTCCTACACAAAGTGGAGCAAATGAGATATCGAAAACAACATCTTCGAAAAAATACACTGGGTAATCGATGGTGTATTGGCAACCGAGATAATCAATGGTAACAAAGTAATCACCAGTAGAAGTAACGGCCCTATTAACATTGGTGGTTCCGTCGTCCCAAGTATACCCAGTAATTCCGGCAACGGAGGGAGCCCGAAGGTTCATTACTTCACCAAAACAAGCTGTATCTGGGTTTTCAAGGTAAGGAACTTCCGTACAATTGAACTCTATGAATCCTTGACTCTGGTTTTCCTTGAACTCCGAATCGCAGACTTTTAGATTCAGGGTAACAACTTGGCCTAGGTAATCCCAAACGGGGTAAACTACTTTTTTATAATTAAGGATGTTGGCAGATCCAGAAATGCTTGTAAAAGGTTCATTGGTAAATCCGGCCGGAGCAAGAACCCTAGGTGAAAAATGCAAGGCATTGCAATTAACCAAAGCACCACTTCCATCACTTAGCCACAATTGGGCAAAACCATCCGTTTCATTATCCCCATCCGTGTTCCCTTCAATCATTAACGCAAGGTCAATTTCGATTTGGGAGTTAATGGTGTCTACAAGGACATCCCGCTGGACCAATTGACACCTTTCTGCAGCCGAGCAGTTACTGTTTGCATCGGAAGGATAATCGAAGCCGCCTACAACTAGGGAGTACTCCCCTTCTTTAACGGCTGAAAAATTGGAGCTTGGTATTTTCTGACTTCCACCAGCCAAGGAGAAATGAGTATCAAAATGGTTTACTCCGAGATTTAATACCTGAAAATTTTGTTGAAATGGAGCCGCTGGATCATCCTGTACATAAAACCGCCATCCGTCCGAACTAAAGGCTTCCAAATTCCCGTTCATACAGGTTTTACAGTCGTCTAATGCTGGACTTGAACAGCCAGAACAAAACAGTTCAGGATCCACACCATCTATGCGTTGCACACTTAGTCGGTATGTTCCTGTAAAATGGGGGTCCGGAACATCTATTTTCCCGGAATTGATGGTTACAATTACATAATAATTTCGACCTCCACGTAGAGTTGCTCTTAAGCTTACATCACTACAGTTAATTTCGGCGCACCGGCCAGAACTAATTAAATTGTTGGTGGTACCGCCTTCAATGCATCCATCAAAAAGTGCAATTTCCGCTATATTTTTTTTTCCTGCTATTTGGTCGGCTATTTCGTCCAAGGTGATCTCCACACATTCGTCTTGACTTGGAGAAAGCTCAAATACCACATTATCACCTGTCAGCAAATTTTCGGGTTGGCCATTCCCAGAATAATACCTATTCCAGGAGTTGTCATCCATGGATCCTTGTCCAATGCTTCGTGAAACTGTGCTACCAATTGCCAGCGCTACAGGGCCGGAACAGGCTTGTCCAGGCTCACAAACTCCGGCGTTAAACATGGTGAAATCAATAACATTATCATCCCCATTACCATTTAATTCTTCAACTACAAAATAGTAATCTACATTTTTCCGAAGTGTAATATTTTCAACGCTTAAGGTTTGGTCTTGAGAACCAGAAAAGGAATATTTCTCAACACAATAAGACCCAACACCACCCGGGCAACCTTCAGAAATGTAAAAACTAATTGGTTCAGGAAATGTACTTTTCAATGTAATGTCAAAATCTACGCAAATGTCCGTAACTCCATTGCTGTAATTGAGGACATAATCCTCCCCATCATCATAACCCCAGCATGTTGTATTTGGCGAGAAATCATCCCGCGAATTCCGCATGTTAAAATTATTGGCCACCCCTGGAGTTACTCCTGCTGCATTATTACACGTGCTTCCTGTAGTTATAGGGTTACATCCAAATTCGCCATCTGTTTGGTTACTTCGAACTACCTGAACCTTAAATCCTGGGCAATTTCCACCGGCACAATTGTTATCTGGAACTGAAATAACCAAATAATAGGTATTGGGTGTGGGCAATTCCATGGGACCTAATAATCCATAATCCACATTACCATCAAACTGACTTTGGGCAATACAGCTTGTTCCTGGGTCGCTAGGACAACCATCCATTAAGAACATCCCGAAAGGCTGTTGCCCAATACTTGCTCCTAAGAATGAAATACAATTTCCTAAGAATGGATCCAGGAATTCATCTCCTAAACTATACTCGTAAATAACCCCATATGACCCCAGATAGGAGCTACTGCACCCTCCGTTAAAGCTCTCTGTAAACTGAGCACAATCATTGGAAGTTGCCCCTGCTATTGGATCATTCGGGTCGATGTTGGTTTGGGTTTCCGTAACACTAATCTCTACCGCGTCTGCACAAGAAGAACCTGGAACTACCTGAGCTGAGGTTTTTCCAGCAACAAGAACAAAACCTATGGTTAGTAAAA
>JBLHJD010000011.1:0-28254 GCA_047618705.1 Luteibaculaceae bacterium
AGTGTCAATTTGGGAGGGATCTAACTGGCTAGTTAGGGCCAGTTTGGGTTGATCAAACCCGTTGGATTTCCGGGAAATGGACGGTTGCGCACTGGGACTCATTTTTTTCCCAGTGAGCACCTCTAACTGATTTGCATTGAGGTATGTGTTTACGGTGTAACACATGGTGTTTTAGATATCAAACTTTTCGGCTGCTGGAGCCTCATCTTCTGAGCCTTTGTAGACCATAGAATATATGAACAATACAATGGCAGCACCAATAAATAAAACAAAAATAGTGGCTATTGATTTCTTAAATAAGTGTTCAATTTCAATAACATCCCAAACCGCCAAAACGGCAATTACGGTGAAAACTAAAACAAGAACACTTAATATGGAAGCAATGGTTTTACGTATCATGTGGTTATATTTTGAGGTTAAATTAAGGTAATCCCACGTCCTGTATTTACATATTTTGATTAACTGATTTAATCGCTGAGGAGCGGTTTTTTAACCCCCCAAACAAATCGATCGTTGTTATTGAGGTCCTGGATTAATGAAACCTCCTTAAAACCGAGGTTCTCCAAAATTTGTACGATTTCAATTCCTTTTTGATGGTGGATTTCAAAACCCAAATATCCAGCCTCTTTGAGGTTTTGAAAAGCAAATTTCGCTATCCGGTCATAAAACACCAAAGCATCCTGGTCCTCCACAAATAAGGCCAAAGCCGGATCAAAATCCACAACGGTTGGCGACATATCCTTTTTATCAGCCAGAGGTATATACGGGGGATTAGAAACGATAATATCCCAGGTATTTTTTTTAGGAAGATTTTCGGAAAGAATATCTACCGTTTTCCACCCTACTTCCAATTTTTGTTCTTGGCAATTTTCTTTAGCTAAATCCAAGGCTAGTTCCGAAATATCCCATCCTTCAACGGTCCAAAATGGCCTATTAGCCTTGATAGCCAAGGGAATACAGCCACTTCCTGTACATATATCCAAAACGTGTATTGCAGCGCTAGGCTTAGCCTTCTCCAATGCCGCATGCACCAACTCTTCCGTTTCAGGTCGTGGGATTAACCCGCGTTTATCCGATTTTAATATTAAATCGTAAAAATGAGCCTTGCCGGTTACATGCTGTATGGGTTCACCTTTGTTAATCCGTTCAATGGATAATAGAAGTAAATCACCTTCCCTTTTGCTTAAACTTTGAATCCTTTTCCCATCAAAAAGGTCTTCCAACAACCATTGCAGAAAAATTTCCTTCTCCCGTTCCGAAAAGGCAGGGATAAACAGGGAAAAAATGGTTTCCTTTGAAATTGAATTCATATGTGCAAAGTAAAGCCCTAATTTAAAACATGGAACATGAATTTTGGATGAAACGCGCCTTAGAGCTTGCGGAAGGTGGAAAATTTCACGCTTCTCCCAACCCGTTGGTGGGCGCTGTTTTGGTTCAGGATGGTCAATTAATATCGGAAGGATACCATGTCAAGCGAGGAAAAGGGCATGCCGAGGTGGAATGCCTCCGAAAAGTTTCCGCTGATTTTGATTTATCCAAGGCTACCCTGTATGTTACTCTTGAGCCCTGTGCCCATTTTGGTTTAACTCCTCCATGCTCGCATCTAATAGTGAGTCGGAATATTACTAAAGTGGTAATTGCCACCCGTGATCCTTTCCCCCAAGTAAATGGCCAAGGAATTAAATATCTGAAAGAGCAGGGTGTCCAGGTGGTGGAAGGTATTATGGAAAAGGAGGCCAGATGGCAAAACCGGCGTTTTATTACTGCACATCGGCTAGGAAGACCTTACATTACTTTAAAATGGGCCGAATCTGCCGATGGATTTATCGATTACCCCCGGAGCAGTGGGGAACTAGGTAGTTTGGCAATCAGTTCACCAGAATCAGGATCTTGGACCCACACACTACGGTCACAAACAGATGGTATAGCTATTGGTACCAATACGTTTATCACCGATAACCCAAGTCTTGCAACCCGCCATGTTGCTGGCCCCAACCCCATTCCCCTTGTTTTTTCGAATACTATTTCGGATTTAGGCAAATCTCAACTATCCGCCAACCAAGAATCCATTTTACTTAATGATACTAACCTGGATTTTGGAGCCAAATTAGCTTGGGTGTTCCAAGAAAAAAATATCACCAGTGTATTGGTAGAAGGTGGTGCACAACTCTTGCAATCCTGTATTGATCATTCCCTCTGGGATGAGTGCCATATAATTGCAAGCAACACAAGAATTGGTGATGGATTAAAAGCTCCACAACTCCCAGAAAACAGCCTTTTACTGAAAAAAAGCACCATTCCTACAGACAATACCTATACCCAACTATTGAATCCAAATATCCATGACATACTTAATTTTTAGCATCATTTTTAACGGATTAATTTTCTTGATTTTTAGGCTTCTAAAACTCAGGAAAGTAGATGTTCTCCCCACACTAGTGGTGAATTACATTACGGCCTTTATTTTTGGATATATCCTGAGTGCAGAGCCTATCCTGAATGCTCCCACCAATGGGTATATACTTGCTGCTGGTGTTGGACTTTTATTTATCAGCATATTTTTCCTGATGGCACAATGTTCTATTTCCTTTGGGATGGGTTTCAGTTCTGTGCTCACAAAATTGTCCATGATTATCCCAGTAATAGGGTCCTTTTTTCTTTTTAATTCCACAGTAAACCTATGGCAGTCAGTGGGTCTTTTCCTAGCTTTTTCTGCTGTTTTACTCATCATCAAAATTGAAAGGAAGGACAGATCCTTTTCTTGGCTGCCCCTGCTCCTCTTTATAGGTAGTGGAAGTTTGGATCTTATACTGAAATACCTCGAATCCGATTTTCTCAAATCGTGGTCCATTGCAGGCTTTATTCCCTGTGTATTTTTGGCCGCTGGAGTTTTTGGAGCTACACTCGTTCGGAAAATCACCTCCTACCGCTTTATTCCATGGGGAATTGGGTTGGGATTAATCAATTATGGAAGTATGTGGTTTCTACTAATGGCTATGGGTAATAGTTTTGACCCCGCTTTGTTTTTCCCAGTTAATAATTTGGGGATAATCACCTTTAGCACTTTGCTAGGGATTTTAATTTTTCAGGAACGTTTCAGTATAAAACAACGTTTAGGTATGGTTTTAGCCGGAGTTTCCATCATTTTAATGTCGCTGTAATTTGGATACATACAAAACTATAAAAGGTAGATTTCAAGGCGATTACAGGGAAAAAGGCAGTAAGTTTTTTGCCTTTTTAATCCCCATTAAATCGGAGGAAGAACTCAAGGAATTTATACTATCCTTAAAAAAAGAACACCCCCAAAGCAGGCATGCATGTTATGGATATAGATTGGGACACATGGGCGAAAAATACCGGGCCAATGACGATGGTGAGCCAAATAATTCTGCTGGTATGCCTATACTCAACACGCTACTCTCTTACGAGGTAACCAACTGTGCATCAGTTGTTATCCGTTATTTCGGTGGAACTAAATTGGGGGTTCCAGGTCTAATAAATGCCTACAAAACCGCTACTAAATTGGCCTTGGACGAGGCTAAAATTGTGGATGTCGTAATTCGGGAATCCATTTTTTTTGAATACCCGTACGATAAAACAGGCGAGTTTATGCGCATAGCCGGAAAATATGACGTGGTTTATAAAGACCCTACCTTTTCAGAAAGCTGTCTTCAGGAATTAAAAATACGGATGTCAGATGTTAAACCTTTACTTCAAGAAATTAGCGAAACATACGGAATAACAATACAAGATGAACATTGAATTATTAAAAGAACTGGTACAGATTCACAGCCCAAGTGGTAGCGAACATGTAATAAAAGATTGGGTACTTAATTATGTTGAGGAACAGAAGAGTTCCTGGGCGTTTCAACCCTCAATATACCATGGTGCCAACTTTCAGGACTGTATTATCTTGGTTTTTGGTAAGCCCAAAGTAGCGCTGTATGCCCACCTCGATTCGATCGGTTTTACGGTGAAATACGACAATGAACTTGTGAAAATTGGTGGTCCGAGCCCCAGAGTTGGTGAAACATTGGTAGGTGAAGATAGTTTGGGTCAAATAGCCGGAATGTATCAGGAAGAGAAAACCGAAAGTGGTACTCGGAAATATTTGGAATTTGATAGGCCCATTGAACGGGGAACGACCTTAGTATATAAAGCCAACTTCCGCGAGGATGAAGACTTTATTCAATGTTGTTACATGGATAACCGTTTGGGACTTCTAAATGCATTGGAACAGTGTAAAACGCTTAAAAACGGGGCGATAGTTCTCAGTACTTACGAAGAGCACGGTGGTGGAAGTGTTGGATTTTGCGGGAAATTTCTTTTCGAAGAATACGGGGTGCAACAAGCCCTAATTAGCGATATAACTTGGGTTACAAAAGGAGTTGAACATGGAAAAGGTGTAGCAATCTCCATGCGGGACAGTGGTGTACCTCGCCGTTTGTATTTGAACAAGATTTTGAACTTGGCTAAACAGAGTGAAATCCCATTTCAATTGGAAGTTGAAGATGCCGGAGGAAGCGATGGAAACCAGCTTCAAAGGTCTTCCTACCCCATTGATTGGTTATTTATTGGAGCTCCAGAAAACAATGTGCATACCAGCGATGAAATAGTTCACAAAGCGGATTATGCCGCCATGGAAGAGCTTTATGGGTATCTGTTCCAACATTTGGATTAAGCCTTTTTACCAAAAATTGCCTTATCGAACAAAAATGGACCAAAAGGGATAATGGAGGCAAAACCGGCCAAAAGGAACTTTTTTAACCCCCATTTTTGGGTTACTGTGATGTAGATAAGAAAGACCACATATATTAAAAAAAGAAATCCATGGATCATGCCTATGTATTTGTTTGGACCCGGCATGTTGCCATAATATTTAAGTGGCATGGTGATAAAAATAATTATCAAGAGGCTAATTCCTTCGATTTTGGCTAACTTTCTGAATTGATTTTCCACTGAAATAATAATTTATGCAAAGAAATAAGAAACTCATTGGGTTTGGAGCTTTAGGCGCCATTTTATTGGGAACTATACTGTTCTCAACCCTCCAAGGGAACAAAATGAACTATTTGAGTACGGCTGGATTTGACCAGAACGAAAAGGTACGAAAGGAATACCAGAACTTTATCCACAAGGCTAGTCCAGATACGGATTGGCGACTGGTTAATGCAAACAACTTTAGGGACTTATCCAGGTCTAAAAAAGGAAACCTCAAAGGCGGCCTAATTAACCTCCAGGGAGGAAACATAAAAGGCCGTTGGAACGAGCGCGGAGCGAATAATCAAAGTGGTGACGTTCGGGAAATCACTCTGGATACAACCAATGATTCACTCTACATTGTTTCCACCTCTGGGCATATCTGGAAAGGCCATTTGACCGGTGCGGGCTGGCATTCTTTAAATGATCAGATTGTCCATAGTACGGATGTTCTTGGTTTGGTGAAAAAGAACGGCCAAAACCGAATAATTACGAGTGGAATTGGAAGTGATAAAAAGCAGATTTTTTATTCCGACAACGAGGGTAAAAGCTATACTCAAGCCAGTGGAATGGATTTCTATGATACTTGGGGTGGAATTCAAATAGAGGTGTTAAACGACAATGCCCAAACAATTTTAGCCTTAGTTCAAACCTGGGAAGATGATCCCTGGGGACCTTCTTACGAGTTATATAGAAGTACCGATTTAGGGGAAAACTTTAGCCTTGTTTGGAAAGAGAACAATTCGGCTGGTGGAAGTGCCGATTTGGACATGGTTGTAGGTGATTCTTTTGCCTATGTGTACTGTGGAACAAATGGAACAAGTTACCGTGTTTCTGGAACCAATTTTTCTGCAATAGGGTCCGCTCCTTCTTCGAATATCGGTAATTTTTTATCGGTTACGTATGCGGACAATCCCAACACCCCTACTTTTTATCGTTTGGAAAATCAAACCCTACTAAAGTCCACCAACCTGGGAGATACGTGGACTACCGCAGGGACTACCCCTCCTACCTACAGAGCAAAAATTCAGGCCGACCCTACTACACCAGGAAAACTGTATTTAGGTCAGGTAGAAATGCACATTACAACGAATGGTGGAAACAGCTGGAATCAATACAGCAATTGGTACGATTTTTACAATGACCCCAAATTCCCCCATGCCGATTTAATGAAGTTTGAAATGCTCAAAAACAGCAACGATGAAATTTCTTGCTTTATCCTGAACCACTCTGGAATTCACCACGGTGTTAACACCTTCGAAGCTCTTGAGTATTTGAATCCAGAAGGACTAAATATTTGTACTTATTACGATTTCACCTCTTTTGATGAGCCCAATGGGTTTTTGTTTTGTGGTGCTCAAGATAAAGGATATCATGGTATTGCGGATGATGGAACAAGCATTCAAAATCACGATTTCCTCGTTACAGGGGATTATTTTGAAATGGCAATTACAGGCCAAAACACGAATCAAAAGGCCATCTGGAGAGAATACCCAAATGGAGATTTTACCTATCATTTTAATCCAACCAATCCGGGGGATGGGGATGGTTTTGATACTCCCGGGGATGATAAACAGGTTTGGGTTGTCCCTTCTGCCCCATTTGCAGATCCCAATTTTAATGGAATGTGGATAGGTGGAGGAAATCTGAACGGTGGTTCGGGTTCTTATCTGATAAAGACAGACGTTGATTTTGGTGGGAATTACAACCAAACACAAATCGATTTTAATTTTAAGGCCATGTCCAACAGTGGAAATGGTAATATTTCAGCATTAGGGCAATCATCCGTTAACCCGGATAGAATGTACGTGATGTGTGCCGATGGAAGCTTTTTTGTTTCCAATAATCAGGGTGGTTCCTTCACCCTCACCCCGAACTTTAATGGGCCCGAAAATGAATTTTTATTTGGAGCCGAAATTGAAGTTTCTAAAAAAGATGTGAACTTAGTTTTTGTAGGTGGAAGTGGGTATAATAATCCAGGGGTGTACATAAGTAGAAATGGAGGAAATTCCTTTACTGCGATGGCCAGTGGCTTGCCTTCAACCTTTGTGCATGAATTGGAATTAGACTCCTCAGAAACCTATTTATTCGCTGCAACAGATGCGGGTCCATACGTGTGTAATATTAACACGGGGATTTGGGAAAGTATGGTGGGTGACGCACCTGTTCAGAGTTACCGAGCTATCCAATATATGCCCAACCAAAATAAAGTGCGTTTTGCAACCTACGGTCGTGGAATTTGGGATTTTGATCTGGAGGGAATTGTTGGAATTAGTTCTAAATACGCCCAAAAGGACATCATAATATTTCCGAATCCAGTGCCGGTTGGCGGAACAATTCAAGTTGAAGGAAAGAATAATTGGACCACAATTACTTGGTTAGACCTCCAAGGGAAAAAGATTCAAACTAGTTCGGATAAATTAACTGCTCCGGATATACCTGGAACCTACTTACTCCAATTAAGTAACGATCAAGGGTTTTCAAAAGCTCAGAAAATTGTCGTTCAATAATGCAGATTAGCAAGGAAACCATCCAATTCTTAACCGACCTCGGTGAAAACAACGATCGGGACTGGTTCACGGCCAATAAAAAGCGCTATGAAACCGCCCATTTGGAAGTTGCCACTTTTTGTGAGGGAATGATAGAAAAACTGTCGGGCATAGACCAGATAGAATTAGTGTCTGGGAAAAAGAGTTTGATGCGCATATACCGTGATGTGCGATTTTCCAAGGATAAAAGCCCGTATAGAAATCGTTTGTGCGGATACTTCACACGAGCCACTGAGCAACGGCGAGGAACCTATGTTTTTAACATTGAACCCGGCAAGTTTTTTGTGGGTGGTGGTTTTTGGGGACCCGCTCCTAAGGACCTACTCAAAATTAGGAATGGTATTAAAAACAATTTGGAGGAGTTTAAAGGCATTGTTGAGGATCCCCATTTTGTGGAAACATTTGGTGCCATTGCAGGTGAATCCTTAAAAACGGCCCCGAAAGGATTCGAAAAAGATGATCCGGCCATTGCGTTTTTGCGTTTAAAACAGTTTTTGGTTGGACGTGATTTAACCGAGGCAGATGTTTTGAGCCCCAATTTTCCGATGATCTGCTTGGAGATATACAACAAACTAAGGCCCTTCTTTGATTTCATGAGCAGGGAACTTACGCAATAAATAAGCATTAACATATCTTAACTGGAAAGGAGGCTCACGAGCCTCCTTTCTTATTTAATTTGGCTTTGTAAACTAATACAATATGGCTAAACTTTGTACTACTATCGGAGCCTTGGCAATTTCATTGGTAAGTTTTTCTCAAGTACAAACGTCAGGAAAGGTGACTTATTCCGAAAAAATTAAAATGGATCTTAAGGGAAACTTGGACGGTTTGGAGGAAATGACTGGCATGAAAAAAAAGATGGAAGAAATGATGAAGCAGCTTGAAAAGCAAAAGCGATTTAAAGTTCTTTATTTTTCTCCAGAAGCAGCCCTTTTTACGAACCTGGATCCTCAGGATGATGGCTCTTCTAAATTAACTGCTGGGGACGACCACATGCAAATCAAAATTCAGTATGAGTCCGGAGAATCTAAAATATTCACGGATTTGGCTCAGAAAAAAATGATTCGTCAAGAGGATTTTATGGGGAAGCGTTTTCTCATTAATGGGAAGATGGAAGGAACGGCTTGGAAATTAGAAAAGGAAACCAAGGAAGTTCTAGGCTACCTCTGCAATAAAGCGGTGTTAATTAGTGAAGAAGACACTACTATAGCCTGGTACACCACCAAAATCCCGGTTCCTTTTGGTCCAATGGGCGTTGGAGAATTACCTGGTTTGGTGCTAGAAGCAGCATTTAATGGAGGCGAACTGACCTTAACAGCAGAAGAAATTGATTTTACGACTCCACAACCGGATGTTTTTAAGGCACCAAGTTCCGGGAAAAAAATGACCCAGGAAAAGTTTGATAAACTGAGAAAACAAAAAGAAGCTGAAATGGAAGAATTTCAGGGTAAAGGTGGAGGGAAAAGAAGAGGATAACAGAAAAAGGGGCTTAGGCCCTTTTTTTATTCCACAGAAATAGGGTCTTTGTCCAACTCATCGTACATGGAAACAATGGAGTTCCTTTTTACTTGGAGAGAATAGGAAAGTGGATTTAAGTGAAGAGCTTGATGGATGTAGGAAATTGCTTGAGGCCAATTATTACGTTGAAAATAGTAATCCGCGAGTGCGTCGTAAGCATTAGGCTCATTGGGGTAATTAGCTAGGTACACATCGAAATATTCCTTGGCATTGTTAAAGTCCTGATTGGCTAAGTAATAATACCCCAATTGACTATTAACAACCGAATATACAGGGTCTTCAGTTTGCACAAGAATCAAAAGACCATCGGCATATTTTGCTGGAAACCCCATTTTGTAGTACCCCAAAGCCCGCAAGTAAACCCCCATTTTACTTTCCGAAAAAACACGTTGTTCCAACAGAGATATAACCAAGTTTGTATCCATTGAATTAGCCAATATTTCGGACAAGAACCATTGGTCTTCTCCTTTGTTTTTGGTACAGGAAAAAACAGCATTTAGGGAATCCTTAAAAACCCAGTGTACAAATTGCGGAATGGCCGAACACGAATCCATTGCCAGTAATTCACTAGACAAGGTTTGCACCAAATCCAAATTTGCATTTCCAATGGCCAACACTAATTTTTCAGTTTTTAATTTGTATACAGCATCGCGGTGCACAAAAGCATCGGAATTAGGAGTGTTGCATGATGTGAAAATCAGGCCAATTACACCAAAAACGAAGAAATAAATATTCATTTTCATTTTGTGCTGCAATGGTAATAATATTAAGTTAGGTTATGAAATAAAACAAGAAGGATGAAGGGATTTTGGAAACTTCCGACCATATTATTTAGTTTGATTTTTAGTTTTTCATGTTTTGGGGTCATTCAATTTATTGGAGAATAATATTTTTAGCGGCATGGAACCTGAAAGTGGTTTGTATTATTTCTGGATTTTAATTGCCTTTTTCTCTGCTTCATTTTTTGGAGGTATGATGGTGACTAAATTGTCGAAAAACCAGGACTTTGGTAGTGCCTACCTCCTTTTAGGTGTCTTAATTACCTGCGTTGGTATTGGTTTATGCTGGATTAAAACCTGTCCACTTTGGATGGTATTAATTGGAATTGTTTCGGCGGTTCCATTATCAATTGTTGGAGGAAAAAGGGTACATAATTAGATTCTCCAGAGTCATCCTAGTAGGGAGAATGTTGTCACATCGGGAAATGTGTTTCAACGAACGATTTAAGTGACTTTGAAGGTCGGATTTAGAGGAACATCATGTACCTTAGGTTCATCAACAAGAGTGGATAATTTAATTCACTATTCCTTATTTGTCAAGGAAAGTAGAAGAATTGAAATTTAGAATGGAAAAATTTGATCTCATAATATTGGGTGGTGGACCTTCCGGTTATGCGGCACTAATGCGTGCCATGGACTTTGGGAAAAAGGTGTGTTTAATTGAAAAAGAAAAAATTGGAGGTGCTGGTATTCACAACGGTGCACTTTCTTCCAAAACACTTTGGGAGTTAAGTGAAAAATACATGACTACCAAAGACATGCTCCACTCCTATGGTCATTTGGCTTTCGAACCCAATTGGAAAAACACCATTTCCATTTCACAAGAGGTTGTTGCCCAGCGTTTAAGCCAATTGGTGCATCAAATTACCGAATTAGCCAAATTAGATGAACGTGCCTTAAGTGTTCGGATTGGATCTGGAAAAATGGTGTCAAAAAATGAGGTAGAAATTACCCGCATTGGATCCAGTGAGGTGATTTGGGGAGATAATATCTTAATTGCAACAGGTAGTTCCCCTCGTAAATTGAAGGGGATTGAAGTAGACGAAAAAACCATTATTACCAGTGATGGAATTTCTAGAATCAAAGAGTTTCCAAAAAGTATGGTAATTCTGGGTGCAGGGGTTATTGGTTGCGAATTCGCTACTATATTTTCCAATTTTGGGAAAACTAAGGTGTTTTTAATTGACCGTGCGGACCGTGTTTTGCCTTTTGAGGATGAGGATATTTCTGAAATTGTTGCCAGTAGTTTAAGAACCAACAATGTGGTAATCCACAACGAGGCCGATTTTAAAGGAATGCAGGTTGTAAATGGCCAGGTTCAATATGAGATTCAATACCCAAAAGGGATGACCCAATTAATTCGGGTTGAAAAAGCCCTAATCTCTGTTGGGAGAACACCAAATACAGAAAATATTGGCCTAGAAAACGTTGGTGTGGAACTGGATTCTTCCGGAAATATCAAGAACACAGATGGCCAAACTACCATTCCAAATATATATGCGGCGGGTGATGTATCCGGACATATGGCTTTGGTAAATGTGGGTGAAATTGAGGCTAGGCATTGTGTAGAGCGCATGTTCTCCAAAGATTTTGGGAGTTTGAGTTATGACAATTTGTGTACCATTATGTTTTTGCACCCCGAAGTAGCATCCGTTGGATTAAATGAACAGGGGTGCATTACTCAGGGAATAAATGCCAAAGTGGTGAAGTTGGAGTTTAATCAGATTGTTCGAGCCTTGGCAATGCAAAAAACCCAAGGGTTTTTCAAAATTATAGTTACCGACGATGAAGAAATGCGCATTTTAGGAATGCGGGCAGTAGGTGAGCATGCAAGTAGTGCTATCCAAGCTGTTGGTTTACTGATTAAAATGAAGAAAGGGATACATGAATTGGCCGAATTGGTTCATCCCCACCCATCCATTATTGAAGGAATTCAGGAATGTGTACGTATCCTGCTTGGAAAAAGTATTTTGCGCCTCGAAGCCCATCAGAAGGATGTTCAGGTTTATCGATTGATCGATGGTCAGAAAACCCCAATTTTAGGGACACTGCACAATATGGAACACTAGTAAATTTTATCTACCACCTCGGACAATTTGTCCGGGGAAAGTGGTTTTGCGATATATCCAGAAATGGGAAAAAACCGACTTCTTACCAAATCACTTTCGTCTGTAGAAGAGGTCAGCATTATGATATAAACGCCTTCTTTCTCTTTTTCGGTAAGCTTATCAAACTCCTCTAAGAATTCGAAACCATCCATTACAGGCATATTGATATCCAAAAATACCAAAAGTGGTTTCTGAGAAGATTTCCCCATGGATTTAATGTGGTTTAAAGCCAGTTCACCGTTTATTACAACGTCTATGGTTTCTACTAGGCCAGATCGGACCACAACATCTTTTGAAACAAAATTGCTAATGTCATCGTCGTCTACTAGTAAAACACTTTGAATGTTAATCATGCTGTTGTCTTATCCTTCTCTTCTTAAAATAAACTATAAATTCGGTTCCTACCCCAACTTCCGACTTCACCTCAATCCGTCCTCCATTGCTTTCTAAAAGCCGTTTAACGTAATACAAACCTACACCAGATCCTTCAACATGGTCGTGAAGTCGCTTAAAAATTCCAAATAATTTATTTCCGTGTTTTTCAAGGTCAATTCCGAGCCCTTGATCCACTACTGAAATTTTATAATAGTGCTCCTCTTCTCCAACCTCAATTAAAATATTAGGCTGTTCTCCTATTTTGGAATATTTAATGGCATTGGAAACCAAGTTTCTAATAATGCTAGAAAAACCTGCTTGCGAAAATATGATTTTTGGCTTTATGTGGTAATAAAAATTGGTCTCTGCCTCTGAATCCTGAATGGTTTGTTCCATCTCATCCAGTATAACTCCTATCTCCTGTTCAACATCAATTTCTTGCACATCATCATACAAATTTTTCCGGGCTTTTGTAGCTGAGCTTAAGTTGGCTATGGTTTTCTGAATCCGCTGTATCGACGTTTCTATCTTTTGAACTATCTCTTTGGTTTTGTCATCTAAACGGTTGTTATCCAGCATGTTTACAAGAGCCTCCATATTTACAATGGGAACCTTTAAATCGTGCGATGCACTGTGGACAAAGCTATCGAGATCCTCATTTAACCTGACCAACTCCCGGTTGTTCTCTTCTAGTTCTTGGGTTCTATTTTTTACCTTTTGTTCTAAACTTTCGTTGATATTTTCGAGCTGTTTTTGGAATTCTATCCGTTCCGTTACATCATTCATCGCACCTATTATCCTCAGTGCTACTCGTTCCTTGTTGCGAATAATAAATCCGCTATCCTCCACGTAACTGAATTCTCCTGTAACTTTTTTAAACCGGTAATATCCCTTCCAATTGTCGCAATTTGGATTAGCAATGGCCTCGTACACGGTGGTAATAATCCGGTCTGCATCTTCGGGGTGTAATTTGGTGGAAAACCACTTTTCATCTTTCCCAATGGGCTCTCCCGGACAAAACAATTTCTGATAGGTTTCATTTCGCCAAACTTCATTGGTTTTTAAGTTCCAGTCATAAATACTATCACTCGTAGCCAAAGAGGCATACCTAAATCGGTTTTCACTCAAACGGAGGGCCCGTTCATAGGCCTTCTTTTGGGAGATGTCTCGGGTAATAACCGAGGTTCCTATTAACTTGCCTTTGTCGTCCTCGATGGGAGAAACAGAAATGGATACAGGGATATCTGTTCCATCTTTTCGGGTCCGGTACGTTTCATAGTGCATTACCCGCTGCCTACTTTCTATCCGAGCCAAAATGTCGTAAATCTCGTGCCGCTTGTTTTCCGGTACAATTAGGGAAATGTGCTCCCCTATTATTTCAGAATTCCGATAACCATACATGGTTTCAGCTCCTTTGTTCCAAGAACTAATTAGCCCTTTCATGTTAATTCCTACAATGGCATCATCGGAACTTTCCACAATGGCAGCCAAACGGACGGCAGATAGTTCATCTTTCCGGCGCTCAGTAATATCGGACATGGCACCAATAATCCGCACCGCTTTTCCATGGTGGTCGCGCATGATGTAGGCCGAATCCTGAATAATGCGGAATTCGCCCTCTTTCCCCATAAATTGATACTCATCTTTCCAGAATTCATATCCATCCTCCAGGGCCTTTTTAACACTCTCTAATAAGCGCGATTTTTCTTTGGGGTGAATTCGATTTCGGAACCACTCATGATCCTCTCCCTTTTCGTTTTCTCCAACAAAAAGTTGCTTGTAGGTTTGATCTCGCCAAACTACATTACTACCCAAGTCCCAATCGTAAATGCTTTCTGAGGTGGCCAAACACGCCAACCTAAAACGCTCTTCACTTTGTTTGTTCTTATGCGCAAAACGTTTGAGGTGCTGATTAAAATGAGTCGCTACATTATACACATCCTCAATGGCCTCTTCAATTTCTTTCGCTTTAAGGCAAATTCGGGGTGAGTTAAATTTCAGACCCGCCAAAAAAGAAAGTTTCTTTCTTGCCTCCTCTAGTGCGGCTTCATTCTGAACTAATTGAGGTTTTTTTTCCAAGGACTCGTGCTTTTTGTTCAAGTTACAATTCCTTTACCTTATCCCATAATTTTAAACGCTCAATTATGAACTTTTCCCCAGGATCCGAGTCGGAATAATTTTCCCTGCCCTTTTCCAGGTATTCGGACCAAACTCTAAAGTCTTGAATATACTGTTCAATAAAAACATGTATCTCAAAGTAAAACAATGACTTACTCACTTTCAACATTAATTCTGATTCTCGTTTTTCGAGCCAATCTCGGGTAAATATTACAGAGGAAGGAGGATCTACGTCTGCGGTATTTGTTGGGGAAATCAGGCCTAGATCCAACTCAGCTTGACCCAACCGACCTAAATGTTTTTGCTTTAAAGCCAACATCAAGGGGTTTATGAGCCTAAAAAGCCATTTTTTCTTATATTCAAAAACCAAATTGGCATGTTGCTCGTTTATTTTATCCAACGAATCTTCACTTATGGACAATAGAATTTTTGCAGCACTACTACTCATTGTTATTCCTTTTTTGGCTTCTTCACAAACACCCATAAAATATAAAGCCGAAGTTAATTACAACGGGGAAAAATTAAGCACTCTGGAACAAAATGTTTTGTGGGAAGCAGGAACAGAGCGTTCCTTCTCAGGCGAATATTGGGACAATACCACTGCAGGAACCTATGCTTGTAATGCCTGTGGTCAAAGCCTATTCAGCAGTAGTACCAAATTCAAAAGTGGTACTGGTTGGCCTAGTTTTTATACTCCAATTTCCCCACAGGCCATTCGAGAAAATGAAGATACCTTGTTCGGGATGATTCGCATAGAAGTGGTGTGCAGTCAATGCTCTGGTCACTTGGGGCACGTTTTTGATGACGGCCCACAGCCTACTGGTTTGCGTTATTGTTTGAATAGTGCTAGCTTAGATTTTCATCCCTTAAAATAAGCTGTCATTAAAGATTATTTCTCCCCCGATTTCTGGACCGATTTCAGTGCTTTAACCCAAGGTTGGGAGGCGCAGAATAAATTAATCGGATATACCCGACCCCGTCCAGAAAATGCGCCCAAGAGCGCTAAGAAAAGTGCGGTTGCTTGTTTACTTCGTCCTCAATTTGGAGACCTCCTTTTTATTCAACGACCAATGTACGACGGAGTACATGGAGGTCAAATGGCATTTCCAGGGGGCAAAATGGAACCGGAGGATTATTTCCCACACGGAACAGCTGAACGCGAAACTTGGGAAGAAATTGGGCTTTTAAAAGAAGATATTCAGTGGATTACGGAAATAACGCCTGTTTTTATTCCTCCTAGCGGTTTTTTGGTGGTTCCTATTCTGGGCCTAACCAATGCTAATGATTTTAAACCAGACCCAACGGAGGTACATGAAATTGTCCAAGTTCCGATGGATTATTTATTGCGTGATTCGGCCATTCAAACTACCCAGGTTCAATTGGCTAACGGGCAATCCATTAGTACCCCGGCCTTTGTTTACCACGATTATATTATTTGGGGTGCTACAGCTATGATGGTTTCAGAAATCAGGGAATTTATTCTTGCCAAAATGAAGGCATAAAAAAAGGGAAGCCTAAGCCTCCCTTCTTCCGTTTATTCTTAAGTAAAGGTTTAGAACTTAAATCGCAAGAACCCCATCGACATGGAAATGGTATTTCCATCAGCTAGGATAAAACTAGCAATGTCCCTGGAGGCAAATCCAAATTCATACACAGCCAAATCGAAAGAAATTCCGAACGGAATGGAATTACCGTAATCTTTATTGATGGTGTATCCCGTGGTTACTTTCACTACTTTCAGGTCTACTTCTGCTCCAAGAGCTAAAGTTCCACCATCGATGGATCCCGGAACATCATTTAATGGAAAGGAAAAATCTACCCCGGCCTTTAATATTTTAGCCAACTTCATCCCTGCACCTAAGCGGATAAATGCGGGCGTCATAATACGCTCACTTTCTCCATCAGACCATTTAATGGTTCCATTCTGAACGTCTTCCGCAACCTCTTTTACAAAATTGTAACTATCGAAACCTTTACTACTCGTAGAATCTACTAAAAAGTCATTGGCCTTTAGTGCGTTTCCTTTCCAGTTAATGGATCCCAAACCGGTTAATGCCATGGAGAAACGGAACTTATCTAATAGCACCACATTTGCTCCAAGATCAACTCCCAAACCACCACCTACACTGCTTAGGTTACCACCGCTACTTTGCGATTGGCTGGAAACTCCAGCATAATCCACATCAAAGGATGGGTTAAAGGAGTTAAAAGCGGATAGTTTACCATCTTTGGCAGCAAACCGAAATATCCCTTGTCCCATTAAATAATTCACTCCAATTCCAGGGTAAATACTCAATAGGTTCGTTTTTATTACCCCCATTCCATAACCAAGGGAAATTTGGCGGTACCACATGTACCCAATATCTGTTCCATCAAATAACTTGGAAGCCATTACTGGGTTAGATGCTCGCCCACTTTCCACGTCATCTTCGTTGTAATCGGAACCTAATTGATTTCCGTTTTCATCGTATTTAACATCAAAGTAATTCGCTAAGGCCCCGTTAAAGAACACATCAGATCCAGCTTTGTTAATGTGGATACCCATGGATAAATGGTCAGAAAGAGAGAAACCAAATCCACCAATAGCTTTGGTGGTAAAGGAGAATCCAGCCCAACGAGAATTTACACTAAAACGCAAATTGGAGGATGCTATTTTTTCTGCAGCTTCCCTTTTTTCAGCATAGGTAGATAAAAATGCATTGTCACCTCCAGTGCTAACTAAACTGCGCAAGGCATCCTTATCGAGGAGGGTGGAGTGAACTGCAAAATCCAATTCCAAAAATCCAATAGCAAAGTTGCTACCGCCCATTTCTTTATTCCAACCCAGGTTTCCGGGATTAATTCCCAAAGATTGATAATCGGTTGCAAAAAGAGATCCCAATCCATTCCCACTTTGGTTAAATGAATTCTGCTGAGCAAAGCCGGTCTGGACAAATCCTACAATAAGACCAAGTCCTACGATTAATTTATTCATGATATAGGTTTTTCTAAATGTAAAAAAAAAGCCCCGATTATCATCGGGGCTTCAAATTTTATAAAATAATGGAATTTACTCCCCAAATTTTTCAATTACGGAGGCACTAACCCCAGTGCTGCTATATCCACCATCGTGGAAAAGGTTTTGCATCGTCACGTATTTAGTCAAATCAGAAAATAAGCTAATTACATAATTAGCACAGTTCTCTGCAGGTGCATTCCCTAGCGGAGACATCTCCTCAGAGTAATTCATAAATTCGCTAAATCCTTTAACACCGCTTCCTGCAGTTGTCATGGTAGGACTCTGACTAATTGTGTTAATACGTACGTGGTTTTTTACCCCGTAGTGGTAACCAAAACTACGCGTAATAGACTCCAGCAAACTTTTAGCGTCAGCCATGTCGTTGTAATCTGGGAATACTCTTTGTGCAGCAATGTAGGTTAAGGCAACAACAGAACCCCAATCGCTCAGGTAGTCATTTTCGTATGCAATAGCCAATGTTTTGTGCAGGGAGATGGCTGAAACATCCAATGTTTTCTCCAAATATTTATAATCAATATTCGTGTAATGTTTCCCTTTTCTTACGTTGGGAGACATCCCTATACTGTGCAATACAAAATCAATTTTTCCACCCAAAATTTCGGTTGCTTTTTCAAAAAGATTTTTCAAATCTTCCACAGAAGTGGCATCCGCGGGAATAACTTGGGCATTGCATTTTTCAGCAAGTTTGTTGATTTCCCCCATACGCATTGCAATGGGTGCATTGGTTAAAACAAATTCAGCTCCTTGTGCGTGTGCTTGTTCAGCCACCTTCCATGCAATCGACATGTCATTTAGGGCTCCAAAAATGATTCCCTTTTTTCCTTTCAACAAGTTATCCATTACGTCCAGTTATTTTTTTTCAAATTAACGGAAACTTCCCGAATAACTATATGTTTAATAGGACTTTTGCATGTTCAAGCGCACTATTTTCTATGGCAGCTCCACTAATAAGCCCGGCTATTTCTTCTACTCGTTGTTCCTGATTTAGATGCACTATTTGTGTTCTAGCCTTCCCTTTCTCATTGGTTTTCAGAACTTTAAGGTGATGACTCCCCTTCGATGCTACCTGGGGTAAATGGGTAATTGCAATGATTTGCGAATGCTGTCCCATGCCCTCCAATAATTCCCCGATTTTCAGAGCAACATTCCCAGAAACACCGGTATCAATTTCATCGAGAACCAAAGTGGGCAGATTGGTCTTTTCGGCGGCCACCTTTTTTATAGATAACATAATCCGACTTAACTCTCCACCACTGGCAATTTTGTAAATAGGCAATAATTCAAACCCCTGATTACTCGAAAACACCACTTCTACATTGTGCTTGCCTGAATTTTGCCAACTTTCTGTGGCGTGCCATTCAAAGACCATTTTACTGTCTGGCATTTGCAAGTGAATGAGGTTTTCAATAATCGCTTTGCAAAAAACGGTGGACGACTTTTTCCGGAGTTCAAAAAGCACTTTGTATGCCTTATCTAATTGGGCTTCAGCTGATTTTAAGGCACTAATTATACTTTGTTCTGAAGAGCCGGAAGCATCTCCATTATCACCGCTAAAAAACTGGCTTAGTTCTTGGTAAATCGAAATTAATGCTGGAATATCTCCAAGCTGGTATTTATTGAGCAGTTCTTGGATGGTATCAAACCGAGCAGTAACTTTTGCTAGCTCCTCGTCATCCACATCGAGCTTGTCCAATTCAGAGGTCAATTGTTGCACCAAGTCCTCTCCTTGCCCTTGCATATCTATCCCTAAAGATTCGAAAGCTGCATAGCCTTCAGAAAATCCACTTAAGTACCTTAATTTCGAAATAATAAGGCCTAAACGATCCACAAGTCCACTGTCCATCTCAGTGAGTAAATGGAGGCATTCATTCATTGCGCTGCGCACCTGATCCAGGGAATTTAATACCTGCAAGCGCCCCTCAATGTACACGTCATCTTCAGTTGGACTTAACCCTTTCAGTTCGGTGTACTGAAATCGCTTAAAATTCAGCTCTCGCTCAATTTGTTCCTTGTTTTTCTGAAAATCTTTGTACTGCCTCGATTTCTCTAAATAAGCGGTGTATTTACTCTGAAAATTCTCTTTTTCGGCACTGTGGTTCCCAAAATCGTCCAAAAGGGTCAGGAAATAATCCGGATTTTTTAATTCCATGGTATTAAACTGACTGTGGATGTCGACCCAGGAGCCCACCAATTTTTTTACGTCCTGAACTTGCACAGGGGTATCATTGATAAAGGCTCTTGATTTCCCAGAAATGGAAATTTCACGCCGCACAATTGTTTCTTCTTCAAAATCAACCTCTAAGCTGGCAAACAGGGGAGCTAACTTAGGATCAACTCTAAATTGAGCCTCCACTACACACTTTTTTTCGGGATCGTGGATGTATTGTTTTTCGAAACGACCTCCGCAAACAAGGTTAAGTGCCCCTAATAATATAGATTTCCCGGCACCTGTTTCTCCGGTAATTGTATTCAGTCCTTTGGCCCAATCAATGGTACAGGACTCAATAAGGGCAAAGTTTTTAATCGATAATTGCTCGAGCATTATTATTTCAGAACTTCTTCAAACTTCGATGAATTCGATGGATCTAGTTTTTTGCATATCCGGACCATTTCTTTCCGGTTTTCCATCTCTCCTAATTTAAAGAGTTCTACGAGTTCTTCTCTTTTTGCTTGGAAAAAAAGTTGATTAATAAAAAGAAGGGGTTTTGCCATGTGCACTTTTTCCAAATTTTGAAGGGCAGTAAGGATGTTTAATTGAGCTGTTTCTTGGTCGCTCACCATAAGGTCTAATCCTTGTCTGTGGTACAAATATAGAGCCTCCCTATAGGCGCTATACGAATTCTCCAAAGCCTCCGAGATTAACCAATACCGGTTGGTTCTAGAATCGAAGGCGCTCCAACCAGATCCCCCCCCGTTTTGGGCCAAATTCATGGTTCCCATCGCGTTGGAAAGTTGTTCTTCTCCCCCGTTTGGACCAAATGATTCGAAATCAAGGCCAATAATTACGTAGGCATAATAGCCAAGAATGGAACTTAACTCGTTTCTGTATTGATCGGGAACAAATTCTACCGGGGTGTTTTCACGGTAGGTGAAACTAATATCTCGGTCGTTGGTTTTTAGCATGTTGGTACTGTACGCCGATTTATACACCGGGCGGGTAGATTGCACCTGCATTGTTCCTTTGAAGTTTTGGTTGCTGGTAAACCCATCCTTGTCTATGGTAAACAAGATTGAGCAATCAATACGCTCATTGGGCTGCACCTCCATTTTGGTCCATTTTCGGGTACTCATAAACTCAGACATCGCTTGTTCCAGGCTTTCAAAAATCCTTCTATTGGAGGTTTGCACCTGGTCAGCATTCACCTTTACCGTACAATTTAGCTCTTGCGAAAAGCTAGTCAGGCTTAATAGTGTGATGCAAATAGTAAACAGAAACTTCATGAGCAAAGAATGGTTTTTTCGAGGATAAATTTGGCGATTTCTTTTTTGCTGGCAATTTCGGATTCGGCTTGTAACCCTTCTTTATTTATGATAAAAACTTTGTTATTGTCGGCACCGAAAGTTGTTCCTTCAATATTAGTGCTATTGAGAACGATAAAATCACAGTTTTTATTTTCCCGTTTTTGGATGGCATTTGGGATTTCGTTTTCGGTTTCCAGCGCAAAGCCTATGAGTTGTTGGTTGGGGCGTTTTATAGCGCCTAAACTTTTAAGAATATCCTTGGTTTTAAGGAGTTTAATATCCATAGTCCCATCCGATTTTTTGATTTTTTCTGGGGCTATTTCTCCCGGAGCATAATCGGCCACCGCCGCAGCTAAAATCCCAATTGTACATTGATCCCAATGTTGATGAACTACCTGGTACATTTCCTCGGCAGAAAGCACGTCGATACGTTGGATAGCTGGATGAGAAATGGTCAGTTGAGTGGGACCAGAAATCAAAATAACTTCAGCTCCATTTTGGGCCGCTTCTTCAGCCAGGGCATAGCCCATTTTCCCACTGCTAAAATTACTGATGTAGCGAACCGGATCTATTTTTTCCAAGGTTGGTCCAGCGGTAATTAATATTTTTTGCCCCTTGAAGGATGTTCCTTTGTTGAAAAAGGAATTGAGCGTCTCAATAATTTCTTCGGGTTCCGTCATTCGACCCTTTCCTACTAAGCCAGAAGCCAATTCCCCAGATTCTGGACCAATGATGGTGTGCCGTTGTAGGAGGGTTTGGATGTTTTCTTGAACTGCAGGGTGTTCCCACATATCCAAATCCATAGCTGGGCAAATAAGAGTGGCACCTCGATTGGATAAATAAGTAGCCAACAAAAGGGTGTCGCACAAACCAAGAGCCATTTTTGCAATGGTGTTCGCGGTGGCAGGAGCAACCAATAGAACATCTGCCCACAACCCTAATTTTACGTGATTATTCCACTGCTCTCCCTCGGTCCAAAAGGTATCCAAAACTGGATTTCCAGAAACAACACTGAGGGATTTTTTAGAAACAAAAGAAGCGGCGTCCGCGGTCATAATGACCTGAACCTCCGCTCCATTTTTTTTGAGTTGGCGAACCAACTCAACACATTTATAGGCAGCAATTCCCCCGGAAATGCCAAGGATAATACGCTTGCCAGATAACATCTTATGCTTCGTCTTTTCTACGGTAGTAAATTCTTCCTTCTTCAAACTCTTCAACCGCAACTGAATGTGGCTTAGGAAGACGTTCGTAGTAGCGAGAAATCTCTATTTGCTCCCGGTTCTCAAATACTTCTTCCAAAGTATCTGTGTTAGTAGCAAACTCCGACAATTTCTGCGTTAACTCTTCTTTAAGAGTCGCGTTAATTTGGGAAGATCTTTTGGAAAGAATTACCAAACTTTCGTACAAGTTCCCTGTGTTTTGTGATAAATCCACAACATCTCTTGTAATTGTAGTACGGGCTGCTTTTGAGGTCTTAATACTCATGTTTTGTATATATCAACTGTTCAGTTTCTCCAATTTTTCCAATTCGGTATTTACTTTCTTGAATTGGTTTTCTACTTCTTTGATCCGATCTGAGTCCGGAAACAAGTCTACAAAGTTATAGTAGGACTTCTTTGCTTCTTCCAAACGTTCCATTTTTTTTCCGACGACCGAATTTACGGCCAATTCAAAATTGCTTTGAAACATCAAAAAGTACAACTCTTCATCAAAAGAAGTGTTGGGGAAATCCTTAATCATGTTTGCAAAAGCAATAGAAGCGGATCGGTATCGGCGAGTCCTGTGGTAGGTTTTCGCCGTTTCGAATCGTTTTATCTCCAATTTATATAACAACTCCTGAATAAGGGATTGGGTAGAATCCAATAAAGGAGATTGTGGGTACTTGAGTTTAAATAACTGCAGACTTTCAATTGCTTGTTGGGTGTCACCTTGGTCTAAATCGAATTCTGGAGAGGTAGAATAGGCACAATAGGCACTCAAAAAGGCTGCTTTTTCGGCTAAATCACTTTTTGGAAAAGTTTTTTCGAAGGCACCGTAGTAATACGATGCACTATAAAAATCATTCAATTTATAGTTGCATTCGGCCAACTTAAAATAAACTTCTTCTCCTTTGTTGGTCCCTCTAACTAGGGGGAAAACGTTTTCGTACAAAGTAAGAGCATTGGCATACTTGCCATTCTCCATATAGCTTGTAGCACGTTCTATCTTATAATCGGTATCACTACTTTTTAAGACTTTCCCGAAATTGTCACACCCAACTAGGGCAAATAAAAGCAGCAGTAAAAATCCAGATTTTTGCATTGGCAATAAGTTCCTCCTCACGGTTTAGATTGGCAAATATAATAAAGTATTATCACTCATAGGGAACGGAATTTTGTTAAGAATATTGGAATGTGTATTTTTGCCTCGAATTTCAAATATCACATACCTTGGATATATTCGAGAAAATCAAGAAGAATCGTGGCCCTCTTGGCCAACACTCAAAGGAATCGCATGGTTATTTTACGTTTCCTAAGTTAGAAGGACCTATTTCGAACCGCATGGTTTTTAGAGGAAAAGAGGTTTTGGTTTGGAGTATCAATAACTACTGTGGACTCGCTAATCACCCGGAAGTAAGGAAAGCGGATGCTGATGCTGCTGCAGAATGGGGAATGGGATATCCAATGGGTGCCAGAATGATGTCTGGACAAACCAACATGCACGAGAAGTTGGAGGCTGATTTATCTGACTTTTTGGAGAAAGAGGACACCATCCTATTGAACTTCGGATACCAGGGAATGCTTAGTGCTATTGATGCTTTGGTAGATCGGAACGATGTTATTGTTTACGATTCTGAGTCACACGCCTGCATCATTGATGGTATGCGTTTGCACCAAGGAAAACGGTTTGTTTTTCAGCACAACAACATCGATAACCTGCAGGTACAATTAGAAAGAGCCACAAAACTTGTTGAAAAAACAGATGGTGGGATCTTACTTATCACCGAAGGTGTTTTCGGAATGGCTGGGGATCAAGGGAAACTGAAAGAAATAGTTGCACTGAAAGAGAAATTCCAGTTCCGCTTATTTGTTGATGATGCCCATGGATTTGGAACCATCGGAGAAAACGGAAAAGGGGCTGGTGAAGAGCAAGGAGTGCATGGCGATATTGATGTGTATTTTGGAACCTTCGCAAAATCAATGGCTTCCATTGGTGCGTTCATTTCTGGAGATGAGCAAATGATTGAATACTTGAGATACAATATGCGTTCTCAGATTTTCGCAAAATCATTGCCTATGCCTTTGGTAATTGGTGCTATTAAACGGTTGGAATTGTTGAGGACTCAGCCATCCTTGCGCGAAGACCTTTGGACCATAGCAAGTGCTTTGCAAACCGGTTTAAAAGATTCTGGATTCGATATTGGACTTACCAACTCTTGTGTAACCCCCGTATTCCTTAAAGGGACCTTAGGCGAAGCCACCAACATTACTTTGGACTTGCGCGAAAATTACAACATCTTCTGTTCTATTGTGGTGTACCCCGTAGTTCCTAAAGAAGTGATTATGTTGCGTTTGATCCCAACGGCTATGCATACCTTAGAGGATGTTAAATACACCGTTGATACATTCAACATTATGAAAGAAAAATTGGCGGCAGGTGAATACCACAGCGATACAATTGTAAGCTGGAGCTAAATTTATATTATTCAAAAAAAAAGGTGGCTTTCCAAATTGGAAGCCACCTTTTTTTTTGCTTGAAAAATTGGATTAAAAATGGACACTTAAGCCTATCCGGGAATAGGTAGGACTTATTCTTCCGGCAACGTTGCTATCTATTGATTTCTCTTCGTATGTGTTGGTCTGACCAGTGTAAAAAGTTCGATCCCTTGTTTCGGAAACCTCTACTCGGTATACGCGCAACCCAAATTCTCCACGAATACTAAAACGAGTATCAAAAAAGTATCTGGCTCCATACCCCAATTCCATACCGAACAAATCGATACTTGCTAGTTGTTCCGTAAAATCAAGGTTATTTTCGCCATTAAAACGTGCTTTTCCACTTAGAAAAGGTTTGGCGAGAGCTAGATTAACAAAATGTTTTATTTCCTTATCCTCTCCTTCAAAATGGTATTTCACTCTTAGAGTTGGACTAATTAATCGTGCCGAAAATTTATCTTCATTGGTGTACTCTTCCAGATCTCCACCATTTCCTGTACGGTAGCTGGTCTCCACCAATTCCGCGCCTGCGGATAATGTTTGAAATCCAAAATAAGGACTGAAATGATCCTGTATCTCATCGCTAATTGTGGCTGAATTTAAATTCAACAACCCGGGTGAAACACTGAAGGTAGCTTGGAACCATGCACTTAATCCAAAAAGGATAAGAGATAAAGAAAGCAATGTGGTTTTTATAACTTAAATTTTAATTTTTTACAAAAAAAAAGAGGGCTCTCGCCCCCTAATTTAATTGTTTTAAAATACAACCTATTTAAATACAAAAGTCCCTCGGTACACAGATTGGTTCCGAAAGGCAACATTCTTTTCGATTTCTGGCAAAGTCTCTTGTTCCGAACTTACATATGCTGATACAAAGAAAGAATACTCCCCTCTACCCATTGCTTGCAACGTATCCGAACTCACGGAGATAGCAACAGAATCCAAGCCAGAATTAGCAAATTCAGTGTAGTATTTGAGCCCGCTTGGACTTTTTACCAACAAAGAAAAATTAGTGGCCCCATTAACTTTGTCATTGATGACTGCCTCAAAATCCTGGATTAAGGAGAAATTAGTTTCATGAGAAACAATTGGAACATCCGGTTGACCCGATAATTGGGAGATATAAAAACTTGTATCCTGTAAATCGCCTATTTCCCAAACGCTTGAGAAATTGAGCGGTATACCAATGTTTTTTCCTTCAGAGTAACTGTAGGCGTAAATGTTTTCATTGTTTTTATTCAGCTTCACATCATTTAAATGGACTGAACCCACATTCAGAAAATTGGCTTCCATAACTGAATCTGCATTCAGAGCAATGGAGTCCACAACAAAACCATAGGCAAAATTCCCAACAATGGAAATGCCACTATCGTTCCGCTCAATCATTTGTAAAGCGCCAAAAACGCCCCCCTCAGTCGGGTCTGAACTATCCCACCCAGAAAGGTCATACAAATCATAATTAGTTACCGGGTCAGGAACCTGAGCAACATTAGATTCCTTGTTACAAGATGATAAAATGGTAGCCAAACTAATAGCCAGAAGTCCTATGCTTTTTTTCATGTTTGCGGTTTTGCCTCGTAAAGAAACCAAAAAATATAATTTAAAAGGATTGCTTTAACCATTTTTCCTGATAAGAGTTCCCCTTTTGATCTTTCCAGCGGATAAAATAGACTCCATCTTCCCATTCTTTTGTTTCAGGAAGGGTTTTGCCCCAATACACTTGTTGGCCAAGCACATCATAAATAACGACGTCCTCTGGTTCTGGGTTCAGGGATAAAATATCTCCTGGATTGGGAAAAACAAATCCCTTTTTATTGCTTATTTCGTTTTCAAATAAGCCTACTATCCCTTGGAATTCAAGGGTGTCGGATATCTTGGTGCAGCCAGATTCCTCCCAAATAACTTCCACAAAATACTCGCCCGAATCGGTAGGGACTAATTCATTAAAAGTTACAAAACCGAACATTACAATTCCATCGAGATACCAATTGTACCTGTATCCAATGCCTGTTGGTGTAGCGATTAGAGTACTATCTACAAAATCCAAATCGGCAAAAGGCGGAACTGAATCAAGAATGATCGGAAATGATGGGGAAGAAAAATCGCGGGGGTACAAACAGGCGCCACCGGCTATTATATTCATTTGAATAAAATCACCATTTCCGAAAAGAGTTCCAGGGTAGGCTTTTGATCCATTGGTGGTGTCAAAAGGGTCTCCGTTCAAAGCAACATAAACGGAATCCTGAACACTTTGCGGGAACACGGAGGGGTCTATCCGGATACTATCCAAGCCACAATCGTCAAACACCAACATTTGAGTTAAAAAAGCGGGCGTTTCCCCATCTGTAATATGGATTGCGGAAGGCAAACTCTTGGATCTAATATTACCTGAGGGGAACTCAACATCCACACTAATATCATATGTTCCCGGAGTAGAATATCTGATTGATGGAGGAATTATGCCGGAATAGGTATTCGGTGTTCCTCCAGGAAAACTCCAAATGGCATTCACTGGATCCGTTTCCGAAATATGGGCAACCGTGATGGAATCACCAGGACAAATAGTATCCTTACCAACAATAAAATCAGGGATTTCAACTTTGATGGGATCACAGGTATAGCCAAACTCACGATATACGGTTCGTATATAATTTGCGGCTTTCCTTAAAGCCACGACACCGGCTGCGGCACCTTGCCCTGCAAAACCTCGGGCCCACGAAAAAGAAATATCGGAACAAATACGCTCTCCTGGGGCAAAAGAAAATGGACCTATGGCCCCAACACCTCGCCTGTCAGCCGGCGAATTGCCTTCTGACATTTCATTCCACCCTTCTTGCGAAACCGGATCACCAGAAAACATGAACCGAGTTTCTTCCGCACTGCTTTGGTATCCAGTACCACCGTAGGTCATTGGTTTCCCATCTTTCCACCTACCTGTAATGTAATTGTAAAAATCAGAAGAAGAGTATGGATCTCCTGTTAAGGACGAATCCCGGTTGTGGTATAGAAAACCACCAATGTTGTTGTTTAAATATATGGCACCAACGGCGGGCAGTTCATTTCCATATTCCGAATCAAAATCACGTCCATTGTACACATAGAACATGGAATAAGTAGTGTCGCAGCCTATCAGATCATCGTTAGGATTTCCTAAGTCCATATCCACCCAATTTCCTAGATATAAATCGTCATAGAAATTATCACTTCTATTGAATACCGCATAATTGAGGAACATGGAATTATCGATGGCCAATCCACCAAGTTCAAAGGCGTACATCATAATGTGGATTTCTACACCCAAGGACTCTCCTGGTCCTCGTCCGGGTGTATCGTCATTGATGATAACATAGATCATTTCATCCCCACGTACCACCGGAAAATCGCCATTTTGGGGTTCATAAATACCATTGGTATTCACATCTATAAAAGGGGCTAAATTCTCGTCCTCACCATTGGAGACATCCCCATGGGCCGGCCAATTTAAAATTACTTCAGGTGTTGTATAACCAGGGATGTTAAAAGAGTCGGCATGGGCTTGAACTTCCGCTTTGCTAATTTTCCAAAGGCGTTTGTATTTGTTGGAAAAGGCAGTGCTTCCATAATTGGATGCAATGGGCCCGTAGCGATAATCGTGCGTGGGTTCGTCGT
>JBLHJD010000012.1:0-27619 GCA_047618705.1 Luteibaculaceae bacterium
ACCAGAGTGGTTAACCTTGTTGCACGGGGTTATTGATTCTCCAGACATTCCATTGAACGTTTCTCGTTCGTACTTGCAGGCAGATGGACAAGTAAAGAAAATTTCGAACCACATTTCTAAAAAGGTGAGTGACAAACTGAACGAAATGTTCAAATTGGACCGACCTGACTTTGAATCGAAATGGGAGGACATCAAACTCTTTATCGAGTATGGGATGTTATCCGATGAAAAATTCTTTGACCGTATTCAGAAATCAGCGCTGTATAAGGAAATTGATGGTGGATTCCACACTTGGGAAGAGTTGGGTGAGTTAATTAAGTCCACCCAAACGAACAAAGACAAAAAGACGGTTGTATTGTATGCTTCTAATGTAGAAGAGCAGTACACTTACATTAAAGCAGCTCAGGATAGAGGATATAAGGTTATCCATTTGGATGGACCTTTGGCCAGCCATGTTGTTTCTAAATTGGAGCAGACTTCTGGGGACTTTATGTTTGCTCGGGTAGATTCTGATACGGTTGATAAACTTATTCAAACTGAGGACGCTGCACCAAGCAAACTTTCCGATGACGAAAAAGGGAAATTAAAGCCTGTATTTGAAGGATTGGTTGAAAAAGAAAAATTCATGGTTCAATTTGAGCCTATGGATGAAAATGCGATGCCTATTATGATTACCCAAGCTGAGTTTATGCGAAGAATGCGTGAACAACAACAAGCTGGTGGTGGTGCAATGTGGGGTGCAATGCCGGAAATGTTTAACTTGGTTGTTAATGAAAACCACCCAATTATTGGTGGCTTAATTGATACAGCTGATACGGACGATTCCAAAGCAAAAATCAGTCAATTGATTGATTTGGCAATGCTTTCTCAAGGTTTGTTGAAAGGTGAAAAACTGACTGCATTCGTAAAAAGAAGTGTAGATATTTTAAAATAATAAAGGATAATTTCAACCTGTTATTGTTCCTTTCTTTGGAACAATAACAGGTTTTTTTATTGATGGCAAAATTCGGAAAAATATTAGGAGCAGGATTAGGTTGGGCATTTGGAGGTCCACTTGGTGCCTTGTTTGGGGTTGCAGTAGGTGCAATGTTGGATAAAATGGATAAGGGTACACCCACTGAAAAGGAGTACCAAGAAAAATTTGCTGGGTACCGGCACCACTCCACAAAGGAGGACTTTAACCGAAGCTTAATTACCCTTACTGCAGCGGTGATGCAGGCAGATGGAAAAGTGGTGGTTTCCGAACTTAATTATGTAAAGGCATTTTTTAAAAAATCCTTTGGAGACGAAGCCGCTCAGGAGTATTTGCTAATCCTAAAAGAAATCCTTAAACAGCCATTTGAAGTAATAGATGTATGCAAACAAATTGCATACTACATGGAAGAACCATCCAAATTACAACTGGTTCATTATTTATTCGGAATTGCTATATCTGATGACGATTTAGCCCACAGTGAAGTGGAACTAATCCATAAAATATCAATATGGATAGGCATCTCAGAACGTGATTTTAGAAGTATTTATTCCATGTTTGCTAGAAGCCAATCCGACGGCCAATATCAACAAGGTGGGAGATCAGCATCGAGAACAACTAGACCGATTTCTCAAGATTTTGAAATTTTGGAGGTAGATCAAAATGCCGATGATGCTGCCATAAAAAAGGCCTACCGAAAAATGGCAAAAAAGTACCACCCAGATTTAGTAGCTCACCTGGGTGAAGAACATGTTAAAGGAGCAAAGGAAAAGTTTCAACAGGTCCAACAGGCCTACGATCGCATTTGTAAAGCCAAAAATATTGTCTAATTCCCCTTCCATTTTTAAGTTAATCTTGTTCACAGGTCGTTTTCCTTTGGCATTTATTCTCCTTATTGGCCTCATTGAATTGGTAAAACAATCCACGGGTGTTGCCTTATTTCGCTGGGGGGTTTTTCCAATGGATATAGAAGGGTTACCAGGGATACTGTTTTCACCATTAATCCATTCGGGATGGGAACATTGGTGGAACAACTCGGGCCCCATATTCATTCTAGGAACCACCTTGTTTTGGTTCCATAAACACCGCTGGCTAAAAATTATTGGAACAATTTGGCTGCTAGAAGGCCTGGGAGTTTGGTTAACAGGAAGACCTTATTTCCACATTGGAGCTTCCGGCTTGGTTTATGGTCTTTTTGCTTTTGTAGTATGTTATGGGAGTATGACTAAGGAACGGTCCCACTTAGGGGCGGCCTTTTTAGCTATTTTCCTGTATGGAAGTATGGTGTGGGGTGTTTTTCCAATTCGTCCAGAACATTCCTGGGAAGGGCACTTGTGGGGATTTGTTGTTGGACTCGTTCTCGGTGTATATTATTCCAAGCAAGATCTCAAAGCTGAATACCTAAGAAACTTGGCTTCTTACGATTATTTCAGTCAGGCAGATCAGCCGGGGGTAGAGTGGGAGTACTCTTATCAGGTAAAGGAAGCCCCTCCAAAAGAAGAAGAAGCTCCCAGTTCCTGATTCAGATTCGGATTTACTTTTTTAAGGCCTTTTTAATCTCATCCAATGAACTCCGCTCGGAATAATCAGGATTAAAAAAGGATTTTATTATTTGGCCATTCGTACCAATTACATAAGTGGCAGGAATGGGTAAAACCGCCTCACCAGATTCATGAAGGTCTTGAAGTTCATCGCCAATATAATTCACCATTTTTTTCTGGTAACTTTTGTTTACCTGGAATCCAACACCAAAACTTTCCATGATAGAACCATCATGATCACTGATTATATCAAAGCTCACAGATGTTTTGGCTATGGTTTTGTTAACCCCTTCCTTATTCTCTGGAGTAACGGCTACAACCTTCACACCCATATCAGAAAATGCAGCCAATTCTGCTTGCAATTCCGCAAGGTGCCTGTTGCAATAACCACACCAGTATCCCCGGTAAAAAACAAGGACAACAGGCCCTTCAGACAACAATCCAGATAAGGTTATTTTTTCCCCATTTTGGTTGACTCCCCTGAAATTGGGTGCATTTTCACCTTTAGTTAATCCTTTTGGGACATTTGTTTTCGTTTCAATCCCGAATTTTTCTAGATTCGATTCTTGACTAAACACGCTTCCATTTGCACAGGCAAATAAGCAGCAAACTAAAATTAATTGGAATGTTTTCATATTCAAAAATAGCCATTGTAGGGATACTTTTCATGGCAGGTATTTGCTTTTCTTGTAATGCTCCATCAACAAATGGTAAAGCCCGTATTATGGAATTAATGTCCATTCAGGAGCAACAATGGAATACAGGGGATATTCCGGGCTTTATGGAAACCGCCTATATCAAGAGTGATTCATTATATTTTGTTGGAAAATCGGGATTAAATACAGGATATAAACGAACTTTGGACAATTATTTAAAGAGTTATCCTAGTCTAGATCAAATGGGGAAACTTCATTTCACAAATGAGGTTTTTAAATCTTTGGGAACGGATCATTATTTGGTAATTGGAGCCTGGGAGTTACGCCGGTTTCAGGATACCATTGGTGGCTACTATAGCTTGGTTTGGGAAAATATAAATGGTGATTGGAAAATAATAGCAGACCACTCTTCTTAATATGATAGCATTACTTGTACTAATTTGTGTTGTAAGTGCTTTGGGTTTTTTTAATCCAAAGGTGCTGAACCTTCTTATAATTGACAACAGTAAACCCAAGGAATACTGGAGATATATCACCCATGGCTTTGTTCATGCCAATTTCACCCATTTGCTTTTTAACATGTGGGTGTTTTATCAGTTTGCCGGTGTGTATCCTGAAAAATTATTCGGGGCCACGAATTGGAGCGCTGATGGCATTACTTGGGCAATATTCTTGGCTGGAGTTCTCATTGGAAATGTTTCGTCTATATCCAAACCGAAACATTACAAAGCGCTAGGTGCATCAGCTGGGGTAAGTGCCATTTTAATGGTGTTTATTTTGTTTTTCCCAACGACCAGTCTCCAACTGATGTTTATTCCCATTTCTTTTCCAGCCTTTTTATTCGGGGCCTTTTATGTAGGATATGAGTATTACCAAAGTAAAAAAGGGAAAGGGAGCATTGATCATTCTGCCCACCTTTACGGATTGGGAGCAGGGGCCTTAGTAATCTGTTTTTTTTACCCCCGGATTTTTTCCTCATTCTATCATCAAATTGCACAATTTGTATGGCACTAAAATTATTGCTATTGGATCGGGATGGGGTTTTGAATTTTGACCCAGGAACCTACACTTTTGAACAGGAGAAATTTGCGATATTACCGGGGGTTCTTGATGCTTTTTTGGCCTTGAAAAATACAGGGATAAAAATTGCAGTTATTACCAATCAGGGTGGAATTGCAAAGGGGATTTATACGGCAAAGGCAGTGATAAAACTCCACACTAATTTCAATTTTTATTTAAAACGAAACGGGGCTCAGCCGGTGAATAAATTTTACTTTTGTCCCCACCACAACGAATTGGGAAATTGCCTGTGCAGAAAACCCAAAAGTTTAATGCTAGAAAAGGCTTTGGCCGATTTTAATATCTCCCCCGATGAGGCCTTGTTTTTTGGCGATTCGGATCGGGATGTGGTGGCTGGTGAAAAGGCCGGTGTTACAAGTGTTTTGTTGAATAAGAATGGGAATCTCTGGGAGCAAATCGGAGATAGGATTAATGGGTAGAAAACTGGTATATAACGGGAATTTAATTGCTTCATCTGAGCCTGTGCTTAAGACGAATAACAGGGGCTTTTTGTATGGCGATGGGTTGTTTGAATCGTTCCGGGTTTTTAAAGGAATGCCCATGTTTATTCAGGAACATTGGGCTCGATTAACTATGGGCCTTAAACAATTAAAAATTGAAGCTCCCGAATCCTTTAACATCCAGCGCATCCAATTCCATTTAAAAGAACTTATTCGTGAAAATGGATTGGAAAATGGGGTTTCTGCTCGGCTTTCTGTTTTCCGAAACCCAGGTGGGAAATATGCTCCTTTGGATTATGGAATGAGCTATATCTTAGAAGTAGAAAGCACTCCTAATCCTTTTTTTGAGCTGAACAAACAGGGGAAATCCATCGACGTTTTTACCACACTTCCCAAACATCAAACCATCCTCAGTTCGTTTAAAATGATTGGGGCTTATCCTTCCGTTTTGGGTGGGATTGATGCCAAAGAAAAAGGAGTAGATGATGTCCTTTTAGTGAACGGGAATAATGAGATTATTGAATCGAGCTCAGGGAACTTATTTTGGGTAAGGGAGGGAAAGGTGTATACTCCACCTATCCAGTGTGGTCCTGTTGCTGGAATTGCGCGGATGCACATCATTAATTTTTGCCTTTTGGCCGGAATACCGTGTTTCGAACTGGTGCCTACACCGGAGATATTGTTGCAATCCGACGAAGTGTTTTTGAGCAATTCTGTGCAGGGAGTTCAATGGGTGAACCGTTTCCAGGATAAGCGTTATTTCAATAAATTCTCGAAATATTTTATTGATCAATTTAATGAAGCCATGATTAATTCATGGAAGGATCTTCAGGGCAATTAATGAGGTGGTCGTAATTCGGCCCCAATTTCTTAAGGTGGTTTTGCCACAAGGTATCGCTCTCGTAATCAAAGATTAAGGACGAGTCTGTTTTTCCAACCATCCAAGCATTTTCTTCTAATTCGGAATCCAACTGACCTTCTCCCCAACCGGAATACCCTACAAACAAGCGCAGGTTAGAAGAAGTAAGTGTCCCTTTTAATATTAAGCGTTGTAATTCATCAAAATCTCCCCCTAAATAAAGTTCATTTCCCAAAGGAATGGCATCCTTAAAACCTTCCAAAGAGTGAATGAAGAAAAGGTTTTTAGTGTCTACTGGTCCACCGTTAAAAAGAGATTGGTCAAAAAAAGGGAAGTCCTGAATTAAGTCGTGAGGTTTTATGGATATAGGCTTGTTTAGGATTAAGCCAAAACTCCCTTGTTCATTGTGTTCACAGATTAAAACCACAGCCCGCTTAAAATACGGGTCGCCCAAGAAGGGTTCCGAAATCAGAACGTGTCCTTTCTCAGGTAGGAAAATGTTCTCCGGATGAAAATTAAAATCGGCCATTTAATGCAATGCATTTCTCCATTTTAAATTGGAGCAAATCTCACCTTCTATTTTATTCAGCACATGCAAGCGCTCATATACTTCCTTTTCGGGCCAGTACATTAATGCCAATTTAACAAAAACGTTCCCATGTTTGGCCTCTGAAATCCAAAGTCGTTTATAAAACCCCTTAAGTTCCTCATCTTCAAGCGCATCTGCAATTAACTTAAAACGTTCGGCACCCCTACATTCAATAATGGAGGCTAGAACCATCCTGTCCAACAAACGATCCGCTGGATTAGAACGCACATTTTTCATCAATTGTTCGATGTACGGGTCCTTTTCCATTTCCCGTGCCAGTTGTACCCCTCGGTTTTCCATTAGCTGATATACATCCCTGAAGTGCTCCAATTCTTCCAAAGCTGTTTCAATTAATTCGGGGAGGATGTCCGTTTTTTCTGGACACTTGGCTATAAAGCTCATGGCCATAGACGAAGCCTTGCGCTCACAATCGGCATGGTCCTGTAAAAAGGCGTCGAAATCTTGTATAACAAAGTTGGCCCACTCAGGTGGAGTTTGATACGTGAGGTCGATGGATAGTTTCATTGTTGTGGAATCTAGGGCGAAAATAAGAAAGGAGGGTAATTTATACGTTTAAAGCGAGAATTTTAAATTGGGCGGTACTGGGCATGGCGGAAATTTTACCTTTACTTTGGACCAAATAGAACAACAATGAAACCGAATTTAGAAGGCATAAGAACAGATTATGGCAAAGAAACACTGAGTAAATCTAGTGCTGGAAAAACACCCTTTCATTTGTTTGGAAAATGGTTGAATGAAGCCTTAGGTAACACGGACGTTTTGGATGCTAACGCGTTTGTTTTAAGCACGGTGGACCAGCAAGGTTTTCCGAAGGGAAGGATAGTCCTTTTGCGGTCCATAGAAAATGGGAAGTTGGTGTTTTTCACCAACTTTGAAAGTGAAAAAGGAAAGGAATTAGGCCATAATCCCAAAGCGGCAGCCTGTTTTTTTTGGCCTCAATTGGAGCGGCAAATTCGAGTTGTAGGAAAGGTCCAGAAAATTACTGATGCGGAATCAGATGCGTATTTTAAATCCAGGCCCAGAGGAAGCAAAATTGGTGCATGGGCCTCGCACCAAAGTCAGGAAATACCCAATAGGGAGGCTTTGGATAAAGCGGTTTCGGCCCTAGAAACGAAATTTGGAGAAAATGAAATTCCCCGTCCCGAATTTTGGGGTGGATATGCTATTGATCCTATTCAGTTTGAATTCTGGCAGGGACGCAATAGCCGGTTGCACGATAGAATTGAATTTGAGAAATCGGAGAAAAACGCATGGAAAATTTGCAGACTAAGTCCCTGATTAAATACCTGGAAAAACAGGAACAAATTCCATTTGAGGTAGAGGTAATTGGATCTGTGAAAAGGATTGATCTGGCTGTAGTTATTCCAAGCTACTATGAGCAGGAACTGGAACTCGCTCTGGAATCCCTGATTAAATCTGCTTCCAACTTTAGTGGGAATACGGCCATTGTTGTAGTACTAAATTCCCGAGAAACAAGTTCGCCATCGGTGGGCGTTTTGCACAAAAGGCAGTGGGAAGAATTGAAAAAGGTGGCCCTACCCAGTACTATGGAACTCCATGTTTTGTTGGTTTCTGCAATGCCATCAAAGCACGGAGGAGTGGGCTTAGCCAGGAAAACAGGGTTGGATTACATACTTGCTCATTGTATAACCCAGACTCCAATGCCTATCCTCATAAATTTTGATGCTGATTCGCTGGTTGATTCCAACTACTTATCCTGTATTTCTGAGCATTTTAGCCTTGAACATCCCAACAGTCCTGCCGCGTCTATTTATTTTGAGCATCCTTTGGACGATCTAAATCCGAATGAAAAAGAGCGCATTGTTGCTTATGAGCTACATCTCCGCCTGTATCGCCAAATGATTAAAAGTACGGGACATCCTTTTGCTTTTCACACGGTGGGGTCGAGTATGGCATGCACTGCAGAGGCTTACATAAAACAAGGGGGGATGAACAAACGAAAAGCGGGTGAGGATTTCTACTTTCTGAATAAATTAATGATGCTGGGGAAATTCACTGAAATCAATGGAACTAGGGTTCTTCCTTCTGCGCGGGAATCGGACCGGGTGCCCTTTGGAACGGGTCGTGCCATGTTGGAAATGGCAGCGGATAATAATTTGGTTTCCACGTATTCCCCGAAGTGTTTTTCTGACCTCAAAGAATTGTTCGGTCAACTGGAGGAAATATATGGAGGTGGAGCAGTTTTAAATCCCGTTTTAAGCACCTTTATGGTGGAATCGGGTTACGGGGCGAAAATGGAGAAAGTGCGTTTAAATTGCCCTGTTTTTGAGGTCTTTGAAAAGCGCTTTTTTGAGTTGTTCGATTTATTTGCGGTAATGAAGTTTATCCACTTTATGCGGGATCATTATTTCCAGAACGAACCCTTGACTACTGTTTTCCGGGAAATGTTTCCAGAATCTCCGGAGACGAGCCTAGAAAACCAGCTAATGTTTATGCGAAAACTTGAGCGGAATTATCCCCAGAATGGAAGCCTAGTATAGCTTCGGAACTTTTCACTGTCTTTTTCATCCAATCCAGTAGAATTTCATTCTTTTCATCCTGACTCAGGAAATAATCACCTGGATATTCTTTTTCCAATTTGGCTCTAAACGTTTGGAAGAAGAGGGCTGTTGCCACAGATAAGTTAAAGCTTTCGGTAAAACCCAACATGGGAATTTGAACCAACTCATCTGCTTCTTCCATCACCGTTTTAGAAATCCCCACACTTTCATTACCCATTACTAAGGCAATGGGTTTGTCGAAGGATATTTGGTCCGGAGTATTTTGGGTATGGGGAGTAGTTGCTACAATTTTGTAGCCCTGACTTTTAAGTTGATCCAGTGTGCCTTTCGTCCGGTTTTCTGCGGCAAACTGCCGGTAGCGAAAAACGTTTAACCATTTTACGGATCCTGTGGTTACGTGCCGAGAAACTTGGAAATTGCTGTTGACCTCAATGAGGTGGCTATCTTGAATTCCGAAACAGTCGCAACTGCGGATAACGGCATTGGCATTGTGGGGATCGTAAATGTCCTCCAAAACTACCGTCAATTTCCGGGTTCTTTGGTTGATTACTTTCTCGAATAGTTCAGAGCGATTCTCTGTTAAGAAAGGCCGGAGAATTTGAATTGTTTCTTCAGTAGTCATTTTTAGACAAAAAAAAAGGGGAAGTAAACTCCCCCTATAAACTTGTTTCAGTTTAGCTTATCCTAAGCTTGCAGCCAAGTCAGCACCAGCCTTAAACTTAACCACTTTTTTAGCAGGAATGTTGATAACAGCACCTGTTTTTGGGTTACGTCCAGTCCGTGCAGAACGCTCAGAAACGGAAAAAGATCCAAATCCAACTAGAGAAATACGCCCTCCAGCTTTCATAGTTTCACCAGTTGTTGCAATAAAAGCATCCAACGCTTTTTTCGCGTCCGCTTTAGAAATATCTGCTTTGTCAGCAATTGCATCGATAAGTTCAGCTTTATTCATAGCTATAGGGTTTATTATTTGATTATTGTTAGAACGATTACAAATATATACGAATATCAATGCTGACAAAGGGTTTTAGCACTTTTTTCTAAAAAAAAGTAATGACTCTAACACTTGTTGTTGTTCACTTAAATGAGTTAACTAGCTTGTATTCAGTTGTTTATGTTGGTATTTCTGCTTTTTCTACCTCAAATCCAGGTATAAACTCTTCTGCAATAATTCTTCGTTTACCTTGCATTTGGAGGTCTTTTATCTCCAATTTCCCACCCGCATATTCCAAGAATAAAGACTTGGTTTCTATAGTGAGCTTGGGCTGAATTGCCATTTTAGCTTCCGATACTATCCTAGTTTCAAAAATTTTCAGGCTCAATTCTTTGCCCTTATATGTAAGGTTCAAATAGGCACCTGGGTAGGGAGATAAGCCTTGGATAAAGTGGTGTAATTCCCGCGCAGATTTTGAAAATGAAATTAAACAATCGGGTTTAAATATTTTTGGAGCGGGCTTTAAATCCACGGTTTCATCTTGAACTAAAGGAGTGTAATTTCCACTTTCGAGTTTCTGTAATGTACTTATCACGGTTTTTGCTCCTTGGACCATAATTTTATCGTGTAAAACCCCAGCCGTTTCATTTTCACCTATCCCAATTTTAACTTGCTCAATAATTTGCCCAGTATCTATTTCTTGCTCAATTAAGAAGGTAGTAACCCCTGTAGTTTTTTCGCCATTGATGATGGCCCAGTTAATAGGAGCAGCACCTCTATACTGAGGAAGGAGGGAAGCATGGAGATTAATGCACCCCTTTTTAGGTAAGGACCACACCGATTGAGGTAACATCCGAAACGCAACAACAACAAAAGCATCGGCATTCCAACTCACCAAAGTCTCCAGAAATTCGGGTGATTTTAGTTTTTCTGGCTGAGCTACGGGGATGCTCAGGTGAATAGCCATTTGTTTTACGGCAGACTCCTGGATCTTTTGTCCCCTTCCCACTTTTTTATCTTGGACCGTTACTACCCCAACAATATCATGTTCCTGACTAAGAAAAATTTGCTCCAACATATAGGCAGCTATTGGGGGGGTCCCCATAAATACAATTTTCATGCTATGTAATGTGTTTCGGTTTCCAGTGAAAGTAAAACTTCAGTAATACAAAAGATAATATGGCGATAAATGCGAAATAAAGGTAATCTACCATCCAAACGGTGAACAACTCAATGCCCGGAATTTGAACAAGGAGGTACACAAGCACCAAATAAAAGCTGATGGATGCAAATTCAATAAAACTGGCCCACTTGGTATGTCCTAACCCTTCAATGGTTGCAAAAGAAATGTGGCCAAAAGAAAATAACATCATTGCGCCTACGAGGCTTTGGATTATTGGCTTAGCATCACTAATTAATTGCTGGTCATTGGTAAGTAGGTTCAAAAATAGGCCTGGATATACAATGAAACCGTGAACAAAAATAATAGTGAGTAATAAGGAAAAAATAAGAAGCTTGTTTTTCACTGCTACCAATTGGTCCCGTCCGTTCTCGGCATAAAATGAAATATACGATTTGGTTACGGTACCCAGACTAATAACCGGGATTAGGGTTAAGTAGTACAAACTTCGGATAAGTTGGGAAACCGCGAGTTCGTGCGTTCCCAATTTCTCAACAGCCAAAAAGAAAGCGGTCCAAGCACCCAAACTCATAAATTTTTGGAACATTAAAGGAGACCCTATCCAACAAATTTGCCGAACCTCCTTCCAAAAGGAACGGGTGTTTTTAAATATAACTTTCCCGAAGATTCGAAAGCTTAGGAATAACAAACAAAGCATCCCTATGGTTTCGGCTATTACGCTGGCAATGGGGGCTCCAAAAACACCCATGGCCTCAACACCTACTCCATAAATAAAACAGTAGTCTAATAGTATGTTGGCGCTAGTAATAAGGACGGTAGTCCAAATTAATGGCTTGGAATTTCCTTGTCCCAGCAAAAAGGCGGTTAAACCAATAGTAATGGCCGCTGGGAAAAACCCCCAAGATCTCAACGCTAAAAACTGAGCCAATCCCTGAGCCAGATCTTTGTCCTCAATTAAGTAGGAGTAGGCATTAGGAGAAACAAAGGTGAATAATGCCCACCCTATTAGGGCAATTGCCAAAAGGGGAATTAATATGGGGATTAAAATTTGACGGGACCGCTTTTCGTCCTTACTCTTTAACCTGCTAACCACAATTTGTCCACCAAAAGAGAACCCCAAAATAAGCATGAGATAGCACAAATGGATAAGTCCAGATGTACCAGCCAAGTTTATTTCATAGGAGCCAATGTGCCCTAAAAAAGCAGTATCAGCAAAAGTAATGGCAAATTCAGCGAAGGAGCTGAACATAACCGGGATTGCGAATTTTCCAATGCCTTTAAAGGAATAATCCATTACTCAACTTGCAACACTAATCCCTTTAAATATTCAGATTCGGGGTGGTAAATGTTGATAGGATGATCTGCCGGTTGGTGCAATTGCTGAACAATTCTAACCTTCCTTCCAACAGCCAAGGCAGCAGAAGTGATGGTGTGGTTAAATAAATTATTGTCAACCACCTGTGAGCAGGAAAAAGTAAAGATTAAACCACCGGGTTTAATCTGGCGAATGGCATGACCATTTAATCGCTTATAACCCTGAACCGCTTTGTGCCTAGCACTCATGTGTTTAGCAAAAGCCGGTGGATCTAAAACAATAATATCGTAATCTGTTGGAAGATCCCGAACGTAGTCTACCGCATCTGCTTGGATGTTTTGGTGCTTGGCAGAGTCAAACCCGTTTAGTTGGAGGTTTTGTGTAACTAAATCCAATGCTCCGGCAGAGCTATCTAAGGAGTGTACTTCTTTGGCACCAGCGGCTAAACTGGAAATAGTAAATCCTCCAGAGTAGCAAAAGGTATTCAGGATAGTTTTATCCTTAGCAAATTCACCAAGCAATTGCCTGTTCACACGTTGGTCAATGAAAAATCCTGTTTTCTGACCCGTTTCCCAATCAACAGCCAACTTATATCCATTTTCATATCCCCATTTCTGAGCATCCCCATTTTGTAAAAGGTACTTGGACTCCACGTCTTTTTCCTTGGGCTTGGAATAAATGCTAGCCAATTTATTGGGCCAAATTTCTTGAAGAATTTCTGCAACCATTGGAACCAATCGGTTCCAACCTTGACTGTGACTTTGGATAACAAAAGTGTCGTGATAAAAATCAACGATTAATCCAGACAACCAATCCCCTTCGGCGTGAATAAGCCTAAAAATGGTATTGTAATTTTCGCGGTACAAACCAAGATCCATCCGGTAATCCATGGCCGACTTAAATTTGGCAATCAGATTTTCCCGAGTTAATGGTTCCGAAAAGGAGAGAATACGCACGGCAATGCTTCCATCAGTATAGTGACCTGTCCCCATAAAGCCGCCTTTATTGGAGTATACCTCCACCAAATCACCACTTTTTGGATCACCCTCTATGCTTTTAATAGCACCCGAAAAAATCCACGGGTGAAATCGCCTGATGGATTCGTCCTTTTTTGCCTTTAAATGTATTTGTGCAGTACAATCTAGATTCATCCCGCAATAATACCACCTTTCTCATTTAATTTGAATCAGCGATCGGAAGAATACCGAATTAATGGTTCAAAAAGGGTTAAATCCTCAATGGAATTGAGTTTTTGTTGGATCCATTCATCGTCCGTATCCCAATACTGGGTATATCCTTTTTGGCAATTGGAGCATTCCCCGCAATCCTTGCCTGGTTTCTCACCAAAGTAGATTTCCAAAATCCGCCATAAACATTGTTTGGAGTGCAAGAAATAATGCAACCAGGATTTTTTGGATGCCCCTTTTTGAATAGATGCCATGTACCTTTTTTTGTCGAAAAAGGAAAAGAAGTTTCGAGGCCGTTGCTGGGGAAAGGAGATAAGTGGAGCTCCAATGGTAACGCGTTCCATGATTTCCCGATTTTGCAAAAGTTTAAAATCCGCATTGGTCCAGTTTCTGGGTTCCGGATCAATTTGTCCTAATTCGAACCCATTGTTTTCTCGGAAATAGCTTTGTGCAAATTCACTTAAGTGATTAAAAATAGTAGGTGGAATTTCCTCAACCAACCATTGGATTTTAGCGGTTTTGAACGCCTGAAAATCCAGAAAGTCGTATTTCTCTAGCACTTCTATTGATTTTCTTAGGGCTCCTTTGTTTTCAAAGTGCTCCAATAGTTGGTCCCATTTAAAGCCTTGGAGCAGTAAGTTATCTGATTCAAACGCGATGCCGTGTAGGGAACATGTTTTTTCGTACACCTGCTTTATCAAATCTGGATTGGGCCAGGAAGCCTGGAAACGGGCGGAGTTTTGTTCCAGCATTTCTTCGTTAAAATAGAAGGTAGCCTTCGATTTCTTCCCATCTCTTCCCGCTCTTCCGGCTTCTTGGTAATAATGCTCCAAAGATGCCGGTGGATTTATGTGATGGACAGTTCGTACATCTGGTTTGTCAATTCCCATTCCGAAAGCACTAGTGGCAACAACGGTATTAATTTCATTGTTTAGCCATTGTTCCAAAACCGTGGACCTTTGTTGGCTAGGAAGCCCTCCGTGGTAAGCCTTTGCCTTAAATCCTTCCTGGCATAAGTACCGTGCAAATTGCTCGCTTTTTTTGCGAAAGTGAGCGTAAACTATGCTCCCTTCATTTTTAAGATTTTCAGAACTGGCAATCTCGGGTGTTTCCACTTCCAAAATTTGTAGCTGAATATTAGGTCTTCGAATGGACCCTACCACTTCGGTTGCTTTCTCCATGTGTAGGAAGGACTTAATGTCCTTTTTTATTGCAGGAGGAGCGCTAGCAGTTAGTGCCAAGATTTTTTTAGGTGGATTTAATTGTAAAGAATCCAAAATGGTTTTGTAGCTCGGCCTGAAAAAATCACCCCAATCCGAAACGCAATGCGCTTCATCAATAACCAGCATTTCGTAAGGAAGGTAGGGCAGGAAGTCTTGAAATATTTTGGATTTTAGGCGCTCTGGTGAGCAAAAAAGGAAGGGTGCTGGGCCAGACCTGAAATTTCCCAACAAGCGATTTAGATCGGCATAACTCAAAAAACCACTGAGGTTAATGGCTTCAATTCCTCTTTTTTTAAGACCTGCGCATTGATCTTGAATTAAAGAAATTAAGGGAGAAATCACAATGGTTTTTATCCCCAAGGCTAGAGTTGGTATTTGGTAACAAATAGATTTCCCGGCTCCAGTTGGTAAAATTCCTAAAACTTTAGGGTCCTCCAGAACTTTCTGGATTAAATCCTCCTGAACCGGCCTAAACGTGTCGTAGCCCCAGTATTTTGTCAAAATGTCCCTTGACTTCGAAATCAGATTTGCTTGTGTTGACAAAATAATTACTTTTTAGAATTTAAGATTTGAATCCAAACGGAAGTCTTTTTGTAAATTGCGAAAAATTTAAAGTATACATGCTTACTATACCTTCAAAAATAAACATATCACAGACTAAAGAAAGTAAAATAAATCAGGTTGATTTCGAAAACCTCGCATTTGGCAAGGTTTTTTCGGATCACATGTTTGTTGCCGAATATAAAAATGGTGCTTGGGGTGATCTTTCCATTGAGCCATACGGTCCATTATCAATGAGTCCTGCTACTTCTGTAATACACTATGGTCAGAGTGTTTTTGAAGGAATGAAAGCTTACCGAATGGATAGTGGGGATATTTCCTTTTTCAGGCCAGAGGAAAATATGAATCGGCTAAATGCATCTGCTGTTCGGATGGGGATGCCAGAATTGCCATTCGAGATTTTTAAAGAAGGATTGAATGCCTTGGTGAAAATGGACAAGGCTTGGGTGCCTAAAAAACCAGGTGCTTCTTTGTACATCCGCCCATTTATGTTTGCAACCGACGAGTACATTGGTGTGCGGTCTTCAGACACCTATAAGTTTATCATTATCACTAGCCCAGTTTTAAAATATTACGACAAGCCTGTCAAGGTGAAAATTGAAGAAACCTTCAGTAGAGCTGTCCCTGGTGGAGTTGGTGAAGCCAAAGCGGCAGGGAATTATGCAGCTAGTCTGTATCCAGCGGCTCAAGGTAAAAAAGAAGGATACGATCAGTTGGTTTGGACCGATGCCAAGGACCATAAAAATATTGAAGAGTCTGGAACTATGAACATAATGTTTGTGGTTGATGGCGTTGTTTATACACCCAAATTAACGGGCTCTATTTTACGTGGAATCACCCGGAAATCTGTAATTACCCTTCTCGAATCGTGGGGTGTAGAGGTGAAACAAATTGACGTTTCTGTTGATTTTGTAATTGATGCTATTAAACAAGGTAAACTAACCGAGGCATTTGGGGTTGGTACGGCTGCTACCATTGCTCAAATCAAAGTAATCGGTTTTCGAGGAACTGATTTTGAATTGGCTGAGGTAAATACGAGAACCATTTCCTTAAAAGTATCAGATTATTTTGCGAAGTTGAAAAGTGGGGTTAGCCAAGATGAATTTTCTTGGATGGAGGGCTTAAAATAAATGAAAGAACTACTTGTCATTCGGCATGGAAAGGCAGAGCGACCTAAAATTGGGGACTTCGACTTTAACCGTCATTTGGTAGACAAAGGAGTTGGTGACAGTAAAATTGTGGCTGACCAAATTAAATCCATGGATTGGATTCCAGAGGAAATAGTGTCTAGTACTGCTGAAAGAGCTAAAGAAACAGCCATAGCCATGCAATCTGTTTGGGGTGCTGAGGTGGTAGAAATTAGGTTCGATGAACAGATATACATGGCGGACTACTCAACCTTAATTCACCTAATTGGAACATTGGATAACAACTATACCCGCATTGCTATTTTTGGGCACAATTCCGGATTTAGCGACCTTGTCTCGGGATTAAGCAATGAACCCATTTGGTTGGCCACCGCAGCATGTGGTTTGGTCCGTTTTCAGGTCGATTCCTGGGAGGAAGTCATATCTGACATGGGGAAATTGGTTTCTGTAATTTCAGCCAAAGAACTTAGATAAATATTCAAGCACAAAAAAAGGCCTGATTTCAAATTGAAATCAGGCCTTTTTTTTGTGCCCAATAATTTATTTGGATACAGTTATGTCTATTTGTACTTCTTCGGACCCATTCCCATCCAGGACATCTAGAACCAAAGAATAAACTGTTCCACTGTCGCCTAAAGCGGGAAAAGCATGGTTGTAATACATGAAAGTTGTTGGTACGGCAATGTTGGTGTCGGTTGTGTTTGGGCTTTTTGTTAAATCGATTGGGATTATCAAGGTGTCCCAAAACCGGTATTCCGCCGCAATTTTCCGGATAGATCCAACACTTTCAATGGATATGGAAACAGCCAAGGTATCACCTTCAAAAACTGTGACCTGACTGCTTCCAGGATTAAGTAAAGCTAGTTTAGGTCCAAGTACATTGGCATTTTTGGCTTCTTCTTTTTTACAGGCAAAACCAAATGCTATTATGCAACAAAAAGTAATAAGCTTGGAAATAGAATTATTCATGTATTCGGGATATTTGGCTAAGGTAAGTTTTGCATTCCTTTTTCCGAAATTTGGAACAAAAAAAAGCCCCCAGAAAAATCTGAGGGCTGAATTTTAAAAGTGAATGGTTGATTAAAGCTCAACTTTCACAGTAAGTGTCATGGTGTTGGCTGTTGTGTTTATTTCAGAAACTCTTACAAGTCCACTTTTTCCTCCATGATTGGCAGAAGTCTTAAAAGAAACTACCTTTCCAACAGCTAATTGATTAGCTAAACTAGCGGTGTTATTAGCTGCATACGTCTGTACTTCTGAACTAGAAGAAACAGCATCAAAATCGGCAGAGCTTAATCCTAAGTCTCCACTAAAACGAGTTGCATTTCTTGTTGACCAAGTACCAACAGTTCCAAAAGTTCCAGCACCTGTTTCATCCATAGAAGCTAAAGTGTGCTTATTAGTAACACCGTCATAGTACATGAAATCAATAGAAGCTTGATTTGCATTGGCTTGCGCTGAAGTATTTACATTGTTGGTAATTGCATCGTAGTAACTTCCAGCAGAGCTGTTTTGGTTACCAACAACAACTACAGTATAAGTAGCTACAGTAGGAGCATCATTTTCAATAGTAAAGGTTACAGCAGCACTATTTGTTCTGTCATCCTTGTCTGTTACAGTAAAAACAACTACATACGTGGATCCTGCTGTTCCAAGAGGAATATCAATAAAACCATCAAAGTTGAATGAAGTTGTCCCATTTTCTAGGATACTATCTGTTTCATTTGGATCAGAACTTAAATCCAAAATACCAGTTGACGATCCATTCAAAGAAGTCGTAGCTGAAATTTTTTCCAATTTGTCATTAGAACTCATGGTAATGGAAACTGCAGCCGTTGAACCTGGGGTTACAGTCGCTTCACCACCTGTTGGTGTTAAAACTGCAATTTGTGGCTTAAGAAGTTCTTCTTCTTCATCATCCTTAGAACAAGCAGCAAACATTAATCCCGCCATAGCGAAATAAAAACTCAATTTCAATAACTTTTTCATAATGGTATTTTAAATTTTGGCAAATATAACAAGAAAACGAACTTAATTGGATGTTTTTACACGTAATCTGAAAACAATCTTATCGTCGAATACATCCAAAACAAGGACAGTACTTATTTCCTTTCCGTTTACCAACAGCTGTTTGGAAAGCGCATTGATGACATCCTTCTGGAATAAGCGTTTTATGGGTCTTGCCCCAAAATTAGGATCAAAATTGAAGTGCCTGAAATATTCTTGAGCTTCCTCACTGATTTCGAGGATTAAGCCTTTATTCAGGATTTTCTCCCGTAAATGGTCAATTTCCATTTCAATAATGGCCTCCTTCATTTCCTGGTTTATCGGATCAAACACAATCATTTCGTCAATTCTATTCAAGAATTCAGGCCTAAAATGCGCCTTTGCCAGGTGGATTACTTCGTTTTTGGAGTTGCTGAGCCCTTGGCCTTCACCATTGCTTTCTCTGAGCATGATTTCAGAACCCAAATTGGACGTCATTACAATTAAGGTGTTCCGGAAGTTCACTTCGCGCCCTTTGCTATCGGTTAATCGTCCATCGTCCAATACCTGGAGCAGCAAGTTGAGCACGTCCGGGTGTGCTTTTTCAATCTCGTCCAATAAAATGAGGCTATACGGTTTGTTCCTCACCGCTTCCGTAAGGTAACCCCCTTCTTCAAACCCAACATAACCTGGAGGTGGCCCAATTAACCTCGAAACCGAGTGCTTCTCTTGGAACTCCGACATGTCGATGCGGGTCATAGCCTTGGAATCATTGAACAGAACTTTAGCAATAGTTTTAGCTAATTCGGTTTTTCCCACTCCCGTTGGTCCAAAGAATAAAAAGGAACCCAAAGGTTGATCTGGGTTCGAAAATCCACTCCTGTTCCTCCGTATAGCATCGGATACCGCTTCTATGGCCTCATGTTGTCCAACCACACTTTCGCCAAAACGTGATTCCAGTTGCAGTAATTTAGTTCCTTCTTCTTCCACCATTTTTTGAACCGGAATCCCGGTCCAGTTCGATACTACCATGGCAATTTCTTCAGCATCAATGGCTTCCTTAATGAGCTTATCACTAGGCTTCGCTGATTTAGCTTGGATGGTTAATTCTTCAATGTATTTTTCCAAATTTACAAGTTGGCCGTATCTAATTTCAGCAACGCGCTCATAGTTCCCATCCCGTTCCGCTACCCCCGCTTCATGGATTAAAGCTTCCATTTTTAACTTGGCATCTTTGAGCTGGTCTAGGAGGTTTTTTTCTTTTTCCCACTGACCCGAAACTTGAGAACGCTTTTCTTGTAAGTCGGCTAGTTGCATTCCCAATTCGTGAATTTGGGTATTGGAAGCTTCTTTTTTAATGGCCTCTTTTTCAATTTCAATTTGCATTATTTTCCGATCGAGCTCATCCAGCAAAAGGGGTTTGGAGTTAATTTCCATGCGCACCTTAGAAGCAGCTTCGTCCATAAGGTCAATGGCCTTGTCGGGCAAAAACCGATTGGTAATATACCGAGTACTTAAGTCAACGGCCGCTATAATGGCTTCATCCAATATCTGCACCGAATGGTGGGTTTCGTATTTTTCTTTTAACCCACGTAAAATAGCAATGGCACTTTCCCGATCCGGTTCATTAACCATGACCCGCTGGAAACGACGTTCCAAGGCCTTGTCTTTTTCGAAATACTTCTGATATTCGGTGAGGGTAGTTGCTCCTATGGCCCTTAATTCACCCCGCGCCAAAGCTGGCTTAAGAATGTTAGCGGCGTCCATGGCACCATCTCCACCTCCTGCACCAACAAGGGTGTGTATTTCATCAATAAACAGGATGATTTCCCCTGCGCTTTGTGTTACTTCTTTAATAACTCCTTTCAGGCGTTCCTCAAATTCTCCTTTAAACTTGGCTCCAGCAATTAGGGCTCCCATGTCTAAGGTGAATATTTGTTTGGATTGCAAGTTTTCTGGAACATCCTTGCGGGTAATCCGTTGGGCAATTCCTTCGGCTATGGCTGTTTTACCAACACCAGGTTCTCCAAGCAACAAAGGGTTGTTTTTTGTGCGTCGACTCAGAATTTGTAAAACGCGCCTAATCTCCTCGTCCCGGCCAATAACGGGGTCTAGTTTCCCCTGCTCGGACAGCTCAGTGAGGTTTATTCCATATTTTTTTAATGAATTCATCTGAACATCACCTTGTTCATTGTCTATATTATTTCCTTTTTTCATGATTTTTAATTGTTCTTCTATTTGATTTTTTTGAATCCCTGTTTTGTTCAGGATAGTGGTTAGTTCAGGGGTACTATATAACGCGAGGATTAAACTATCGGCACCAATGTAAGTATCCCCCGAAACAGCGCTTTGTTTTTCTGCCGCTTTTAAAATGTCAACAAAAGTGGGGTGAATTCTGGGTTCACTTCCTTCGGAGCTAGCGTTGCGTTTTAATAATTTTTCTCCTTCCAATTGAAGTTGAGATTGGACGTGTTCCCAGTTTGAAATCAGGTAAGGGAAAAAGTGGGTTTCTTGGTTCAATAGGGTAAGGAAGAGGTGCTCAGGCATAACTACGGCATGCCCTGCTCCTTGAGCAAGAGCCACGGATTCATTGACTAGAATTTTTCCGTGGGTAGTTAACTTATGAATGATTTCGTTTAACATACTTTCCTTTTTTCTAATTTCACCAAGTCTCGTGCCGATGCTTGGTTTTTGGTTTAAAAACGCAGTTTAGGCAGGTTTTTTAACATAAGTATGACAAAATGACAGGAAGTATTCTATCAGTTCTGGATTGGGCGCTCATTATTGGGGCTCTTTTATTATTTATGGGCGTTGGGATTATTTCTCGCAGCAAGGGGTCTGATTTTAAGTCAAAATTTTTGGGAGGCGGAAAACTTCCTTGGTGGGTTGCAGGTACCTCGATGGTGGCAACAACCTTTGCTGCAGATACACCCTTAGCTGTTTCCGAGTTGGTAAATCAGGGTGGAATTGCGCAAAACTGGTTGTGGTGGTCTTTTGTTTTTGGAGGGGTGCTAACCGCCGTAATTTTCGCCCCTTTGTGGAAGCGGTCTGGCGTGGGAACGGAATTGGAGTTTATCACCTTCCGCTATGGTGGAAAAGCGGCTCTTGGCCTGCGGCAATTTAAAGCGGTGTACCTCGGACTTTTTATGAATGTTTTCATTTTAGGTTGGGTAAACTTAGCCATGCACAGCATTGTTACCTTGGTTTTTGGATGTACTCCGGAAGTGGGATATTATATTGTTTTCGGGCTATTTATTTTGAGCGCTATTTATACCCACATTGGAGGTTTACGGGGAGTTGCCTATGCCGATGTTATTCAGTTTATTTTGGCCATGGGAGGGTGTATAATTCTGGCTGTTCTTGTTGTAAATAGTGAAGATATTGGTGGACTTTCCGGTCTTAAGTCAAGACTCCCAGATAGTTATTTTGAGTTTTTCCCAAGTATGGGTGAGGACAATGGAATGGGTGTTTTGCAGTTAACCTATGGTGCCTTTTTAGCCTTTTTTGCCGTGCAGTGGTGGGCAAGTTGGTACCCAGGTGCCGAACCCGGTGGTGGGGGATATGTTGCTCAGCGATTTTTGGGAACCGATTCGCCGAAGGCAGCAAAAAAGGCGACGCTCCTTTTTCAAATTGGACATTATTGCATTCGACCTTGGCCGTGGATTTTAGTTGGACTTTGTGCTATAGCCTTGTATTCTCCTGAGTTTTCAGGACTTGTGAATGAGGAAACAAATACCCTTGCTCAGGAATTTTTGGCTTCGGGTGGAGATATTTCTGAAATTGGTAATCAGGCTTTTATGGCTGGATTGGAAAACAAAAATGCCGTTATTCAGGCGATTACCTACAACCAAAGTCCGCGCCTCGGCTTTGTTTATGTGATGGTGGACTTTTTACCAGCTGGATTAATGGGATTGTTGATAGTCGCATTTTTAGCGGCGTATATGAGTACTATTGGGACACAACTTAATTGGGGAGCTAGTTATTTATTCAACGATTTAGTGGCCATCCAAAATCCAAAATTGGCGAAGGAAAAACCAGGGAGAATTAGTTTTGGTATTCAGGTAGTCCTTATTTTGGTTGGGATGTTTGTTACCCTCTGCATCGATTCCATTAGTGGTGTTTGGAGTTTTGTTTTGGAGTGTGGATCTGGTTTAGGATTGGTTTTGATTTTAAGGTGGTTTTGGAAACGAATTAATGTGTATTCTGAGATTTCGGCTACCATTGCTCCCCTCATTTTTTACACATTAATATGGTTGTTTAAAATGTATTGGCCTTTTTCGGAAGAGTTGTTGACTTGGTGCGAAACACAAAAAATATTCTTTTTTATCAATGTAATTCTTACGTCTATAACTTGGATTTCAGTAACGCTGCTTACCAAACCGGAGAGTGCAGAAGTGTTGGGCCGTTTTGCTTTAGCCGTAAATCCACCTTTTGGAAATTGGGTAAAAGAAGGAGGAAAGTTGGTGGATAAACCGAGGGATTTGTTGTTGTCTTGGTTGTTTGGAATTGTCTTGGTCCTTTCCTTGTTGTTTTGCATTGGGGGCTTGTTATTTGATTTTAATTTTGGGTTAATTTTTGGTGGGATAGCAATTGTCTCAGGGCTATTATTGGCCAAATATTTGAAATAAATGGAAAACAAAAAACCTTGGTTTATGGATTGGTTCGACAGTCCGTATTACCACGAATTATACCAGCATAGGGATACCAGTGAAGCAGAGCGGTTTATTAAAAATTTGCTGTACTTTTTTCAGATGGCCAAAGGTTCCAAGGTTTTTGACTTGGGCTGTGGTGCTGGAAGGCACGTCCGTTCCCTTGCTAGTTTGGGTATGGAAGCATTGGGGATGGATTTAGCCGAGAACAGTATTTTGGAGGCTCGGAAATTGGGGAATGAGGCATTTTTTGTTGGCGATATGCGGAATGATTTCCCGGTCAGTGAAATGGACTTCGTTTTTAATTTGTTTACCTCTTTTGGCTATTTCGATAGTGAAACGGAAAATGAAAAGGTGCTCCTAAACGCCTTTGCTAGTTTAAGGTCTGGAGGAACCATTGTAATTGACTTTTTGAATGCAGAAAAGGTAGAGAAAAACCTGGTTGCCGAGGAGATCATAGACCGCAATGGAAGGAAATATCAAATTCGCCGGTGGATTAGCAATCAAATAATTCATAAAAACATCCAATTTTTGGACAAGGATCAGAAAAAGTGGGACATAACTGAGAAAGTGCAGGCCTTGAGTCGGGGTACATTCTGTTCCCTTTTGGCAAAGGCCGGATTTACCGTGGATTCGGAGTTTGGAAATTATAACTTAGCCCCGTTCGATTCCAATTCGGACAGGTATATAGTATTAGCGAAGAAACCATGATTTTTGTTGTATTAATTCTTACGTTTTTTATTTCATCCTTGGGAAGTTTTGTCCAAAAGGGAGTGGACTTGAATAAATACCTCCTCCGATTTTCTGGAGCCTTTTTTCTGGCTATGGTTTTTAGTCATTATTTGCCGGAAAGTTACAGCTCAGGATCAGAAAACATTGGATTGTGGGTGGTTTTAGGGTTTGTGTTTCAGCTCATTTTGGATTTTTTTTCCAAGGGGGTTGAACATGGTCACATGCACTCGCAGGACTTGGTATCTGTTCAGCTTTGGTTAGCCTTGAGTGTGCACAGTTTTGTGGAAGGAGCGGCGCTGGAGGTGAGTCAAAATTCGGCTTGGCTTTTTGGGATAATTATTCACAAGATTCCAGTTGCCTTTTTGCTCGGGTTTATGGTGAAAAAATTGGATTGGTCTAAATTCAAAAAAGGCTTGTTACTCTTGGGCTTTGCTTGTGCAACACCGTTTGGTTATGGGATATCCACCTTTTTTAAGCTCGATGTTTTTGCGCCAGAAATTACAGCCTTGTCTGCAGGTTTACTCATGCATGTATCTACCATCATACTTTTTGAAGGGGACAAAAACCACAAGTTTGAGTGGAAAAAAAGTGGGGTGGTATTTTTAGGTATTATTTGCGCGGTTCTCCTATAGTTGAGACAAAAAAAATTGGTATTCCTGCAGTTTGCAATTCTTTTTTCCTTTAAATTTAATGGTAAGCACTAGTGCTTTTATTTTTCTGTAATTTTTTCAATTATGGTTCAAAAGAGTAGGGTAACATTAGAATATGACAAGGTGAATGAAACCTTGAAGGAGCAAATTAAATTGGTGTACCCGGAGGGGTTCAGTGAATACCTAATTGAATACAAAAACCAAGAGGGGAAAAAAGTAACTGCGCTCCGATTCGAAACGGATGAGAAAGTGCACCTAATCCGAATGACCGAAAGTCAAGCTATCCGAATTATTGAGGCGGATGCCGATTATGATGAAGATGGAGTTTTGCATGAAGGTATACGGGTGGAATACGAGGAGAAACATTCAGAAGTTGAATATTTACGAGAGAATGAGAATTATGAGGGTTAATAATACCCCATTTTAGAAATGAAATCAGTGGTTTTAGAGATAAAATGAGTAACTTTGCAAAACTTTACGAAAATTGTGGATTCCACACCACGAATAAATGTAAGGTTACTGGTTCTTTATCCTTTCGGGATTTACTCTCCAACAGTATTTGGTGCCAGCTAAAGAATAGTAACACTAATTATATATATGGGTAAATCGCAAGAAACTTTCAACAAGAAGGAAAAAGAAAAGAAAAGAGCAAAAAAACGCCAAGAGAAGCTTTTAAAGAAAGAAGAAAGACGGGCTAATGCTCCTGGTGGTGGTTTAGAGAATATGACTGTTTATGTTAATCACCTAGGTCAATTAACAGACACTCCTCCGGATCCAACGATCAAAATAAAAGAGATTAAAGCGGAGTCTATTGAAATTGGGCACCCAAGAAGAGAAGATGAGGAAATTGATCCGGTACGTAAAGGACGGGTTGAATTTTTTAACTCTGAGAAAGGTTTCGGATTTATTAAAGAAAACCTAACTGGAGAAAAGTTTTTTGTTCACGTTAATGGTTTAACGGAAGAGATAACAGAAAACGACAAAGTGAGTTTTGAACTGGAACGAGGCATGAAAGGAATGAATGCTGTGAAGGTTAAGAAAATATAAATGAAAGGGAAGCGAAAGCTTCCCTTTTTTGTTTTGGTATTATCACAGGAAAGCAAGCCTTGTACACGGCATCTTCCATTTACGGATTATCGGATATAATGTCCCGATAAATAACCATGCATTAGTTCTCATACTTTTATTATACTTTTAGTATTGGTCCATTTCGTAAATTCTAAAAGAATTAGGAAAATAACGGTACAATGAAAGATATAATAGCGTTTTTTTCAGGTTTATTAGATACAGGGAATTGGCCTGCTAGTTGGTTTTGTGGTATCTGGAGTGATTTCCATGGTTGGCTGTATATCCTTTCAGATATAGGAATTTGGCTAGCCTACTTTTTTATTCCTGTTATCCTTATTTGGTTTATTAAAAAACGGCCAGACTTACCTTTTTTGCCTGTATTCTGGGTATTCGGGGCATTCATTATTCTTTGCGGAGTTACTCATTTGTTAGATGCGGTAATCTTGTGGTTTCCGGTTTACCGCCTAAGCGCTTTGTTTCTATTTTTTACAGCAATTGTAAGTTTTATCACTGATTATGCCCTCATACGAGATGTACCCAAATTATTGGAGGTGGAATCCATTCATGCTAAGGGAGTGGAAGGGGAAAGCATCATAGATGAACTAGCCAAAAAATATCAGGAAATTTTTTTGCTCAAAGAAGAAATTCTACACTTAAAGGGAAATCAATATTAATCCACAAATGGGGCAATCGGAAAATATACAGAACGGAATTTTGGTGTTTTTGGCCATGTTTTTAACCGCCGTTATTTTCGTTGGAGGCAGCAATGTATCCATCGGGTATTCTATTTCTTCAGCCTATACTTTAGTTTTGTTTTATTGTTGGATACTTCCCGGGAATTATACGGCCAGCTACGCTGCAATCATCTGCTCTATTCTTACTTTGGTTGGCGCTCATTTAAGCCCAATGGGAGTGGAGCAAAACTTGCAAAATCCCATGGTAAATCACCTTTTCCCTTTGGTAGCTATTTGGGTGTGCGCCTCTATGGTTGCAATAGCAAAACGAAGTTTCGATAGTTTAGAAAGCTCCAAGGAGAACTTGGAGGAGATGGTCGAGTGCCGAACGCAGCAATTGGAGCTGAATCTCAAAAAATTGAACGAAAAGAACAATGAATTGGAGCAATCTGCCTACATCGCTTCCCACGATCTTCAGGAACCACTCAATACTGTCCGGAGTTTTTCGACCCTGTTAAAAGATACTTATTATGATTCTTTTGACGAAAAGGGAAAAAAATCCTTGGAGTTTATTGTGGCGGCCGTTAATCGCATGAGTACCTTGGTAAAAAGTTTGTTGGATTATTCCAGAATTGGAAATCAGGGGGAACGGGAAGTGGTGGAATGTAATGTAGTTTTACAGGAAATTGAGAGTGATTTTCATTCTAAATTAACGGAAAGTGGCGGGGAATTGAGTATTGGTCAACTTCCGAAAGTTTATGCTCATAAGGTTGAAATACGCCTTTTGTTTCAGAATTTGATCTCCAACGCGCTTAAATTTGGTCATCCTAATATTCCACCTAAAGTGGAGGTAAGTGCCGTTAAAAAAAGGAACGAACGGATTTTTGCGGTCAAGGACAACGGAATTGGGATTGAGGATAAATATAGGCACAGAATTTTTGAGATTTTCCAACGCCTACATAACCCTCAGGAATAGGAGGGTACAGGGATTGGATTGGCTCATTGCATGAAAATAATCAAGATGTATCACGGTAAGCTGTGGGTTGAATCCATTGTTGGTGCAGGATCTACCTTCTTCTTTTCCTTACCCGTAGGAAAAGGGGGTTAAAAAAGTGCTTTTTGTTGTAAAAAGGGCATATTCCTTCCGATTTAATTAAAAAACCGGAAGTTTTAAAGCAAAGAAAGCAAATGGCAGAATTAACAATTAGAGCGGGTAAAATCAAAAAAAACATCCATCAACTGGGTGCTTATTTTAAGGAACATGGCATAGAATGGAGCCTAGTTACCAAAGTGTTTTCTGGAGATCTCGATTTTTTGAACAATGTACTAACCCCCGAAACGATTAGGAATATCAACTCAGTGGGGGATAGCCGAATTACAAGTTTAAAAAACCTAAAGAAGGTGAATCCGGAAATGCGGACGATTTATATTAAACCACCCGCTTTGATGTATGCGGAGGAGGTGGTTAAATACGCAGACATTTCTTTGAATTCCAGCTTTTCCACCATTCAAGCTTTGGACAAAGCAGCCCTCAAACAAAATAAAATCCACCAAATCATAATTATGATTGAAATGGGTGAACTTAGGGAAGGGGTTCAGCGCGATGATGTAATTGAGTTTTATGAAAAGGTATTTGATTTAAGGAACATTGAAGTAATAGGCATAGGTTC
>JBLHJD010000013.1:0-26118 GCA_047618705.1 Luteibaculaceae bacterium
AAGTGGCAAGGTCCAAACACAATACAACCAAAAACAAGAACACCCCACTTTTCTATCGGACCAAATCCAAGCGATGGAATTATCTGGGTGCAGGGCATAAAACCGGGCACCCAAATGCATTTTTTTAACCAATTTGGTCAATTAATATCCAAAAAAAACGCAATCTCTCCTGGCAAAATTGACCTTTCTGACCAGCCCAATGGGATTTATTTCATCCAATTCCCAGAACACAACATCACTTACAAATTACTTATAGAGTAAGGGCTAAACTCCACTACGCATCTCAGAATACAAGTCAAAATAAATTCTATTTAGTACTTTGCATTGCAAAGTACCTTGCTTTTTGCATATCTTTGTAAAAACAAGTTCTATGAAGATCGACAATACTGCTGCACAAATGCGCAAAGGAATACTGGAGCTATGCATATTGGGAATCCTTGCTAAAAAAGAGGCTTATCCTTCCGATATCATAGAAGGACTCCACTCTAGCGGTTTGGTAGTTGTGGAAGGAACGGTATACCCGCTTCTAACCCGACTAAAAAACGCTGAGATATTAGGGTATCGATGGGAAGAAAGCACCTCTGGACCACCTCGGAAATACTACCATGTTACTGCAACTGGAAAAACATTTTATCAGGATTTATTAAATCATTGGAACACACTTCAAGCCGCTGTTACCAACTCAACAAAATCGAAATAATGAAAAAGGTAATCAACATACATTTTAAAGGATTCAGTTTTCAATTTGAAGAGGATGCGTACAATGCCCTTACTAGCTATTTAACTGAGATTGCCCGATACCTTGGGAATATTGAAGGCAAGGATGAAATTATGGACGACATCCAAGCCCGGATTTCGGAACTGCTCCACAATAAATCCAAAGGTGGTCAGCCTGTATTTACCGTGCCTGACGTGGACGAAATAAAAGCCCGTTTAGGAGAGCCTCGGGATTTTGTCGAGGAAGTAGGGGAAGATGAACCCACCTTCAGGCGGAAATTCTTTTGTGACCCTCGTGAACATTGGATAGGAGGAGTTTGTACGGGATTGTCTACCTATTTTAAGGTTGAGGTAATTTGGTTTCGGGTAGCCTTTGTTCTGCTGGGTCTAGCGGGTTCTTTAGGGGTACTTATGTATCTAGCTCTTTGGATAATAGTCCCGAAAGCAAAAACGACCAGCGACTTTTTGGAAATGGAAGGAAAAGCACCAACCATTGAAAATATGAAATCGGCTTTTGCTGGGAATAACCCAGAAATGGAAGAGCTAAAAAACAAGTTTCACAATTGGCGGAATTCTCCAAGTGCTAAAAAGTTCGGGAACAATGCGCGTGGAATTCTTAATGCTGGAGGAGAAGGTTTGCGCAACCTTTTGCGTATCCTAGGAAAAGTAATTGGTGTTGCCTTTGTTATTGGCGCTGGCTTAACCCTTATTTCCTGGGTGGCAGCATTGTTAGGTATGGGTGGCATTTGGAGTATGGCTCCTTTCCACGAAGCCGACTGGATAACCAGTACCTCCCTTCCCCACCCACTTTGGCCTTATAGTGATTTCCCGATTTTTGCAACCATTACAATTATCATCCTTCTAAGCTGCCCCCTTTTGGCTATTCTGTACGGAGGCCTGCGGCTCCTGGATAATAAAAAGTTCAAAACTCCTGGTGTAACCCCTTTCTTGGCTATCCTTTTTACAACGGGTATTGGAATGGGTATTTATTCCGCCATCGACTTTGGAAAACACTTTAGCCACAGTGCCCACATGGAGACTAATATTCCTTTAAAGTTTAATTCTGATACCATTTACCTGCACGGTAATACCAACATTGATGTGACCATAAAAGGGAATAACCACAACCTCAATTTTTTCAAATCCATCGGCGTATTGGAAAATGATATTGTGTCCCGCCGCATTGAACTGAGGATAGAGCCTAGCAGAATGGATTCTAGTTACCTAGTATTGGATCAATCAGCCAAAGGTGAAAACAGAAAGGAAGCCTTAAGTCGAGCTCAAAATATTACCACGGATATCCAATTCGAGGAAAATTCGATGATCATGCTCAACACAATTCAATATCCGAGAGAAGACCAAATAAGGGGCCAATTTGTAAAAGCCACCCTGTACTTGGAAACGGGTAAAACCGTTTTTTTAGACGCAAGTATTCGCCCTATTATTTACGACATCAAAAACACAACAAATACTCACAACCGAAAAATGATCAACAAATATTGGACTATGATTCCGGCTGGATTAGCCTGCTTGGATTGCAATTCCCAAGAAATATAATCCGTATCTCGAAGACCTATCCTGATTTAATAAAGACGGATAGGTCTTTTTTCTCGTCATAAGTTTTCAAAACTTAGACCGGAATAGGTCATTATTCAGTACTTTTGAGAGACTAAAATCATGGCCTCATGAGCAACACTTCAACTATTGAGAACAATCAGAACGCTGTTATGATTGAAGAAATTCTCAACGACTATAAATTGGCTCTATTAAGTAGAGAAGCTTCCCTTTTGGGAAGAAAGGAAGTACTAACTGGAAAAGCAAAATTTGGAATATTTGGTGACGGGAAAGAACTCCCACAAATTGCCATGTCCAAAGTCTTCAGAAATGGGGATTTTCGTTCGGGATATTATAGAGATAGTACATTTATGTTGGCCATTCAGGCCACTACGGTTCAACAACTTTTTGCTGGGCTTTATGCACATACTAGCGTAGAAGCAGAACCAACTTCTGGTGGTCGCCAAATGGGTGGACACTTTGCAACCCGTAGTTTAAACCAAGACGGTTCTTGGAAAAACCTAACGGAACAAAAAAACTCCTCCGCTGACATTAGTCCAACAGCAGGTCAAATGCCACGACTTTTGGGTCTTGCACAAGCCTCCAAAGTATTCCGGAATTTGGACGAATTAAAATCATTCACCCAATTCTCGAATGGTGGAAACGAAATTGCCTTTGGTACCATCGGGGACGCTAGTACCAGTGAAGGTCTTTTTTGGGAAAGCATGAATGCCGCTGGTGTTCTTCAGGTTCCTATGATTATGTCTGTTTGGGATGATGGATATGGAATTTCCGTTCCGAAAAAATTCCAAACCACCAAAGAAAGCATTTCTGAAGCCCTTGCCGGTTTCCAACGTACTGCCACAAAACCTGGATTCGAAATCCTCAAAGTAAAAGCGTGGGATTATGAAGGTTTAATTCAGACCTACGAAAAAGCAGAACAAATTGCCCGGAAAGAGCATGTGCCTGTTTTGGTCCACGTTGAAGAGGTTACCCAACCCCAAGGTCACTCCACAAGTGGAAGTCACGAGAGATATAAATCAAAAGAACGTTTGGAGTGGGCTGCAGAATACGACTGCCTAAACCAATTCAAAAACTGGGTTCTTAACTTTAAGGTCGACGGAAAATCGATTACCAATTCGGATGAATTAGCCGACATGGAAAAGGCCGCTAAAAAGCAAGTTCGGGCCGAACAAAAAGAAGCTTGGTCTGCCTATACGTCTGAAATTATTGCAGAACAAGGTGACGCCGTGGTTGCTTTAGAGTCTTTAGCAAGCACGTCTCCTTCCAAATCTTTCATCGAGAAAGAAATCACAACATTAAAAAACAGCATCGACCCTATCCGCAAGGATATTTTTTCGGCCATCCGTAAGGCCATTCGCATAACCAGAAACGAAAAATCTGTAGAGCGCGATGCCCTTATCTCCTGGTACAAAATTAACATGGCTCGGGTTCAAGATAAATACAGCTCTCACTTACTAAGTCAGTCTGCCCAATCTGCATTAAACGTTACTCCAGTTGCTCCCGTATTTACCGAGGAGGAAGTTGATGGACGTATGGTATTGCGCGAAAACTTTGAAGTGATCTTCAAGAACAACCCATTGGTTCTAACCTTTGGAGAGGATACCGGGAAAATTGGTGGTGTAAACCAGAGTATGGAAGGAATGCAGGAAATCTTCGGAGATATTCGCGTTGCTGACACGGGTATCCGAGAAGCCACCATTATGGGGCAAGGAATAGGAATGGCCATGCGTGGTTTGCGTCCTATTGCTGAAATCCAATATTTGGATTATTTGCTCTACGCCATCCAAATTATGTCCGACGATTTAGCCACCGTTCATTACAGAACTATTGGTGGGCAAAAAGCACCTTTAATTGTGCGTACACGTGGACACCGATTAGAAGGAATCTGGCACAGTGGATCTCCAATGGGAATGATTATCAATTCCATTCGGGGTATGCACGTATGTGTTCCTAGAAACATGGTAACTGCTGCAGGAATGTACAATACATTGTTGCAAGGAGATGATCCAGCTTTGGTTATTGAGCCATTGAACGGGTATCGCATTAAGGAATTAAAACCGAAAAACCTGGGTGAATACCGCATTCCTCTTGGGGTAGTAGAAACCGTTACGGAAGGAACCGACATTACAATGGTAAGTTATGGTTCTACCTGTAACATGTGTGAAGTAGCTGTAAAACAACTGCGCGAATTGGGTGTTTCTGTGGAATTGATTGACGCCCGTACTTTGCTTCCATTTGATATTGAAGGAGATGTGGCCAAATCTTTGGCAAAAACAAACCGCCTGATGATTGTAGATGAAGATGTAAGCAGCGGTGCTTCAGCATTTTTACTAGATCAAATTTTGGTAAAACAAAAAGGGTATTACCTTTTAGATTCAGAGCCGCTTACTGTGGCTGCACAGGATCACCGTCCTGCATATTCCACCGATGGAGATTACTACTCCAAACCAAGTATCGATGACATCGTGGAAAAAGCGTACTCTTTAATGACGGAAGCTAATCCAGCTGATTATCCAGAATTATATTAAAATCTGAAAATAACATGTGCAGAAAAAGGGAATCATTTAATTATGGTTCCCTTTTTTATTTTCGCACACACCGCACGGCCATTTTCCGCTTTTGGCGAATCGCCTTTGTTCTTTTATAGGTGTACTTACTTAAGTTGAGTTCTTCTCCTCCATCGGAATTGCCCACATCCTTCAATTGAGCCTGGTTTACCTTCTTCGAATCGGTGCTTTCCAACCAAAAGTTATAGCTCGATATTTCGACAAGCCTTTTTTTGTGGCTCATACCCGTTTTATGAAAAAGCCATAATCCGTGCCCGGGCACACCTTGACTCCACCCCTTTGGCGCAACCATATTACCCCGCTCATTTACTTTACCAATTACTTGACTCAAAGCATCAAACTGAGCTAAACTTGGGAGTTCCCAACCGCTTGGGCAAACATTTTTCGCTTCGGGATACGTATATAGTCGGCCGGATTCTGAGGTGATTTCAGGTGAAAAAGGATGGCTCGTTTCTGTCAAGAAACTCAGGTTCGCATTCATCCACCAAACACTATCTATTTGCACCATGGGGTAACTTACCTGATCTCGGGAATCAGAAAAAACACCGAATCGGGCTTTGTTTTGGGCTGACGATTGCCAACTCAAAACTACCAGAATAAAGGAAAATACAAAATGAAAAACCGGCATGCTATTCTTCACTCAATGAACAGGAATAGCAATAATCGGCCAGGTATTCCATTTCCTCCGAAATCCGTTCTCTCCACTTATCAAGAACATCCTTTTTAAGGCCGTGGTCCGATTTTTTCGCCAGCTTTTTATCCTGCTTTTTCCAGTTTTTGTAAAACTTATCAAACCAAACACGCATACTCCTTTGGGACGACCAAATGCTTGGATTTTCGGAAAGGAAGCGTCTGATTCTGCGTGTATTTACCTCCGCTAAATCGAACTGCACATTGGCCAATTCTAGTAGGTCATTCAACGGTGCATTGTCCTTGTTTTGAAGCATAGCCCTGTATGGAAAAAACATACAAACAACCGAGGTGTTTAGCTTGTCGAAAAAAGTGGAATCCAACATCGTGGTGCGGTACTCCAATCGCAATTCTAAACCATTCTGAAAACGAAAGGTTTCCACGTGTTTCAAGTACAATGCCTGCTGAAAATCGTCAACAGACAAATCGCGATACTCGTCCCACTCCACATAATCTTGTGCTACAGTAAACAAAGGCAAAAGCGAAAAAAGGGATAAGGCACAGGATACAATTAATCTCATGGCGGTAAATCTAGTTTTCACAAAATTAAAATTCTACAAGAATTTACACTATTAATTTCCAATTAAGTATCTTCCTAAAAAAAGTACAACATGGGCCCAATATTCCTATTAACAGTTATCCTAATTGTCATCATCTTTTTAGGTGTTTTTACCGTGAAGCAAAAAACGGTGTACATCATTGAACGATTCGGGAAATTTCAATCCATCAGAACGGCGGGTATCCACTGGAGAATTCCTTTGGTTGACCGGATTTCAGGGAAGCTATCCATGCGAATTGAGGAAATGGACGTGAAAATTGAAACCAAAACCAAGGACAACGTATTTGTTGAACTTAATATTTCGGTGCAGTTTCAAGTAATTCGGGAACGGATTTATGATGCTTTTTATGAGTTGGCCAATTCCAACAATCAAATTCAATCTTACGTTTTTGATACCATCCGGGCCGAGGTGCCAAAGATGAAATTGGATGAAGTGTTTGAAAACAAGGAAGAAATAGCCATTGCCATTCAGCGCGAACTAAAGGAGGCGATGAACAAATATGGTTTTCATATTGTAAAAGCTTTGGTTACGGACATTAATCCAGACAAGGAAGTGAAACACGCCATGAATAAAATTAACGCGGCGGAACGGAATAAACTGGCGGCGGAATACGAGGCGGAAGCAGATAAGATTAGGATAGTTGCTAAGGCTACAGCAGAGGCCGAAAGCAAAAAGCTACAAGGTATTGGTATTGCCAATCAGCGTCGAGAAATTGCGCGAGGATTGGAAGAATCGGTGAATACCTTAAACAAAGTTGGTATAAGTAGTATAGAGGCCTCTTCTCTTATTATTGTAACCCAGCACTACGATACCCTTCAGGCGGTTGGTACGTCCACTAAATCGAACCTTATTTTACTCCCGAACTCTCCAGCCACGGCTAACAACATGCTAACGGATATGATTACATCCATGATGGCGGCGAAGAAGCTGGGGGATGCTGAAATGGAGTAGGTAGAGGGCTTAAAAAAAACGAACCTTCCTCAACTTTTGAATCAATTTTCCAAAATAGCATTTAGGACTTTCCTTTTTATTGGACTTACCATTATCACTCAAATTGGAGGCCTCGTCCTCCTTTTGAGTATTTGGTTGTCTAAAAAATGGACGGCAAATTTCAGGCTAAAAACCTTGAGCGTTTTCCTAGTTCTGTATTGCGTTGCGACCTTTGTTCTGATCCCTCCCATAGCCTTGCTTTCCGGTAGGCAAAAAATCACCCACTCCAATAATTTGAATCCGGCAAATTATTTCAGCGTAATCCTGAATAGGAATTATGTAAGTCCTGATTTGCAGGAAGTTTTGAACCGCGTTTCGGAACACCAACAAATCCGATTTTTGGATGCAAATTTCCCGTTCATTGACGGGTTCCCGTTACTTCCGCACTTAAGTCATAACGATGGACAAAAAATAGACATCAGCTTCCTGTATGAAACCCAGCAAGGCCAAATTGTGGATAAAACAAAATCCATTAGTGGGTATGGCGTATTTGAATCGCCCAGACCAAATGAGTTTAATCAAACCACCGACTGTAAACGGAAGGGCTATTTTCAATACGATTTCCCGAAATACCTCAGTTTTGGATCAATAAATCCGCATTTACAATTTTCGGAATCAGGAACTAAATCTTTGATTTTAAATGTTTTGAACAAAAGTATCGTGGATAAAATGTTTTTGGAACCTCATTTGGTAAGCCGACTAAACGTACACCATGAAAAGGTCAGATTTCATGGATGCCGCGCAGTAAGACATGATGACCATATTCATATTCAGGTAAAAAAACGACGGTAGCAATTAAGAAAAAAAATCTCCATCAATCCACTGAGCCAAACACGGTGAGGTTTACGAAAAAATCTGTGTGGATATAAATGGTGTATTCTGAGGTAAAAACCTCATCCGTTTCGACACCTACTCGTAGTGAAAAATTATCCGCTTTAATGTATTCCTGTAAGTCAAGATCTGTGGTAGTTAAGTTAATCACCTGGTTTTCAGAAGGTATATTAACATTCCAAGCAATTAAAGTTTCTTCAATTCCTTCAGATATTATGTAAACTTTAATTTTTTGAAGAAAACTAAAATCTCCATTTGAAGGAGACGTTATCGTGAGTTGCAATTCCTCTAGAACTATTTCTTCAATATATTTTATTCTACGATCTTTACTTTCAAAAACCGAATCTGCGTTAGTTTCAATGTTTGGCGTAATAAAATTAAAGGGCAAATTGGCACCAACGGCAGATTTAATCACGACATCCTCATTGAATTCCATGTTAAAATAAGTGAAACTGAATAATTTCTGACAGGCACTACTTACAACAATCAGGCTTAATAAAAATAAATACTTTTTCATAATACATAGATAATTAGCCTAAAGCAAGGCTGAAAAGAATAGTTGATATCAACCGTGTTTAGGCTATAAAAACAAAATTACGGGTCGAGAAAATCTGCTTACTACAACCGTTTAGCAAAATGATTCTACAAAGGAATTTCAACATTGAAATTCAAGCGTATTTCTTTTTATTCTTATTGAGATCATTAAAAATGATACCCAACTTTAAGTGCTCCCCAGTATTTAGTGTCATTTGCGATACTTTCTATGGCTATCCGTGCAAATTCAGCTCCAATAGTAATACCGAAATTGCTCATATATTGAACGCCCAGGGGCATGTATAATCCATTTCTCCCATCCAATTTAAAATCACCTCTTAACTCTGGGATTCGCACAGCATAAAGGCCAACATAGGGTGTCCAATGTCTGTCAACTTTTTTCCCCTCTAAATGATATTTAATTCCACTAAAAAATCCAATATAACCAACACCTGCTTCAACATTAATACTGGAGGTAATAAAGTAATCAAAAGAAATGGAACCAACGATGGAAGGTCCACCAACATTAATATTCACCCCGAAACGATTAGCCCATCTTGGGTTAGTGCCATGAATGGAATCCTTTAGACTTGTAGTCTGTTCAATGCTTTTTTGATTTTTTATTAGACTGGAATAATCAGGCGATTTATGCTCGCTATTTTCATTATGTAAAGCAATCAGATCTTGAGCTACAAGGTTGTTAGCCAAAAGAAATGTAAAAATAATAGCTATAATTTTCATGAAAATATTATTAACACCTACGAGTGTGTATACTTATTTCGTAAGCCTGATACCACCAAATGTAATCTTTCAGGTTTGGAGTTTATTCGGCTTAGGTAAATTACTTGGGATTTATTCTATGAACTACTAAGAACACTTAGTTCAAACCTAGATTCAGGTACCAAACGTACTGTTTAGGCTAATTGGTAGAAAAAAATTCAGTTTCCTTTTTCTAGCATTTTTCACACATGTCGATCTTGATTTTTTTTATCTAAACAGACCGAATTCGGTCTGAAACCAATGCACGAAAAAAGGCCTAGACTGAGAAAAAAAAATCGATGACTCGCTTAAATTGAATGAAACTGAATTTATCTTTTAAACGCAAAAAAAATACCAAAATCAAGAAACACAACCCAATCTAACTATCCTTATTCTCACCCGTTCCTGGTTACAAACCACTCTGCATTTTCTCGGATTGCCTTTTCTAATGGAATTTGTTTCCGAATGGCATCTGCCTTAATTTTATTCAACCACTTTTTGTTCTTCATAATGGATTCGACAACTTGCTGGACCCGGTCTTCAAACTTCCCTTTAAACTGTCTCAGTGTGTCCTGATAACTGGATTCAGCCACCCCTCTTACCATCTCGTCCATGGTGTAACCTTTGTAATCCTTAAGCCATTTCTTAGCCTTGTAAATCACTTGAGGATGCTCCATTAATTTTTGGACTTCTACCTCATTTCCTTGATGGGTGCCGTGAAAATAATCGTGCAAATCATCAATAAAACCAAAGCTCATTTTTTTTAAATTCTCATCGGACACTTGGATGTAAATTAGATCCAATTCCCGGAGCTCCTTTTCCATATTGGCGAACTTCCGTGGCACATCCCAAGCACCGCTGGGCGACCATGTAATTTTTCGATTATAATACCAGAAGGTAGATTTCGGATGAAAAGCATTTTCGAAGAAGGGATAAAACAGCCAAAAACTCTGCATAAAACTATCCCCTACCAATAAAGATTTTGGCTTTTGGTAGGCCGAATCGTATGGTGTAAACTTCACAGTAGGATACATCATGTTCTCCTGAGATACCCGGGTAAACAAATTCAGGGATTCCCCATAATCGTAATCTGTTTCTCGATAGTCGGATTGAGTCCATTCTTGTCCTGTTTCCGTCCAATTAACCATAGGTTTATTCAATCGGCCTCCCAACTCATCAAACAAATAGCTTGCAGCTTTGGCTACCACACCAGCAGACCAGTGCAATCCTGCTTGTGGAAAAACCGGAAAAACACCCGCATCCTTATGCCTTTTTAGCAAGGGATAAAAATCCAAATAATCCACTCCTTCCGTATCAAAGGTTGAGCAAAAAAGCTCATAATTATTTTGTTTTTTTTCTCCAAAATCACTCGGCATAAATTCGGGATACAGCATCACTTTCCCTGGGACAAAGGAATACACCAATTGTATATTGCGTACTGCTAAACTATCCTTAACATCCACCACTTTTCGGGCATGGGCTTCAACCAACTTTTCAGCCACCAGATCTTTTCCTAAATAAGTATCCAAGTATATTTTCCCAAACAAATAACCATCCTTTCCCTCTTCCAAATTTTCTATGTTAATCTGATTAAACAAGGAATAATCGAATTGGTTTATGGTCCGAATAAAAAAGGGACGAAACCCGATGCTATCCCGCATGTGATCTCCGAATTGTTCCTGAAACTCACCTTCCAAAAACGTTTCGGTAAACAAATCGGGCATCTTTTGTTTTCGGGCTAAGCCCTTTAACGGTTCTTCATCAAACCATTCATAGGCATATTGCCCCAACGGAAGCAACAACACAATTAAAAACCCAAAATAAATCAGCCTTTTCATTAAAATCTAAAATAAATAAAGGGGTTAAAATCGGCGTTCATTAGGGAGCTTATGCTGAGGTAAAAACAAACAATTATTACCGGAACCAACAAAGTCATTTGCCTAAGCCCAATCTTCTCTAAATTTAGAATACCGTCGAGTTTATTCTTCACTGTGGGGATCAGGTACCAAAGCGAAAAAACCATGGCCAATGCAAAAACGCTCATTTCTTTGGTGCTGATGGATACACCAATGGTTCCTGTGGTCTGGCCAAACAAACTTGCAAAAAACTGGAGTGAATCTGAAAAATCCGTTACACGGAAGAAAACCCACCCAAGCAAAGTGAAAAACAAGGTCAAGGCAATTCTCCCAAATTTGCTGATGTATTTCCCCAATTTATCCAGAAAAAGACGATCTGCAATTAGGAACAATCCGTGGTACGCACCCCAGATTAAAAAATTCCAGGAAGCACCGTGCCAAAACCCAGAAACCAGAAACACAATCCAAAGGTTAAAATATAAACGAAAGGTAGATGACACTTGACTTCCACCGAGTGGGATGTACAGGTAATCCTTCATCCAGCGCCCGAGCGTAATGTGCCACCTCCTCCAAAATTCAGAGATACTTTGTGAGATATAGGGGTTATTGAAATTTTCAGGAAATCTGAAGCCCATCATCCGCCCCAAACCAATAGCCATATCAGAGTAACCGGCAAAATCAAAATAGATTTGTAAGGCATAAAACACCAACCCTAACCAAGCCATGCCCGGGCTTAAGTCTGCATAATTAAGGGAGAAAACAAAGTCGGCTTTCTGCGCCAACACATTAGCAATAAGCACCTTTTTTCCAAGACCAATAGCAAACCGGAACAATCCCATTATTCGGTCGTCCATTCCTTCCTTGCGATCCTTCAACTGCCCCGCTATTTCCTGGTAGCGTACAATTGGCCCCGCTATCATTTGCGGAAAAAGCATGATGTATAGGAAGTAATCCACCATGCTTTTTAAGGGCTCATTGCGTTTAGCATACACATCTATGGTGTAGCTTAACTTCTGGAAGGTGTAAAAACTAATTCCGATGGGCAAGGCTACCTCCATCCAATCCATAGGGATGTCGAAAACATGAATGACATTATCCACAAAAAAATTGGCGTACTTAAAATATAATAATGAACCTACATTAAGGGCAACAGAAAGTGCAAGGAAAATTTTGGGTTTGGCACTTTTAGCCATCCAACTTACAATAAAGTAATCGATAAAAAGGAGGCCTAGAATTACACCAATAAATTTGGGTCCACCCCAGGCATAAAAAACAAGACTACCAAAAAGGGCGAATAGGTTTTTTCCCTTCGCCGGAATGAGGGGGTAAATCAGAAAAAAGAAGGGAAGAAATAATAAAAGGAAAAGAATACTACTGAATACCATTTCTAACTAGAAAAAACTTTTTACCAATTTAGGTCGAAGATACAATTGTTTTAATTCCACCAAAAAAGAAATGGTTTTAGGGATTTCCCAGGACCGGCATTAGTCCTTATATTTCGGCATGCAGAAAATTGATTTCGCCTTGGATGGGCACGAATTTATTCCTTTAAACCAGTTGCTAAAAGTCACTCAGGTAGTTAACTCTGGGGGAATGGCCAATGAAATTATCACAGATGGTTTGGTGATTTATAATGGGGAAACCGAAACCCGAAAAAGGAAAAAAGTTTATGCTGGCGACAAAGTAGAAGTGGCTGAATTTGGTTTCAGTATTTCTGTAGGGCTATAAAACCCTTAATTTTATAGCACAATAAAATTTGGGGCTGGCCTTCTGATCACGTACTTATCACTATTGACTATAGCCTCTCTATTGTGTGGAGGACTTAAGCGTGTAAATAAGGATTTTGAGTCACAGGCCATAATCGAATATTCTTCAACAAATCAGGGAGGTAAAAGTCAAGAGAAAGAAGATTCTTGTTCCTCTTGCTGTATTGTTCAAAGCTGCAATTGCTTTTTGTTTTCGGCCCTTGTTTTGGCGGTTCCTTTCGTGCGAATATCCCTTTCCGAAAAAAAATCAGGTCCAACCGAGAAAACCACCTTTCGGTATTTTTCAGATTGCTGGCAACCGCCAGGAGTAGGATACCTTTTTATCCAGGCTGGAAAGCGGTTTCTGGCTATTCCTATTTCAGATTTCCGAAATAAATCTTCATGAAAAATTATTTCATATTCGCCATATTTGCTCTGGCCGTAAGTCTTTCTGGCTGTAGTCAAAAAATATGTGGCGGAACCTGTTATTCAAAAAGTAACAATGAAAAAAATTCAATACGAATTCGCAAGCAGGATACAAATTCCTTGGCATGCCGTTTATCTAACGAGAAACGCTTGAATTGGAGCCTCGAATTAAAATCGCACCTTTTTTCAGGATATCAAGAGGTAAATGAACTCCCAGAGAGTATGGAGTTTATTTTCGAAAATGGAAAAAAATAGGGGCCTTTACTTATAGAGTTTATCAATGCTGAACGAGCCTGCTGTCCTTTTTTTCAATTTGAATTAAAATTTGAACCTTATAGTGAATAGGTTTCGCTTACGGCAGGGGGATCAAAACGAATCAAAGAAATGGTGAAATCCTTCCTTGATTAATACGGGAAAGATCACGGGGACCACGAATGATCCCCGTGATTATTTTCTCGGCAATAAATCACTTCATTTCCTTTAGGAAATCAAGCACCGTTGGGTTTATTCATCATCCCCGTCCATACCATCTCCGAATCCACCTCCTTCGCTTTTACTTTTCTTAGGTGCTAAAGCCAAAATCTTGTCGGCCAAACGACTGAAAGGTAAAGTCTGCAACCAAACAGTTCCAGGCCCACTTAGAACCGCAAAAAACATCCCTTCACCACCAAACAAGGTGTTTTTAATACCACCTACAAACTTAATATCGTAGTTAATACTTGATGTTAAAGCAACCAAACAACCCGTGTCTACTTTTAAGGTTTCCCCAGGCTCCAACTGACGCTCGATAATGGACCCACCAGCATGAACGAAGGCTAGGCCATTTCCGGTAAGGCGTTGCATAATAAATCCTTCTCCTCCAAAAAATCCAACACCTAGCTTTTTCTGAAATGCAATTCCTACCGAAATTCCTTTTGCACTGCACAAAAAGGAGCCTTTCTGGCACTGAATCTCCCCTTTTTCAGCCAAATCAATTGGAATAATTTTACCCGGATAAGGACTAGCAAAAGCCACCTTTTTCTTCCCAGCGCCTTGATTAGTGAAGGAAGTCATAAATAGCTTCTCACCTGTTATCGCTCGCTTTCCAGCATCCAAAACTTTACCAAAAAACCCTTGATTGGCTTTACTTCCGTCACCAAGCATGGTTTCCATGCTAATTCCTTCCTCCATATAAAGCATACTGCCAGGTTCACTGACTGTTGTTTCATCTGGATCCAAAATCACTTCAACGGCCTGCATTTCAGAACCGATAATTTCATACTCTATTTCGTGTGCTACCATAACTTTAAAATTGAATCTTGTGTATATCGTTATTATCTTCCTCCTGCATATCTTTAATTACGCTAATTTGAAAGGCGACGTAAGATAGCTCCTTTTGGTTACGTTCGACGAGCCATTGCCGAGCCTTTGGATCCCCATCTGCGGCTAAAGCTACCATTTGCAAAGCCGTAAATTTGTTTTCCGCAAGCCAGTCCAAAGCTTCTTTTTTGCCTTCTGCTCCTTTTATTAGCGCCAAAAGATGCGGGAAGCCATTATTCAACAACCATTTCTCTGCTTCATCAACATTCCGAACCGCGCTCACAAAAACACCTAATTCTTTATAGGGGGAGGAAAGCAAAAAATCCCTAATTTCCGTATTTCCCTTAATCGCTTCTCCCCATGCAACGAGAATCTTCTGTGGATAGATTAAGCCCATATGTAAATTTTAAAATTTGAATCGCGATGAATTTAATGCTAAAAAGCAACACCTACGAAAATAAGATTGTTTGGATAACCGGTGGAGGGTCAGGACTCGGAAAAAAAATGGCCGAAGGGTTTTTGCGCCTTGGTGCTCAGGTATTCATTTCTGGCCGGCGTCAGGAAAAACTAGAGGCAACGGTTGCCGAGTTTGCCGAAAAAGGACTTCCGAAATGCCACTCCTATCCTTTGGATGTTAGAAAAGCAGAGGATATTGAAAAACTAATTCTTTTCTGGGAAGAACAAAAGCAAATTCCAGATGTACTCGTCAACAATGCTGCGGGGAACTTCATTGCTCCAACAGAGACCTTAAGTCACAAAGCATTTGATGTTGTTATTGATATTGTACTTAAGGGTTCCACTTACTGCTCCCTATACATAGGAAAAGCTTGGATTAAAAATAAAATAAAAGGGGCCATACTCAACATTACAACAACCTATGCTGCTAGTGGAAGTGGATTTGTAGTACCTAGCGCTTGCGCCAAAGCTGGAGTTTCAAACCTCACGAAATCACTCGGATCTGAGTGGGGGAAATATGGAATTCGGGTTAATGCAATTGCACCAGGGCCTATTCCAACTAAAGGCGCCTGGGAGCGTTTATTCCCAGGAGATTTAGCCAAAAAATTCGACCTCCGCGACTCCAACCCTTTGGGCCGATTTGGAGAGCCGGAAGAATTGGCCAACTTGGCAACCTATTTATGCAGCGATTATGCAGGGTACACCAATGGAGAAATTGTAACCATGGATGGAGGGGAACTCCCTCGGAATAGTGGTGAGTTTAATTTCTTGGAAAAACTCACTCAAAAGGATTGGTTAGACATTAAAAATCATGTCCAGGCTCAGAAACAGGCAGCGGCTAAGAAAGGTTAATTAACTTTTCCTGCAACTCATCTTTAATCAACTTCACTTCATTCGAAAGAGATTCTAATCTGTCCAACAGGTTTTGAATCTCTTTTTTTTGTGGGGCAATCGCTGCTTGCGACGGAAAGGACCCCCGAAATCCAGTAATGGCATCCACCGTTAATTCCGTGGAAATAAGCTGATCCAAACTCAAATTCAACTTTGATGCTAATAATATTAGCACTTCTAGTTTAGGGGTCGCCCTACCCTCTTCGTAAGAACCCACACTTGCACGTGTAACCCCTGAAAACTCGGCAAACTGTTGTTGACTCCAGCCTTTAACCGTTCTGATTTTGCGTATATTATTTCCGATTAACATAATTTATTTACTAATTTTTTTAGCTAAGTTAAAATTAAATTGTATGTTTACTAAAACTTTTAGCAATTAAATAAAAACAATATGGAAAATTCCTTTCAAAAGGTAAAAAACTATGTTTTGGAATTGGGTTACCAAATTAATTTGGAAAACGAGGAAGAAGGCATCGTTATCATAAGCAATCCGACAGAGGGAATACAGAACATGGTACTTGGGGTGGCCGATCCATTACTAATTATGGAACAATACCTCATAGATCTTCCTTCATTAAATGCAGGAAGCTTGCAAAAATTACTTCAAAAAAACAGGGACATTGTGCACGGTGCTTTTGTTTTGGATGAAAGCGGATCACGGGTACTTTTCAGAGACACCTTACAATCCGAAAACTTGGATCTCAACGAATTAGAGGGATCCCTAAATTCGCTTAGCTTATTGCTTAGTGAGTACTCAGGAACTTTATTATCACTTTCAAAAAACGTATAAAATGAGCATTTTCAGACGACTATTTAAAATTGGGGAATCCGAAGTCCATTCAGCAATGGATAAACTTGAAAACCCGATAAAACTTACTGAGCAGGGAATCCGCGACCTAAAAAAGGATATGGAGAAAAGTCTGCACAGTTTGGCGGAGGTAAAAGCCTTGGAAATCAGAACAAAACAAGACTTCAATAGCCACACAGAGCAAGCCAAAGATTATGAGGAAAAAGCCCTAATTCTTTTGCAAAAAGCTAAGGATGGAAAAATGGACCCCTCTGAAGCAGACCGATTGGCCCAAGAGGCTTTGCGTTTGCGCGAAACGAACATGGAAAATGCTAGCCGAAACAAAGAAGAATTAAATCGCTTTGCCACCAGCATCAGTTCTTTAGAATCGAATATCCGCACTTTAAAATCGAATATTTCGAAGTGGGAAAACGAATTAAAGACTTTAACGGCGCGCGTAAAAGTGAGTGAGGCTACCAAAAACATGAACAAACAACTTTCTAAGTTGGACAGCAACACGACCGTTTCCATGTTGGAGAAAATGAAGGACAAAGTAGCTCAAGAGGAAGCTTTGGCAGAAAGTTATGGAGATATCGCTAGAGAAAGCACATCTTTGGACGACGAGATCAATAAAGCCGTAGCTTCTGATAAGGAATCTGCATCTTTGGATGATTTCAAAAAGAAAATGGGACTGTAATGGACACCTCTCTTATACAAAAGGTATTAATAGCAATAGGGTTACTAGTTGTAGCCTTATTGTTTTTTAAAATCATTTCTAAACTAAGCTTGGTGTTTATTGCCCTAGCTGCCGGACTTTTTATCGGATACCAGTTTGGAAAACGAAAATCAGACTAACTATGTTCGATCGAATAAAATCGCTCTTCACTGGTAAAAAACCGGCATCCCCCACATTCGACCCACTCAACGTGCGTTTGTTCGACCTCAACAAAGGATCTTTTCTAGATTACAAAACGGAATCGTACCAGGTAGAGGAAGTATACATTTACGATTGGGGTGAAGAGCAATTTTCGAAAGAACTTGTATTGAACAATGGTTCACACCGGTTTTCAATTGCCATTGAAGACCCTTCCGAAAAAGAAGTATATGTGTTCGAAAAAATCCGGATTCGGGATATCGACAAAGATTTACCCGAGTATATTGAACTGAACGGCAAGCCAGGTAAATCCTTGAATTTCAAAGGAAGTGAGTATTTCTTAGAGGAAGAAAATCCCGGCTTTTGTCAAAAACAAACCACCCGCGGCGATTCAGCCTGGATGGAATTGGTTTCCTGGGACTTCTTAGGACCACAATTGCAAAAAATGATTACCATTGAGCAATGGGATGAGGACGAGTTTGAAGCCAGCATAGGTGAAAAAATTGCAGCTCGTGAATTCAAAAACTTAATACCTGCAAAATGAAAAAACTAAAATATATCCTTTTTTGTTTACCCTTATTGATCTTGGCATATTCCTGCGGAGGACTTCAATTTGAGTTTCAAAAAAAGGCCATTGATGATGTAATTCGGGCCAATGCCGACATGCCCAACTTCGAGATTATTCTACTCGACATGGATTTTAAGGAGGACACAGAAACCTTCCTCCACCAATATCAATTATTATATCCACCCAAAAACAACCCTGACACCCTCATTGCAAAAACCCTGGATTGGGTTAAAGTAAGTCAGGACGAATTTGTTGCCAACCAGGAAAACCTCGGAATGGCACTTGCTTCAAAATCGAAAGGTGTAATTGAAAAAACAGCATCTCCTGCAGGATATAACCAACATATCGGAAACGAAAAATACGGCCAATGGCAGCGCAATTCAAGCGGCGGTAGCTTTTGGTCTTTTTATGGAAAATACATGTTTATGTCGAGCATGTTTAACCTCGCATTTGCACCAGCAAGATATTCGGGTTGGAACGATTACAACCGCAATTACCGAGGACGAAGATCCTACTACGGAGGTAGTGGAAGTTCGCGTAGGTACGGGACCGGGACCAATGGAAACTACGGTCGGAATTGGAAGAGCAAGCCTAAAAGCTTTAAGCAGAGGGTAAGCTCTCGTGTCCAAAGAAGTCGGAGCACTAGAACAACACGGAGTTCTAGCCGATACAGAAAAAGTAGTTTTAGATCTAGAGGCGGAGGTTTCGGTAAATAATTGAATTATGGAATTACTACACAGCGCTATTTATTTATTTGAGATTCTTATTCTCATGGTACTCGGGAAAACCATTTTTAGTCGGCTTTACCCCTCCACGTCCCTCAAAGTAGAATTAACAGAAAAGGACAATCTTTCCTTTGCCTTTGCCTTTGTTGGTTTTTTGGCAGCCATTATCCTCATTGCCGGTGGAGCTATTGAAGGCCCCGACACCAATATTTGGCACGATGTCTTGGAGATTGGCAAATTTGGGGTTATCGGATTAATACTCCTGTGGATTTCTCACGTCTGTGTGAATAAGCTCTTTTTTTCTAAAGTGGATTTATCCCAAGAAATTGTGCGCGACCAAAACCCAGGAGCAGGAATTATCCAGGGAGCAAGTAGTTTGGCTGTTGGAATGATTATCCATGCCTCCATTTCGGGAGAAAACCACCACAGTATGCCCGATTGGCTGTCTGCCCTTGTCTTTTGGGTGATCGGTTTAGTTCTGCTTTTTGTTGCCTTAAAACTCTATTTTGTTTTTTCTAAAATTAAAATTCAAAAAGAAATTGAACGCGACAATGTAGCTGCAGGTGTTGCCAGTGCTGGTTTAATTTTAGCCGTGGCTAACCTAGTTCGTTTTGGATTAGACCGTGACTTTCACGGCTGGGAAGATTTGGCGGTAGACTTAAGCTTTGAGTGCGCACTTGGTCTTATCCTTCTCCCGCTTGCCCGCATCCTTGCCGATAAAATGTTGTTACCTGGTCGGTCATTGAACGACGAGATTTTGCAAGAAAAACCCAATGTGGGGGCAGGATTAATTGAAGCCTTCACCTATATCGGAACTTCTTTAGCCATTACCTGGTGCATATAAACAAAAACCGTTCATTCTTATTAAAGATAGCCCTGTTTGCCACAGGGCTATCCGGTATTGTTGCCGAATACATTCTCAGCACCTTGGCAAGTTACTTCCTTGGAGATTCGGTTATCCAATGGACCCTCACTCTTAGCTTCATGCTTTTTGCCATGGGAATTGGGAGTCGAATTTCCAAATACATGGAAAAGGACTTGTTATTTAAGTTCATTCAAATTGAACTTTTATTGAGTTTATTAGTCAGCTTTTCCACCCTAATAGCCTACCTCAGTTTTGGCCAACTCGGTTTTTCTGCCGTTGTTATTTACAGCCTAAGCATAGCCATCGGAACTTTAATTGGCTTAGAAATTCCGCTAATTCTCCGACTTAATCACGTCTTCGAAAAGTTGCATTTTAATGTGGCTAACGTCATGGAAATGGATTATTTCGGGAGTCTTCTGGGAGGACTATTCTTTGCCTTTATTGGCTTACCCTACATGGGGCTTACTTACACTCCCATCCTGCTCGGTTGCATCAACTTCGCCGTTTCTCTCGTATTATTTTACACCTTCAGAAAAGTCTTCACTGACGCTCTTCGAAAAAAAGGAGTAATCCTATTTTCGCTAACAGGTTTGGTGCTACTTAGCAGTATTTGGGTAAATGAACCCATCATTTTACATCAAGAACAGAAACGGTTTAAAGACCTTGTTATTTACTCAGAACAAAGTGCCTACCAACAAATCACCATCACCCGATGGAAAGACGATTATTGGCTTTTCTTGAATGGTCACCAACAATTTAGCACCATAGACGAGGAGCGGTATCATGAAGTTTTGGTACACCCCGCATTAAGTCTACATCCCAACCCCAGGGAAGTGCTCATCATGGGAGGTGGAGATGGAATTGCAGCCAAAGAAGTTTTAAAGCACCCTAAGGTGCAACAAATCACCCTAGTAGATTTAGATCCAGCAGTAACCAACTTGGCTAAAACCCACCCCATCCTTACTGCTGTAAACGGTGGGGCGTTGAATAACCCAAAGGTAAAAGTGTTAAATCAGGACGCTTTTGTGTTTATGCAGCAAGATAAAGCCATGTGGGACGTCATCATCATCGATCTCCCCGACCCAAAAACGGTAGAACTCAGTCGGCTTTATACCTTGGAGTTTTACAAGATGTGTTTTCAGCAATTGAGACCTGGCGGAAAAATCATCACCCAGGCAGGGAGTCCTTACTTTGCTACCGATGCTTTCCGATGTATTTGGAAAACGATGGATGAAGCCGGATTTGCAACATTACCTTTGCACAACCATGTAATTAGCCTGGGCGAATGGGGGTGGGTGTATGGCCAGAAATCAACAAAAGGATCCGTTGTGATTAAAACCTTCCAAGAAGCAAAAATTGAGGTCCCTACCCGGTGGTTAAACACATCGGGACTCGAGTTAATTACTTCTTTTGGAAAGGACATGCCTCCTTTAGATGAAGAGGACCCCGTTAACAAAATTCAGGATCCTGAATTGTACCGTTTGTATTTGAATGGGAATTGGGATTTGTATTAGCTGACTTTATTGCTAATTGTATTCTGGCATTTATTCCTTTTTCAAACAGGGATCTCCCCTTTTTCTATGTATTTAAAGACTTTCCGGGCTTCTCCTACTCGGTCTAGTGGAGTGGAGTTCTGCCCGGGGACGCCAACCCGCGTCCCCGGTTTCAAGATATTCATTTCAAATCATTAGCGCAACCCCTCTTATTGGGAGATTAAAAGCAGCTATTTCAGGTTAATAATCACAAAATTCAGATATCGTTTTTTATCACTAACTTTTATCCTTCCACCAGATAAAAAAAGCTTTATACACCATAATCATTCTTGGCTTTAGCCTTCCTGCCCATAGCCAGACCATGAAACTGTTGTCCACAGAATATACATGGAGAGTTGATGCGAAAGCCTCAGACACCTTTACCGGGTGTAAAGAATCCTATTATTACAAATACCAGCTGATTGGTGACACACTTATAGATGGTAATTCTCTATCCAAGTTATACAGAACCGATACAGAGATCCGAAATAATATGGACGACACCTGTTACGTATGGCATTTTGGAGCAACCCTAGGATACGTTGGTGCCATTGAACAGAATGAAAATGACCGAATTGTTTATTTAGTTCGAAAAGGAAAACTTGAAAAAGAAGTTCTGTTTAACTATAATCTTAAGGTTGGTGACACATTGAGATCTACCTTAAGTTCAGGAGTGGGGTGCCCAGATATTGTCCAGTCCTTGGACCCCCTAATTATTGGCTCCGAAACGTATCTAAAATGGACTTTCTTGGATTGCGGAGATAACGAATCTCACGTTATTGAAGGCATAGGAACAAGCTGGGGATTGGTAGAAAAGATGAAAGATCAAGGCTTTCTGAATTCCTTTTTAGTCTGCGTATCAATAGATAGCGTACCATACTATTCCGCAAACGTAAACTCCGATATAGGATGCAAAGAGGTAAACAATATTGCTACGCCCAAAGGATTAAGTTGGAAAATCTACCCAAATCCATCAACTGGGATTTTTAATATCGAATCCAAGGGAGAGAAAGGTCAATGGCAAATTTTGAATTCCACCGGTCAAATTACCCGCTCCGGAAAAGGTGCTGTAATTGACCTTTCTGACAAAAGTAGAGGGGTGTATTTCCTCTCGTTTAATCCCGAAGGAAGAACTCCTCAGTATTACAAACTAATTAAATTCTAACACCCCATATAAGGCTTATCCTCCTTCAGTCCTGCCCGGGGACGCCAACCCGCGTCCCCAGTTTCAAGTTATTCATTTCAAATTAATGGCGCTACCCCTGATCTGGGTAGGGCCATACTATGTCGAAAATTTTGACATAAAAAAAGCCGCTGAAAATCAGCGGCCTTTCAAAAATAAAATGTGCTTAAAATTAACCAACCACAATAACCAAGTATTTAGAAATAGACCAAAATTGCTCTGGATCCTTGATCACCAAAACATTATTGTTTTCACCTTCCGGTTGCCATTCATAGCTTCCATCTGGGTGTGTAGTTGCTAATTTTGTTTTTCCTCCAAAAGTTTCAATTTTATGAACCATCCGGCGATCAATCTGCTTAAAATAAGCGGTATTTAAATCGGCATTCAACGATTTTCCACCAACAAGACCCGATAACCCGGCTTCCCTTTCCAATACATTATTTTCCTTCAGTTCCTTGAAAGAACCTATGGCATAAAAAGCGGAATTAATTTCGTTTTCTTTTTCTTCAATAGCGCCAACACTTTCCACGTACAATTCATTCAAAGCATCAAATGCCTCATAAGCCATCATTAGCTCTTCCTTCAGTCCTTCAACTTCAGCAACACGTTCTGTTAACTCATCCCGCAATAAACCAATAAGTTCATTGAGCTTATTGTTCTCTCCCTTTAATCCAGCCATGGTTTTAGTCATGTCCTGGATACGCTTGTTGTTGTCAACAATCAGCTCGTTAATTTGCTTAAAGTCATCCAAAATCCGCTCCTGAACAGCCTTTCCTTCGGCTGAACCAACAGATTTCTTCAATTTCTTTTCGCGATTTTTTATTTTCCCAATGGATGATTCAATCTCATCATACGCCCTCAAAAAGTCGACAATAGCACTGTCGCGCTCTCCAGCCATTAAGGATAGCTCTTCATTCTCGACTCGAATTTCTTCCAATTCCTTAGCGAGAGCCTCTTTTTCGCTCTTCCAAGTACACCCAACCATCATAATGGAAATAAATCCGATAAGAATGGTGGAACGTGTTAAGCTCTCTCCTATTTTTGAAATTCGATTTTTCATAACTGTGATTGATATAATTTTTCTTCAAACTGGTCCGCAAGACAACTGGGTAATGACTCCAGATGAACGTGCACGTATTTTAAACGTGGTCATGATCATTGGCATTGCGCTAGCCCTAATTTATGTTTTTTTCAAGGTAAAACACCAACGAAACCAGGAAAAAAAGAAGGCACTTTACCAACAAAAAAGAACACCCCTCAAGAAATCCAAAGCACGACCTGCAGAAATTAAGGTTGATAAGCAATGGTATTACCTGGGTGAGGGGACTGAACAGCTGCGGATCCATGTAGATGAAGCAACTGAAAGTCATTGGTTTATCGATGAAATAAGCGCCAGTTCAGAAACACCAGAAATGTATTGGAACCGGATTATTACGGCTATCGTGAGGAAGGCAATTAGAAAAGAAATCAGGGAATTAAACTTTGTTAATTTGATGGATCAAGTTCCTAAAAGCGTGCTTTCCTTCCCTGGTTTTCGGATAAAAATCCCGACGCCAAAACAACAAGAAAAAGGGATCACAAATTGGTTAATCCTTGAAATTAAGGAATTCAAAAAACAGGAAGCAAGAAAATAAGGACTGATTGGCAGCAAGATATTGCTTGCACTCACGCTTTAAGCGCTTGTTTTTGCAGCAGGGTTAAAGCGATCAGACTGCTCAATGTTGTCCATGAGCTGATCTAGGATGGCCTTACTATCATCCTCAAAATTAAACGCAATTGGCTCCTTAAAACGAACCGTTAGAGTGGCTCCTTTTTTCTTGATACGCAATCCTTTTTTATCGAACCCTCTTCGGAAACCATCCAAAACGATAGGAACAACGATGGGTTCGAACTTTTTTACAACGTGCGCCGTTCCTCTACGACCTGGAGCAAATGCTTTGGTTGTTCCTTGAGGAAAGGTAATCACCCAACCATCATCAATAGCCCGACCAATTTTTGAAAAATCACCCAAGTCCACCTTCCGGTTTACATCCTTCCCGGCCTCACGCCATGTCCTTTTTATGGAAACCGACCCCACATACTCAAACAAGCGTGGAAGAAAACCAGATTTCATGGTCTCCACCGCCGCAATAAAGTAAAAGCGAACAATCGGATTTAATAAGTAAATGGGGGAGTTGATATTTTTCCGTCCTCTTTTTTGAGCCGAAAAAATATGGTACAATAAAATCACTTCGGCAAAATACGTCTGGTGATTCGAAACAAAGAGTACACCTTCTCTAGGAAGATTCTCCAAGTGTTCTAATCCCTCAATTTTGAGATTGTGAGTCCAACGGTAACGAGGATAAGTAAGCGCACCCAAAGTAAGGACGAGAAATCGCTTAATTAATAGATTATGTCCGAAGGCATCCTTTTTCACAAAGTTCAATTTTGAACGACAAAATTAACATATTCCGAATACTGGAACAAGTGCAAAAAAAAAGACCACCGAGGTGGTCTTTAAAAGAGCGGGAGACGAGGTTCGAACTCGCGACATTCAGCTTGGAAGGCTGACGCTCTACCAGCTGAGCTACTCCCGCTTTTAATACTATTCGTTGTTCCTGGTATAAACAACTATATGTTTCTCCGCTTTTCCGTTCGAAAAGCAATGGAGCCGATGGAGGGACTCGAACCCACGACCTGCTGATTACAAATCAGCTGCTCTAGCCAACTGAGCTACATCGGCGTTTGACGGGTGCAAATATACAGTCCTTTCAATACCTGTCAATAGTTATACCTACTTTTTTTTCATCTTTTTCATAAGCCATTCATATTCAACAAATTGAGATGAGAAATAATTTAAATAAAATTGATTACCAGTAAAGAACGAGGAAACTTTTCTTTACTCATTTGAAATCCCCAACACACCGGTAATTACCCCTTATATTAAATGCTATTCCCCTCTACTATTAGGATGTTGACTTGTATGCAATACCTGCAAAACATTGACTTGACTGTCTGTTACCGTATAAATAATCAAGTAATCACATTTGACCACTGAGCGATAATCCCCATCCAAAAAGACCTCTTTGGAGGATCCAGTAAAATCGCGCAAACCTTTTCACCGATTTATAGTATCTGGTTTAACTTTTTATGCAGATTCCCGAGATGATTCCCTTTGTATAAAAGCATATATATATCACGCATTGACTTTTGAGCCTTCTGTGTAATTATTACGCGATCTCTCTTTAATCCCACTGGCCCGATTTCCCCTCAAAGTCCTCCAACGAATCGTATTTACCTGAATCTATTTGTTGTTCCGACTCCTTTATAGTCTTAACAAATTCATACTAAAGGATGGAAAAGAATCCATTTTATATTCTCTAGCAATCGCATAAAACATCCGCAACAACTTCTCATCGCTGTGATCTATTAATTGATGTAATTCCGTTTTTATTTGTGCTAATCCCATAAGAACATATATTCTATAACCAAATTTAACCATTTACATCCACTTTCCCTATTTCAAAGAAGTCAAGACCGTCTACCCTAACCCGGGACTCCTAAAACAAAGCTGAAATAACTTAATGCCACCCACATTATGGCCTGGTCATTACTTCCACTGACCACCCTTCTCCTTTTTTTTACTCTTTCACGCCCCCCCTCCCCATTCAGCCTCATTTTTCGCAACTCAAGCTGACGAATTTCT
>JBLHJD010000014.1:0-25817 GCA_047618705.1 Luteibaculaceae bacterium
TGCAAGCAAGGATCAAAAGAAGTTTATGAATGATTTGAAAACTGTTTACAAAGCCAACACCAAGGAAAGTGCAGAACTTGAGTTAGCGAATCTAGATGATAAATGGGGTGAAAAATATCCTGTGGTCCTAAAGTCTTGGAAGACGAATTGGGATAAGCTAACCACCTACTTTCAATACACAGAGCGTATTCGTAAGCTTATCTACACCACAAACGCCGTGGAAGGGTATCACAGACAAATTAGGAAAGTAACCAAAACCAAAGGAGCCTTTCCGTCAGATATGGCATTATTAAAACTTGTTTACCTTGCTACACAAAGGATAGAGAGAAAGTGGTCAAGCCCTTTGCAGAACTGGGCTCTGACCGTACAGCAATTATCCATTAAATTTGGCGATAGAATACCGCTTGATTTATCCAGCTAGCCCCTTTTGGATTGGGGCGCTGGAACACCAAGCTGCCGAGTCCCAGACAGAGTTTGAAATACACTCCCGAACAAATCCGTGTCAGAGACACTCCTAGTTATTTAATGTTTCAAGTCGGAAGACTTAAAACAGCGGGTCTTTTTCATCTCGTCGATGAAATAATCCTCCTGTATGACCTAATTCATGAGCACCCGTCTCTCCTAATTGATCCAGTGGAACACGCTCTCCTGTGTAATACCCATCATAAGCCTCAAAAGGTGTTACTTTAATTGTGTTAACCTGAGTATTACCTATCTCATCTACTTTCCCCGCAGCAGCGTTTCCGTTTTTATCAAACACTTTATCTTCAAATGAAAGCACAAAATCACTTTCATCTATGGAGGAATAACCTCCTTGTGCATCAATTTCTTTAGAAAACTGTAAATTTATTGTTACTTCATACTTTACTCCTCCTTCTGTTTTCGAGAGTAAAGCCTCAGTGCTTGTTTTTATTTTATTTGCGCCAATAAGAAATTCATCTGTGTCTATTCCATTACCAATGGTCCCTGTATTGTTCTTTACTTTCAGGTCTATTGTTAATTTAATCACTGTTGTTCCATCCGAATTAGTGGATTTAGAAGAACTCCACTCCAATCCCTCCAACTCAACCCCATCAATTACCCTATTCTCACTAAAAGCATAAGGAGAATTGTGCGCATATTTTGGAGCCAACGGATCCACTGCAAAAAACCTCCCCAACCTAGTATCATGCATCCGGTACTTATAATTCACAGAATTTCCAACACCCTTAATTTCATCGTCCTTTTCCTGCCCTTGGAACCCATAACGATATGATTTTGAGGAGAATTGGCGCCCTGGCATTATCATCCCGAACGGATAGTAATCCATCAATCCCGCCATTTAAACCGAACCCCAATATTACCCGACTGTGCCCCTAATGCCTCCCCAAAAAACCCTTCATCGTCCGGGAAAATATACTTAGCACTCAAAGAATACCGAAAAACCAATTCCATTTTCACATTCCCAAATGGATATAACCAATACCCCAATCCGAGGACCCCACCGGCATCCCATTTTTTGGCCTGAGCTTGGTTTGGGTCTGCTATTTTATAAATCCCCGTTTTTGTCCCTTTGATTAAGCGTGATCCAAAAGCTCCGCCTTCCACAAAAAAGCGTTGGAATTCATTGGGATAATATTGGAAAATAAGGGGAATAGATGCCGCAATTTGGGATTCCTTGTACTTACGGATAGTCTTATCCCCATCCTCCTGCAAAAAGGAAAACCGGTAATAATTGAAGCCTGGTTCGGCGGACAATACTACCTGAGAAGAAGTTTGTTTTGAGAGAATAAATCCAAGTTGAAATCCTGTTCCCCAGTACGTTCTGGTACTTGGACCAGGTGGGTCGTAGGTTTTTAATCGCTGAATACCAAGGCTTACCCCTTTCTCCAATTTAGATTGAGCTTGAGAACAAACAAAGCTTCCAAGGAAAACAAGACATAAAATACTCCTCAAGCGCATGCGACAAGGTAAAAATAAAAAAGGCCATTACCCGAGGGTAATGGCCTTTTTCTATAACTCAAAAGAAAAATTATTTTCCTTCTTTCTCTTCTTGTACTTCTTCGAAATCAACATCAGTTACTTCGTCTTCAGTAGAAGCAGATCCTTGATCAGCTCCGCCTGTTTTACCTTCAGCACCTTGTTGAGCTGCATACATCTCTTGAGATGCTGCTTGGAAAACCGTGTTTAGTTTTTCCATAGAAGAATCAATTGCCTTAAGATCACGTGCTTCGTGTGCTGTTTTTAATTCAGCTAAAGCATCTTCAATTGGCTTTTTCTTGTCCTCTGGAAGTTTATCACCAAATTCAGTCAAAGACTTTTCCGTTTGGAAAATCAAAGCATCAGCTTGGTTCACTTTTTCAACTTCTTCCTTTTTCTTCGCATCAGAAGACGCATTTGCTTCCGCTTCTGCTTTCATCTTTTGGATGTCTTCCTCAGACAATCCTGAAGAAGATTCAATCTTAATAGACTGCTCTTTCCCAGTTCCTTTGTCTTTCGCAGAAACATGCATAATTCCGTTCGCATCAATATCGAAAGAAACCTCAATTTGTGGTACCCCTCTTTGTGCTGGTGGAATGTCAGATAATTGGAAACGACCAATTGTTCTGTTATCCGTAGCCATTGGACGCTCACCTTGCATTACGTGGATATCAACACTAGGTTGGTTATCCGATGCAGTAGAGAATACCTCAGACTTTTTGGTTGGGATAGTTGTGTTTGCTTCAATAAGTTTGGTCATTACACCACCCATTGTTTCAATTCCTAAAGAAAGAGGAGTAACATCCAATAAAAGAACATCTTTTACCTCTCCTGTAAGAACACCACCTTGGATAGCTGCACCTAAAGCAACAACTTCATCCGGGTTAACACCTTTAGAAGGCTCTTTTCCGAAGAATTTTTTTACTGCATCCTGAATCGCAGGAATACGAGTAGATCCACCTACCAAAATAACTTCATCAATTTCGCTCAAAGACAAACCTGCATTCTTAAGTGCAGACTCACATGGACGAATTGTTCTTTGAATTAAGCTATCCGCTAGTTGCTCAAACTTTGCACGAGTCATTGAACGTACCAAGTGTTTTGGAATACCGTCAACTGGCATAATGTATGGCAAGTTGATTTCAGTAGAAGTAGTACTAGAAAGCTCAATCTTCGCTTTTTCTGCACCTTCTTTCAAACGTTGAAGTGCCATTGGATCTTTTGTTAAATCCAATCCACCGTTTTCGCTTTTGAATTCTTCTACCAAGTAATCAATGATTACCTGATCAAAATCATCTCCTCCAAGGTGCGTATCACCGTCTGTACTTTTTACTTCAAATACACCGTCTCCTAATTCAAGGATACTAACATCGTGCGTTCCACCACCACAGTCAAACACAACAATGTGCATATCGTCGTTCTTCTTATCCAAACCGTACGCCAAAGATGCAGCAGTTGGTTCGTTGATAATCCGACGTACTTTTAATCCAGCAATTTCACCGGCTTCTTTCGTAGCCTGACGCTGAGCATCATTGAAGTATGCTGGAACTGTAATTACAGCCTCATCAACACTCTGTCCAAGATAATCTTCAGCCGTTTTCTTCATTTTCTGAAGAACCATTGCAGAAATTTCTTGTGGAGTGTATAATTTTCCATCAATATCTACACGAGGTGTGTTGTTGTCTCCTTTAACAACTTTGTAAGGCATATTTTTAATTTCCTTACTTACCTCGTCAAAACTATTTCCCATAAATCGCTTTATAGAGCTAATAGTTTTTGTTGGATTGGTAATCGCCTGACGTTTTGCAGGGTCACCTACTTTTCTTTCTCCTCCTTCAATAAAGGCCACTATAGATGGAGTGGTTCTTTTTCCTTCCGCGTTAGAGATCACCACTGGTTCGTTCCCTTCCATTACGGCTACACACGAGTTGGTGGTACCTAAGTCAATTCCTATTACTTTTCCCATGACTAAATAAATTTCAATTTTTTTGTAACGACTACACACAGACAACAATCCTGCCACCCGTTTTTTCTGACAATATTGAGCCAAATCCTGACAGTCATTGTGCCGCTTTGGCAGTTTCTTCCAAAATCCTCAACAAAACGGCACAAAAAAGCCCGTAAATTTTCATTTACGGGCTTTCGAATTTTGTCTTTTATAGTATTAAGGACATTTTACCCCAGAAGTACTGGCTGTCTCAGCTCTTGTTGAGCAAAAGTTATACTTTCTTAGCTCCGAGTACAAAGCCATTGCCGTAATGGACTTGTGTGATATGTAAAAGGATCGCGCCAAAGTAGAACGAGTTGAAAACACACCTAAGCCGTTTGAGACATTTGTATAGGCCGGCCTTTCCTGAATAATTCCAGTAGTCGGGTTATTCACTTCGATATACGTAGCTAATTCCACCCCACCAGCAATTAATTCAATAGTCAAGGAATCATTCATCTCTCGGTCAGTAATGTTTTCATCCAAATCCAAAAAGTTTCCAATGGCACTAACAAAGCTCAAAATATTGAAATCTGCATTCTTGGATACGTTTTCTTTGTCTACAGGAATACTTCCTGTTTTGTAGTGAATGGTGTCTGCAACGCGAGAACCATCCTTATATATCTTAGTAATTGGCAGATCAATGTACACTTCGTATTGACCTGTATTTTCTTCCGTAGTAAAAACAATCGGCTCAGATCTGAAGTTCGGTTCAATTTCGGTTCCATTTCCTCCCTGAATAAAATCGATGCTTTGTTTAAACTTCGATGGTTTTGTCCACCGGTTTATATTTAGGTTCAAAACAGGACTCTTTGCAGAAATTGTTTTTCCATCGTAATCAAAATTGATCACATACGTTCGGTTGGCTAACAAAGGCTCCGTAAAGGTATACACATCTTGCTCTCCACCATAAAAAACACCTTCCTCCTTGTTCGAAATGGTTTTCAGAATTAAAGGGATGGATTTTTCAACCTCATTCTCATCCATCACCAAAATAACGGGGTCTATGCCATTAATTCGGCTTGAGTCTGCGTTCAGAGCAGATTCATACGCATTGGCACCACCTCCAAAACTCTTAGTAATCCGAATTTGTTGTTCCGCTTTATTCTTCTCCAGGACACCATATATAATTGGGCGTGCACCACCATCCTCATCGGCAGAAAATTCTGGATCACAACTTCCCAATAAAACCAAAGAAAAAAGACCTAATAGATATTTGCTCATAATATTTAACTTCCAATAAAATTGAAGAATACAAATCTAATGGAATTTTTATTCCTTTACGTTTCCCTTTATAGCAATTATAAGGGTTGATTTCCTTTTTAATAAAATAGTTATGTCAATACACAAATCGGTTAAACGGGTTACCACTCACATTCTCACCGAAATGAAAGCCAAAAATGAGAAAATAGCCATGTTAACGGCTTATGATTTTTCAATGGCTCGGCTTGTAGATGAGGCTGGAGTGGATGTGATATTAGTGGGTGACAGCGCATCGAATGTTATGGCAGGACACGAAACTACATTGCCAATCACGCTGGACCAGATGATTTATCATGCATCTAGTGTGGTAAGAGCAACAAAAAGAGCCTTGGTTGTGGTGGATTTACCTTTTGGAACCTACCAGGGGAATTCCAAGGAAGCCTTAACCTCGGCCATTCGGATTATGAAAGAATCTGGTGCGCATGCGGTTAAATTAGAAGGTGGACGAGAAATTAAAGAATCCGTTGAGCGTATTTTAACGGCTGGAATTCCGGTAATGGGCCACCTTGGCTTAACCCCTCAATCCATTTATAAGTTTGGAACTTATGTGGTAAGAGCCAAAGAAGAACAAGAGGCACAACAATTAATGGAAGATGCCCAAATGCTCGAACAAGTTGGGTGTTTTGGAGTGGTTTTCGAAAAAATACCGGCACCTCTTGCAGCCAAGGTTTCTAAACTGTTAACCATTCCAACTATTGGTATTGGTGCCGGGGCAGAAACAGATGGCCAAGTTTTAGTGGTACATGATTTATTGGGAATTACCAATGAATTTAATCCCCGGTTTTTAAGACGTTATCACAATTTGTACGAAGAAATCACGGGTGCAATATCCAACTATGTTAGCGACGTACGCTCTAAAGACTTCCCCAATAAAAACGAACAATACTAAAAACTAAATCGATGAAAAAACAATTTTTATTTACTGCATTACTCGCATGTGCCGGGCTATTTTCCATGGCACAAGAAGTAAAGGTGATTACTATAGTGGAGTCCATTGTTCCGGGTGGAATTGGACGTTCTAGAATAATTGAACACCAAGAGTCTGCTGATGCCAAGCTATTTACAACATCAAGAACAGAAGGCAAAGACTCGGACCAAAAAGGTGTTAAGAGGAAGGACTTGAAACTGGACCGATTTGATGAAACCAAACTTTTGAACTTTTATTCATTGGCTGGGATCAATTTTCAAAACATTGCATCCAATGATGCCATTATTTCTGGGAAATTAAATGATTTACTTGCCCAAGGTTGGAAAATTATCTTTGTTACAAGTGGGGTAGAAAGCGCTGGTGATAAAGATCCAAATGGAATTTTTATTACCCGATTTATTCTTCAGAAATAGCTAGAGAATTCATTCTTAAAACAAAGAAGGGCATCGAATATTCGATGCCCTTCTTTGTTTTATATAAAACTAAAAGACTTAACTGTTACCAAGTTAACCGATTCTTATTCCGTTTCTTCCTTTTTACATTTTTCCTCCGGAGTTGCACCACAAAAGCTGCAATTCTCTCCTTCTTTATTCAAAAAAGGACTTTGGCTTGCACAGGTTCCAGCAAATTCACCATTCTTCTTCAATAATATTTTCACTGCAATTCCGGCAAAAGCCAAGGCTAACATTCCTATAGTTACCAATATTAACATCTCTCCAATTTTGGACAAAGATAGTAACTAATTATTCCACGGCAATAAATTTGCCCTGCCCGTAGGTATTCACTCTCACTACAGGGCTTCCGGAATAATATACATTCCCTGTTCTCACCACCTCCCCTTCAAGCAGATCATCAACCCAAATATGAAAGTCGCCAATCCCTTCATTCACAACGTAAGCAATGGAGGCTTTTAGTTGTTCTGCTCTAAAACGCCCCTCACTATTGCTAAAGGCAAGCAATTTTTTGGTGGTTCCAGAAATATAAATATCCCCAGGGCCAGTATTAAATACCAGCTCAACTTCGCGCGTATCCACTTCCATACTTACAGACCCTGATGCCTCCCATTGCTGATATTCGAAGCGGTCCGTAGTATTTACTCCTTCCGAAAGCAGTTCTCCTCCCCCATGATACTCCAGTAATTTCAACTCTTTTAAATGAATCTCCAGGTTAAAAAAGGATTTTTTTGGACTCAACCATCGGCAGCTCAACCCATTTTTAATTTCAACTTGTCCTTCCTCATTTCTTTTAATAGAAAAGCCTTCGAGCCATTTCTCCCCCCCTTTTACTACAACCTTTTCAGGAGCCAGAGAATCAAAAATAAAGGTTCCATTAAACCCCTCGAAAATCATTAATTGTCCAAGATCTTCCATCGGGAAATCCAGAATTACATCTTTTCCTTTGGGACTGGTACAAACGCTTGTTTTTTTGCATGAAAAAAACAAGCATCCCACAACTAGCAATAAAAATATCCGACCTACCATCTTTTCGAAATTCCAAATTCTAAGTGATCTGCCTTGGCAAAATGCGATTTAAGACCCAGGCGGACATCCAGGAAATTTCCCTGAAAAATCCAAGCAATCCGATTGTAAAAGGCGCCGTGAAAATTGAGTGCATCCATGAAGTAAAAACCGCCTTGGATTTGCAGTCGGAAACGGCCAAATTTGGGCTCTCCACCAAAATGAATCCCCATCCTAGATAAATCACTTTCCGCCACCTTAACATCTCGGGCAACCCCTTCTGCCAATAGGGACCTGTTGTAGAAATAATCCAATCCTAAATCCCAAAACACCTTTTCTTTTTCCCACACTCGGTCCATTCCTATACTGTGGGTTACAAAACTTCCACCACCATATGGAATAGCTTCTTTAATTCCAATGTAATAGTTGATCCGGAAACCTAGTTCCTTACTATCTTCATAAAAACGACCCAAACCCTCGCCCAAACGATCAGAAATTTGGTAAGAAAGAGAAACCTGATACCCCAGGAAATTCAACCCCTTATTCGGGATTTTCACAGACCCATTGGAAAAATGCAAAACCTGAAAACCAGGTTTAAAAGCTAATTTTTCACCCAATTTAATATTTAGTCCTCCTCCAATCCTTATGGCAGCATTCCAATGGCTACCAATGGCAATATTTTTGTGATTGTCAACAGGATCGAATTTTTTATCTACATATCCCAAGCCAGCACCAGCTTCAAAATAAGTACTAACCCTATCCCCTTTCCCTTGCAAAAAAACACCTGGAATTAGCGCGTACCCTTTTCCCAATTTTTCAGGGTTCCCTAAATCAGATGCCAGGAATTCGAGTCGGAAGGCAAATTTTTCTCTGTTCTGAACTTGGTACGGGTCTATCTCATTGATGAACACAATGTGGATATTCTTCTGAAAATCGTTGTAAAGGGCCTCCATAGTTTGGCGATGAACCAAAAGTCCACCTTGCGAAACCCCTACATTGATCCATTGCCCATGGAGCATTTGACAAAAAAAGAAAACAAGTAGGAAAAAACTTACGCGCATTAAATACCTTTGAAATTCTTAAAAGAACGGCAATTTAATGGAAAAGTACTTACAGGAATTCGAAAGGTTAGTAAAGATTATGGATGAACTCAGGGATCAATGCCCTTGGGACAAAAAACAAACCTTGGAGTCGTTGCGGCACCTATCCATAGAAGAGGTGTATGAGTTATCCGATGCTATTCTGGAAAACAACCCTAAAGAAATTGCCAAGGAAGTGGGCGACCTATTCCTCCATTTGGTTTTTTACGCCAAAATCGGTTCGGAAACTAATGATTTTGATCTGGCTTCCATTTTGGATGGTATTTGTGAAAAGTTGATTTTTCGGCACCCGCATATTTATGGCGACGTAAAAGTTACGACCGAAGAAGAAGTAAAATCGAATTGGGAAAAACTCAAATTAAAAGAGGGGAACAAAAGTGTTTTAGGCGGTGTTCCAAAAGGACTGCCATCCTTAGTTAAAGCAACCCGTATTCAAGATAAAGCCAGAGGTATTGGGTTTGCGTGGGACAAAAAAGCGGATGTAATGGCAAAAATTAAGGAAGAGCTCGGCGAATTAGAATCGGCCACGAGCTTGGAACATCAAAAAGAAGAAATTGGGGATGTCTTGTTTAGTGTAATTAACTATGCGCGCTTCTTGGACATTGACCCAGATGAGGCTTTAGAATTGACCAACAAAAAATTCATTCACCGTTTTTCTTGGATGGAAGAAAACGCCAAATCCAACACAGGAAAATCCTTACCAGAACTGGACCTAACTGCCATGGAAGACCTTTGGCAAATGGCAAAAAAGGAACCCGTTTAGATTGCCTCTTTCCGAGCTAATAGACGCTTTTTGAATGTCTCGAGGCTTACTTTAAGTACTACGGCTTCTTTTCTGAAATCGGTAGAGAACAAGCCCCGTTTGTTTTCCAGGGTACTTTCGTTCATGTTGCAGTTTTCAGCATAAAAGGAAGCCCATTCCTTGGTAATAAACTCACTTCCGCCCATCCATGTTGGTCCCGATGTTGGAAGTGGAAAAATAATGAGCTCTGCCGAATCAGCCAGGGATCTGGTGTAGTTATTTCCTTCAATAATTCCTATAACCTTATCCAAACGAACTAACTCTAAATCCACCCACTGTAAATCTTGGGCAAATGAGGTGTTCTTTTTTTCCATCATTTCAGCCACTTCTTCCATTTTCTGGACTTCCAGTTTAGAATTTTCATCCTTCATTGGTTTAATCCAAAAAAAGAAAATAAGGGCTCCGAAAATCCCCAAGCTAATTAAGGTTGTTAATAAGCGATTAAAAAATCCGGTGGAGTTTGCTTTACGTGTTCGCACAGTTAGTTTTTTCCCGAATTTACAAATCAATTCTTAAAAAGAAAGGTTTAATCCATCAAAGGCAATTTCCACTCCTTCAGGCAAGGTCTTCATTTCCAACTCATGCAAACCGAATAAGTGACTAATGTGGGTTAAGTAGGCCTTCTTTGGTTGCACTTTCTCTATAAATTCAAGGGCTTCGTCTAAATTAAAATGGCTAATGTGTTTTTCCTTCCTCAGGGCATTTATCACCAATATTTCCGACCCTTTTATTTTTTCAATCTCCTCATTTGGCATGGAATTGATGTCGGTTATATAGCTCAATCCGCCAAAACGGAAGCCAAAAACAGGCAATTTGTAATGAAAACCGCGAATTGGTTCAATTATTTTTCCTTGAATATTAAGGGGCACATTTTCTAAAATTGGCACGAGATTTACTTGAGGAATTCCGGGGTATTTAATGCCCGAAAAAATATACGAAAATTCATTTTTGAGGCTAGCCTGAACGCGTTCTTCTGCATACAAAGGCATGTCCATTTTCCATTTAAAATTAAAAGCCCTAACATCATCCAAACCTGCTGTATGGTCTTTGTGCTCGTGGGTAAAGAGAATGGAATCTACCTTCTGAATTTTTTCCCGGAGCATCTGTTGGCGAAAATCTGGACCCGAATCAACCACCAATTTCAGGCCTTCATATTCCACATAAACCGAGCTGCGCAAGCGAGCATCCTTAGGGTCATTACTTGTACATATTTTACAGTCGCAAGCTATCACCGGAACCCCTTGAGAAGTTCCAGTTCCGAGGAAGATAATTCGGTTTTTTTTCATTCTTCAATTTTATAAATTTTTGTTTGAGCTTGAAACTTATATTTTTGCACAAACGAGATTACATTGGATAGAATAATTCTGAGCCCAAAACAAAAGGCACTTTCCATTAATTTGGACGAAAGTATCTACGGAACCTTTGCCGAAATTGGTGCTGGTCAAGAAGTGGTTCGACATTTCTTTAGAGCCGGAGGGGCAAGTGGAACAATAGCCAAAGCTATGTCTGCCTATGATAAGGATTTTTCGGATGCCATTTATGGAAAAGAAGATGATAATCGCTATGTGTGTGAGAGTCGTTTGAAAAAAATGCTGAAGCACGAATACAACCTGATTATTGATCGCTTGGATCAAAAAAAGCACAATGGTCAACGCTTCTTTGCTTTTGCCAACACCCTCACTACCATTAACTTTTCCAGAACGTCGCAAGGTCAAGGATGGTTAGGGCTTCGTTTTCAGACCAAACCCAATGAAGAACCGAATGATGTTGTTTTACACATTCGCTTGCACGACAGTGACGCCTTCATTCAACAAGAAAAAGTGGGTATACTGGGTGTTAACTTAATCCACGCATGCTACAACTACCACAGTGATCCGCGCGAGTTATTAAAGTCTATGTACGACAATGTTTCCCGGGTTGAAGTGGAAATAGATATGATCCAAATGGACGGCCCTGCCTTTGAAGAGGTAGATAATCGTTTGTTGTCTTTGCAGTTGGTGAAAAATGGCATGACAGATGCAGTGATGTTTGGGCCAGATGGAAGGAACCTAAACATCAACGATGTGCTCTACAAGAAAAATGTTTTGGCATTGCGCGGGAGTTTTAGGCCTGTAACCAAAGTAAACATGGACATGCTCATGAACGGGTATGAAAGTTTTGTGGAGGACAGAAAAGTGAATAAGGACAATTTGGTGGTCCTTTTTGAAATTACATTAACCAATTTGAAGGGTGGGAAATCCACCATCGATGAACAAGATTTCCTGGATAGAACCGATATACTTTGTTCTCTGGGTCAGACGGTCTTGATCAGTAATTACCACGAGTATTATAAACTGGTTGAATATTTCTCTCAATTTTCTCGAGAGCGTTTGGGCCTCATACTTGGGGTAAATAATCTGCTGGAGGTATTTAATGAAAAATACTACCGGAAGTTAAACGGTGGAATGCTAGAAGCTTTTGGAATTATTTACAACCGTGACTTGAAGTTTTTCCTATATCCCCAAAAAGAAAAAGACGGGACCATATTCAACAGTAAAAACATCAAAATTCATCCCCGTTTAAAACCTTTATATGATTACCTGGTTTTTAACGGGCGTATTAATGACCTAGATCACTACGACGAGAGCATACTTAGTATTTTCTCTCCGGAGGTCCTTAGGGACATTAAGGAAGGGAATGAAGGATGGGAATTAAAGGTTCCAGGCTATGTAGATCAGATAATTAAGGAGCGAAAGTTATTTGGGTACAACAAGCACAAAAAAAAAGATAAGGAAAAAGTTGGGGAGAAATTATAAGAATCAAAAAGGGCTGAAACAAATGTTTCAGCCCTTTTTGATGGTATTAAATGTTTTCTAAACCTGCACTGGCACATATACTTTTAAACGCTCTAAACAATAGTCGATTTCAGCTTTCGTGGTATATCTACTAAAAGAAAACCGGACATTAGGTCTTCCCAAAATAGATCGGCCAATATTTGAAATTACATGGCTTCCTTTGTCACTTCCGCTGGAGCAAGCACTACCACCAGAAGCAGCAATACCATCAATATCCAAGTTAAACAACAACATATCCGAGTTTTCCATTTCTGGGAAACACACGTTTAGCACCGTATATAAGCTCTCTTCTGGATCACAAGCCCCGTTGATGTCAATACCAGGGAAAAGTCCTTCTAAAGAGGTGCGCATGTAGCTTTTTAGCCCTTGTACGTGATTGATATGATCCTCTACATCTGTTAAAGCTAACTCCAAAGCTCTCCCCAATCCAATAATTCCATATAGGTTTTCAGTCCCACCCCGCATATTGCGTTCCTGGGATCCACCATAGATGATTGGTTTAATGAGTACCTTCTTGGAAACGTAAAGGAATCCTACTCCTTTCGGTCCATTAAATTTATGGGCAGCACCGGTTACAAAATCAACAGAGGTTGCATTTAAATCCAACGGATAATGCCCCATTGTTTGAACCGTATCAGAATGAAAAATACCACCGTGTTTATGGACTAAATCCCCAATTTCATTGAGATTAATCATGGTACTCACCTCATTATTGGCGTGCATAATGGAAACCAACTTCTTGTTCTTGTTGGCTTTCAGTAAATTCTCCAATTGTTTTTCATCAATTCTTCCGCAAGAATCAACATTCAACATATGCAAAACTACTTCCCCATTTTTGGCCAGTTCCAGTGCTGTATTCAAAACAGCATGGTGCTCTATGGGTGTTGTAATAATTTCTGTAACGCCTAAATCCCGCACGGAGCAGACCAAAGCCATGTTATCGGCTTCTGTACCACCAGAGGTAAAAAAAATCTCAGATGGACTGGCATTTAGCAAATCAGCTACCTTCTTTCTTGTCAACTCAATCGCGCTCTTCGTTTTTCTTCCGAAACCATGGGTTGAAGATGGATTTCCAAAATGTTCCTTCATAAAAGGCAACATCGCGTCCAATACTTCAGGAGCCATGGGTGTTGTAGCTGCATTATCTAAATAAACCTTCATGCAATATTCAATTTAAGACTGCAAAAATACACAAGGTATTTTAGAGTGAGAGCTTTGATTTAAGATTTTCAACCATTTCATTGGCAATTTCTGTGGTAGGTGCCTCTGCATAAACCCGAATAATGGGTTCCGTGTTCGACTTCCTAAGGTGCACCCAGCCTTGGCTTAGATCAATTTTAACCCCGTCCCGGTCATCAATTTTTTCGCCGTGATACACCTCTTTAATTTTTAAAAGTAAAGCATCCACATCCAAACTTGGATCCAGATTAATTTTATCCTTTATCATTTCATAATGCTGGTATCCGGCTCTAATTTCGGTCAATGACTTTCCACTTTCCGCCATTAAACTCAAAACTAATCCAACCCCAACCAAGGAATCTCTTCCGTAATGCAATTCAGGTAATATAACTCCCCCGTTTCCTTCTCCTCCTATGGCGGCATTATTGGCTTTCATGGTTCTAACTACATTAACCTCTCCTACCTCTGAAGAAAAATAAGGGACTCCTTTTTCTTGGGCTAAATCTGCCAAAGCTCTGGAGGAGGACATATTACTAACCAGGGCACCCGAATTAAATTTCAAATAATGGTCAGCAGCAGCAACCAGGGTGTATTCTTCGCCAAACATTTCCCCGTTTTCCATGACAAAGGCCAAACGGTCCACATCCGGGTCAACCACAATTCCCATATCTGCTCCAGTCGATTTTACTAAGGCACACAACTCAGTTAAGTGCTCTTTTAAAGGCTCAGGATTGTGCGCAAAATCACCCGTCATTTCGGCATTAATCACCTCAAAATCCTTTACACCAAGGGCTTTAAGGATGGCAGGGATAGCCTCAGCTCCAATAGAATTAATCCCATCAACCAGCACTTTAAAATTGCTTTTTTGGATGGCTTCCGGGTTTACACTAGAGAGATTACAAATGGCTTCCACGTGGGCCTCCAAATACTCCCCCTTTTTAAGATCTCCAAGTTCGTCCACATCCGCAAAAACAACATCACTCTCTCCCAAACTCAACACCTGCTTTCCATTGTCAGCAGTAATAAACTCCCCTTTGTCGTTTAACAACTTCAGGGCATTCCATTGTTTGGGGTTGTGGCTGGCGGTTAGAATAATTCCTCCCTGAGCTTTGTAGCCAACAACTGCCATTTCGACAGTAGGGGTTGTAGCTAATCCCAAACTAATTACATCTATTCCCAGGGCACTGAGGGTTCCCTCCACAAGGGAGCTCACCATTGCACCACTCATCCGTGCATCTCGACCCAAAACCACAGAAACACGTTTCCCCGCGTGGTTTTGTTTCAAAAAAGCCCCATAACCTGTTACAGCTTTAACGATATCAATAGGTGTAAGGTTGTCTCCAGGTTTACCACCTATTGTTCCGCGGAAGCCAGAAATAGATTTAATAAATGCCATACTATTTTTATTTTAGGTATAATAATTGTTAATAATTCAATGGATAAGTTTTTGAAGATAGATCCAAGACGGCGCAATTTCGTATTTAAATTTGAGAAAAAACAAGTGTTATGGAGGATTGGGATGGAGAAATGAGCTCAAATGAACTGCAAAGTCATTTGGAGCGATTTGAACAGACACTTAACGGGGGGAGCGAAACATACTTCGACGTTTATGTTCTAGAGGGAATCATTGATTTTCAGATTGAGCGAAATCAATTTTCCAAGGCACTAGATGCCATTGAATTGGGGAAATCTATGCACCCCAGTTCCATTGCCATACAAATTAAGGAAGCGCTGCTTTATTTGCATTTTGGAAAACTTTCCAAAGCCTCAGAACTGCTGAAGGACCTGAAGGAAATGGAACCCAATAATGAAAACATCATTTTGATGGTAGCCCAACTGTATAGCCACCGAAAAAACAGCGAAAAAGCAATCGAATATTATTTAAAAGCACTTGAAAACATTTCGGATCCAGAGCCAGAACTTCTAATAGATTTGGCCATGGAATACCAAGCTCTTCAGAAATTTGGTGAAAGCATTCACTACCTGAAGAAGGTATTAAAAAGTTACCCTGGACATGAAACGGCCCTGCATGAAATTGCCTATTGTTATGATATCATGCACGATATTGAAGGGGCCATTGCCTTTTTAAATCAAGAGATTGACGAAAATCCGTATAACGATTTAGCCTGGTTTTTATTGGGTGGTAATTTCATTAAATCCCAGCAAATTCCGGATGCTTTGCATGCCTTGGATTACTGCACACTTATTAATCCAAAAAACAGTGCTGCGTGGTATACCAAGGGGCATTGTCACCAAGAGTTAGATCAAACTTCGGACGCATTGCAATGCTATTTGGAGTGTTTAAAGTTTGATTTACCCCAAGCTGAAATCCATACTGTTGTTGGGGAATGCTACGAAGAAATGGGATTGTACCCAGAGGCAGAAGAACATTACAAAAATGCCCTAGAGTTAAACTCAGATCACGGAGAAGCTTATTTGGGTATAGGTGTGGTGCGTGACCTACAGAATCGCCTACCTGAAGCCTTGATATACCTAGAGAAAGCAGTCAAAACTGATGAGGAAAACCCGACCTATTGGCACGTGTATGCGGAGGCCCTGAAAAAATCGGAATTGTATGTAGAAAGTGAAGACGCATTTTCGCAACGCGCCGAGCTCGACATTATGAACGAGCAAATGTGGGCCGACTTTGCCGACCTTTACTGGAAATGGGATCAGACAGAAAAGGCCTTATCCAAAATAGAAGACGGATTAGTATATCTCCCTGAGGATGATCTACTTATGGCGCGTAAAATCGTGTATTTAACCGCCTTGGAAAGTGGTCCAATTGTGACTCAAGCTTTTATGGAAGCATACCAAGAACATGGTAAGGATATTGTTGAAGAAATAAAAAGCTATTTTCCTTCCTTCACGAGGTACCCTGTTTTAAATGAATTGATAGATTTGCACTCATAATGAGTGGAATGAATTTCGATTTACCTTTTATGCCAGAGCGGACTGAAAAGCCTCGCGAAACTGGTCTTACCATGGTTATGGACAAAGGCCTAACCATACTTGAAGCAGAACAATTAATTGAAGGGAGTGGTCACCTAGTTGATATTATTAAACTTGGTTTTGGAACTTCCATCTTCACCCCTCGCCTCAAAGAAAAAATTAAGCTCTTCCAGGACAACGGCCTGAAGGTCTATCCCGGAGGTACTTTATTTGAAGCTTTTGTCGCTCGAAACAGTTTTGATAAATTTCAATCCTTCATGGATGAAATGGGTTTTGATGCTGTAGAGGTAAGCGATGGATCCATTCAGATTAATCACGACGACAAACTAAATTTCATTCGCACCTTAGCAAAAAACCGCGTTGTTTTGAGTGAGGTAGGTTCAAAGGAGGAAGGAATTTTGATTGCACCAGCAAAGTGGATTTCCATGATGAACACGGAACTAGAGGCCGGTTCTTGGAAAGTGATTGCTGAAGCAAGAGAATCTGGAAATGTAGGAATATACCGACCAAACGGAAGTGCTCATACTGTTTTAGTGAACAAAATCTTGAATAAGGTTAAGCGGGAAGATGTCCTTTGGGAAGCACCTAAAAAGCCTCAGCAAGTTTGGTTTATTAAACTTCTAGGTTCAGATGTTAACCTTGGAAACATTGCCCCTAACGACATTATTCCATTGGAAACCCTGAGAATGGGACTTCGTGGAGATACTTTTTTTGAATTTTTACCTGAGGAATTAGTTTCCACTTTTAAACCTTAAGAATGAAATCAATAACTGCACTCGATTTAAAATCGAAACTTGATAATAAAGAAGAACTTCAAATAATTGATGTTCGGGAACCCAATGAAGCTGAAATTTGCAGCATGGGAGGAATATTAATTCCTATGGGAGATATTCTGAACAGAACAGAAGAAATCAGAAAGGATGTTCCTGTCATTGTTCATTGCCGAAGTGGTAAGAGATCTGCCAACGTAATTGCTGTTTTGGAACAACGTTTAGGCTTCGAAAACTTGTATAACTTGGAGGGTGGTATTCTTGGATATGGTGCCCAGGTTGATTCTAGTATTTCGCCTTACTAAAGGGGCATGTTAAAAAATGCTTTAAAAGGATTTTCAATGGGAATTGCTGAGGTAATTCCTGGAGTAAGTGGTGGTACCATTGCTTTTATTACGGGAATTTACGAACAGCTTCTCGATTCTTTAGGTGCTCTACCCGCCGCCCTACCCCTAATATTTAGGGGTCAATTCAAGAATTTTGCGCAAAAAATAAATTTCTTTTTCCTCCTCCAACTTGGTTTAGGAATGGTGCTTGGTATAGGATTTGGAGTTGCTGTGGTGACCAACCTAATGGAAACTCAACCCCTTCTACTTTGGGCCTTTTTCTTTGGCCTTATTTTTTCATCCGTCATTTATTTGGGTAAACAAATTAGTTGGAATTTAACCTCCACGGTTACTGGATTGGTAGGACTTGGTATTGGAGCGTGGTTTTCATTTGCTGGAACTGGTGCTGGTTCTGACTCCCTAATTTTTATTTTTTTCTCAGGAGTTTTGGCTATTTCTGCCCTTATCTTACCGGGTGTTTCTGGAAGTTTCCTTCTTCTTCTTTTAGGGATGTACCACCGAATTATTCCGGCGGTAAAAGGGTTAATGTCCAATCCTAGTGCGGAAGGATTTACCATACTAATCACCTTTGGTGCCGGTTGTTTAATTGGCCTGTTCTCCTTTGCAAAAGTAGTTTCCTTCACGTTTAAAAAATGGAAGTTCCCAACCATGAGTGCCATGGTAGGACTGATGTTGGGAAGTTTAGCCAAAATTTGGCCTTGGCAGGAAGTAATTGCCACGCGGGTTAATAGTCTTGGCGAGCTAAAAGCAAGCCTTACTGCTCCTGTACTCCCATCCACTTTTGAGTCCTTGGAAAGCAATTTAAACTATGGTAATGACCCGAAAATTATTGCCGTAATAATAACCATGCTGGTTGGTTTTGGTGTAGTGCAATGTTTTGACCTATGGGAAAAGAGAAAATCGAAATTGGCTTAATTGGCCAAAAACTGGGGCATTCTTTTTCTCAAGGCTTTTTTCAAAAGTACTTTTCAGAAAACGAAATTTCCGATCAGTGGTCTTACAGCAATTTCGAAATTGCCAAAGCATCCGACTTGGAATCCTTCCTAGCATCCACTTCGGCAGTGGGATTTAATGTCACCATTCCATACAAGGAAACCATCCTTCCCTTTTTACAGGAAATAAGTGCCGAAGCTCAACAGGTTGGGGCAGTTAACACCTTAACAAAAACTAGTGCGGGCTGGAAAGGAGATAATACGGACATCATTGGATTTGCCAATAGCCTAAAACCATTTTTGGAAGGCCAGCATGAAAATGCTTTAATATTGGGAAAAGGAGGAGCCTCTAAAGCAGTGGCCTTTATACTTAAGTCTTTGGGTATTGATTATCGATTTGTATCTCGAAATCCAGAACAGGGCGATTTTGCGTATTCCGATATTAATGAATACGTAATGAAGCATTTTAAACTTGTTGTGAATACCACACCACTCGGAATGTTTCCAAATATTGAATCTAAACCTGAAATACCGTATTCCTGTTTAACCCCGAATCATTTTTTATACGATTTGGTGTACAATCCAGAAATAACTTCCTTTTTAGCGGAGGGAATACAACGTGGATGCCTAATAAAAAACGGGCACGATATGTTAATTCAACAAGCCTTGGCTTCTTTCCAAATTTGGAAGTCGAATAACGACCCTACTTTCCTTGCTTAATTTGTTGTGCCGTTAAACGCAATCTTTCGTCCAGAATAACCACCATTTGGGCGTAGGTTCGATCGGCTTTGATAAACTTAAAAAATTCATATTTTCGAATTCCATTGGGAAATGGATCAGGTAGGTATTCAAATTTTTCATCAAACACTCCAAATCCATTAAATGTGGTATTCATGCTGGCACTGGGGAAACGGTCCGTATCCAAAAAGAAAATGCGCTTGCCTTGAATATCATCCGTCGATTCAGTTTTCAGTAATTTGGAATAATCGCCATCCTTTACTGCACGGGTATCGTTACTATAAAAAAAGTAAACTGGACAAACACCAAAAACCTGAAAAGCTTCCATTAAGGCTTCTGCCTTTTGCGCCTTTTTTTCTTGTACTTTTTTTAAACCCGCTTTTCCCTTTTCACCTGCTGTTTTTTCCCAATAATCAATTTCGTTCTGATAACTTCGCAAGCGAACCAAAAGCGCCCCATTTTCTGTAATATCCAAAACGGCTTTTGCTGCGTAGTATTTTGCTTTTTTGGCTTGATCCCTTTGTTCTTTAACCCCTAGGTTTTGCTGTCCCAGGAGTTGATTTGGCAAGAAAAGGGAAATAATAAATAGGGATAACGCTGAAATGATTATTTTGTATGTTTTCATAGAAGTAGCGGAAGATTAATTCTAACAAGCCTTAAAAATACAATTTTGAAATTTAAACTCGTATCCGATTATAAACCAACGGGAGACCAACCCCAGGCCATTAAACAATTGGTACAAGGAATTAATCAGGATATTAAGGCGCAAACTCTTTTAGGGGTAACTGGAAGCGGAAAAACCTTTACCGTAGCCAATGTTATTGAGCAAGTGCAAAAACCAATTTTGGTACTTAGCCACAACAAAACACTTGCGGCCCAGTTATTCTCAGAGTTCAAACACTTTTTTCCTGAAAACCTGGTAGAGTACTTTGTATCCTACTACGACTATTACCAACCTGAGGCGTATATTCCGTCCTCTGGGAAATATATTGAGAAGGACTTAAGCATCAACGATGAAATTGAGAAACTAAGGCTAAGAGCCTCTTCTGCCCTTTTATCCGGGCGGAGAGATGTAATCGTGGTTTCCTCAGTTTCTTGCATTTATGGAATCGGAAATCCGAGTGAATTTCATAAAAACGTAATAAAATTAAAAGTTGGAGACCAAATTTCCAGGAATAAACTTTTGCTGCAATTTGTTCACGCCTTGTATTCCAGATCCGATGCTGCCAATTTTGGTCGAGGAAACTTTAGGGTACTTGGGGATACGGTAGATATATTTTTAGCCTATGCCGACTACGCAGTAAGGCTTTCCTTTTGGGGTGATGACATTGAGGGTATCGAAACTATTGATCCTGAGTCTGGTGCACGCATTCACCAGTTCGAGGAAATTACCATTTTTCCAGCAAACATCTTTGTAACCAGTCAAGACACCCTTAATTCCAGCATTAAATTGATTCAGGACGACCTGGTGTTACAATTGGAGAATTTTAGCAGTCAAGGAAAACACCTCGAAGCCAAGCGACTGAAAGAGCGGGTGGAATACGACATGGAAATGATGCGAGAATTGGGGTACTGCTCTGGAATTGAAAACTATTCCAAGTATTTCGATGGTCGCAGCGAAGGCGATCGTCCCTTTTGCCTCATCGATTATTTTCCCGATGATTTTTTAATTGTAGTTGATGAAAGCCACGTAACTATTCCACAAATAGGCGCCATGTATGGTGGGGATAGAAGTCGGAAAACCAACTTGGTTGATTACGGATTCCGGCTCCCGTCTGCCATGGATAATCGGCCGTTGAAGTTTGCGGAATTTGAATCCATGCTCAACCAAGCTATCTACGTTAGTGCCACACCCGCCGATTATGAATTAGAAAAATCGGAAGGGGTTTTTGTGGATCAAGTAATTAGGCCTACCGGCCTATTGGATCCCATCATTGAGGTTCGGCCTACCGCCAACCAAATTGACGATTTATTCGAAGAGATCGAAATAAGGACTAAAAAGGATGAGCGTGTATTAATTACGACGCTAACCAAACGAATGGCCGAGGAGTTACATGCATACTTGGAACGGCACGGAGTTCGATCCGCTTATATCCACTCCGATGTGGATACCATGGCGCGGGTGGAAATTCTTAAAAATTTGCGTTTGGGGATATTTGATGTCCTTATTGGGGTAAACCTATTGCGGGAAGGATTGGATTTACCTGAGGTTTCCCTCGTGGCAATTCTGGATGCGGATAAAGAAGGGTTTTTAAGATCCGAAAGATCTCTAACCCAAACCTCCGGACGTGCGGCGCGAAATGTAAACGGACGGGTTTTGTTTTATGCGGACAAAATCACCAAAAGTATGCGGCGCACCATGGATGAAACTAACCGACGAAGGGCCAAACAAATTGAATACAATACAAAGCACAACTTAAGTCCTACCCCGTTGAATAAGCGGATTGAGGATATGTCCCTCAGCCTCGATTCTTCAAGAGCCTATTCAGACCAAGAAAGCGCTATTAAAAAAGTAGCTGACCCACTAATTGAGTATGCTTCCAAGGAAACGCTCCCAGCTTTATTGAAGAAAACTAAAATGGAAATGGAGGAAGCGGCCAAGGATCTTGACTTTGTTCGGGCGGCGAAGTTGCGGGATGATATGTTTGCCATTGAAAAAAGGTTAAAAGGGTAGATTAATACCCAGAGATAATTAAGTTGAAATCGGTATATTTGAGTGGTAAGATGTTAAGCTGCTAATTATGAGGAAATTAATTGGAATTATTTGTGGATTGATGCTAAGCCTATCGGGATTAGGTCAAATCCAACAGGATGGGGTTTCCTCATTACTTTTTTACCCTGAATTGGCACCAAAGGTCATTCAGCTTCTGGAAATCAATCCTAAGGTAGAATCTGAAAAAAAATCCAAAGAACCCGCCCCATTTAAGTTTGGAGAGAACAGAAAGGTGGATTTGAGTCCAAATTTGGAAGATTGGCACACCTTACCCAACGGGGACCGCGTATTATTGTGGGAAATCAATTTCCCAAAGGCAAAATCGATAAATCTTTATTTTGACGTTTTCACTTTAGGTTCTGGTGCAAGTATGTTCATTCACCAAGGCGATTTTAAAGACCGAATTGGGGCATTTACTGCCAAAAACAACAAAATTAACAACGCTTTTTCTACCGTCCCTGTGCTCGGATCAAAAGTGGTTGTTGAACTTACTGAAAGCAAAGGGAATTGGGGGAATTCAGACCTTCACTTAGCCCAAGTTACTGGTGCTTATCAAAAAATGGGGAAAAGTTTTGGCGAATCTGGAAGTTGCAACATTAATGTAGAGTGCCCTATTGGAGCTGATTTCAATAATCAAAAGCGCTCGGTTATTTTGCTTTTAAGTAATGGAAATGAGTTGTGCACCGGAACTTTACTAAACAACACCCTTCAGAATGGTAGGCCGCTTGTAATGACTGCTGAACATTGTAAAAACAGCAATGTGAATAACTGGGTTTTTATTTTTGATTACAAAAGCCCAAACTGTTCTCCGAATCAGGACGGCAACTACGATAAATCAGTTAGCGGTGGATCTGTATTGGCAGAGAATGACGGGCAAGACATGCTTTTACTCGAAATGTCAGAAGAACCACCTATTTCCTATTGTGTTTATTATTCCGGTTGGGATAGATCTGGAAGTGTTCCGTCCGGTAGCACCTTTGGTTTACACCACCCATCTGGAGATGTAATGAAAATCAGTGAAACCAAAACGACCTTATTAAAATCAGACTATTTCGGTGGCGGAGGAAACAACTGGTGGCGAGTAATGGCATGGGACGAAGGAACTACTGAAGGTGGATCCTCAGGTTCAGGAATTTTCACAGAAGGAGGACTATTTATTGGTCATTTAACTGGTGGGAATGCTTCTTGCAACTCAACTAGTGACCCTGATTTTTATTCACGTTTGGATACCGATTGGGAAGGAAACTTTGCAGGAGAACGAGTTAAAGACCATTTAGATCCAACCAATTCAGGCGCTGGTCAAATATCCGGCTGGGATCCTTGCGATGGAACTTCTGGCCCAGATGCTGCCAATTCAGGAATAGCCGCATTAAACAACTATTTCTGCGACCAAAACCAAATAAATGCCTCGATTAAGCTAATTAATTCTGGAACAGATCCAATTACCAGTGCTACAGTTTCAGTTAGCTACAATGGTCAGACCAGTAATTTAAGTTGGACAGGAAATGCCCCAGTCGGAGGAAGTATGGATATTCCAGTAAGCTTTACCTACTCCCAACAAAACAACAATGTTACCGTAGAAATTAAAACTATTAATGGTGCCAACGATGCAACAACTGTAAATAACACCTGGCAGAAATCGTTTGTTTGGTATCCGGACGGAACACCTTTATTTTTAAAGGTAGTGACCGATTCTTGGGGAACTGAGAACTCTTGGGTATTAAAAAATGATGATGGAGTAATTCTAACAAGTGGGGGTCCTTATCCAGATAATGTTTTGAAAGAATACAATACAGAAATCTGTGCGGGGATTGATTGTTATGTTTTCGAATTTACCGATAGTTATGGTGATGGTATGAATGAAGACGGTGTAGGTTACTACGAAATGCGTACCAGTAATGGAACAGTTGTAGCATCAGGGTGGAATACACCTCCTGTACAAAATGAATCAGTCACCGAATCGCACACATTTTGTGTTAACACAATAAGTATTCCCGAATTCAAAACTTCTCGATTCCAAATATTCCCGAATCCGATTAAAGATAGGCATCTACATATTTCGGCTGATGTAGCTGGAGAGATTACCTTGTATACTATGAATGGGAAAATACTAGGTCAATATGCCCTTGCACAAGGAAGCAACGATTTAGAATTGGATTTAAGTCCGGGCTTTTATTTAGTACAAATTTCCCACAAAAAAGGGAGTTCAATTTTTGAGAAAATCATCATTGAATAAAATCAAAAGCCCCGATTATCATCGGGGCTTTTTTTTATGGAAAAAATAGTCATAATAGGCGGTGGAGCCTTTGGTTTGTGGTGTGCCTACCTGCTCAAAAAAAAGGGTTACTCTCCCATTATTTTTGACCAGAATAAACGCTTAGGCGCCAAATTACTGGTAGCAGGGAAAGGTGGATTCAATTTAAGCCGACACCCAGAAGCACTGGATTATTCTCTTTTGGGAAATAGTGCATCCTTTTTAAAACAGCTATACTCCAATTATTCACCGCTCCATTTTGCAGATGACTTAACGGAACTCGGTTTTCCAATTTATTACGGAAGTAGTTCCAAAATGTTTCCCAAGGATACTAAACCCTCCCTTTTAGTCAATAGTCTAATCGCACAATTGAAAAAGGAGGATGTCAAGCTAAAACACCAGTTAATAGGTCTTTCCCCAAAAGAAAACACAGCAATTTTCACGAAAAACACGGGAGAAAAAATTATTTACAAATACGATCACCTTATTATGGGCTTAGGATCAAAAAGTTGGCCCATAACAGGATCTGACGGAAAATGGCTACCCCTAATCCAAGATACGTTTCAATGGGACCTCCCTCCTTTTCAAGCGGCCAATTGTAGGATTTATTTTGACACCAATTTTCTGGAATTCGCTCAGGAAATGGAAGGAAATCCGCTAAAGAACCTTGTCTTTATGGGGGGTGAAATGGAAATAACTAAAGGAGAAGCCGTAATTCTAAAAAACGGAATGGAGGGAAATGCAGTCTACCCTTTAATTCCAATACTCAGAAGGCAGTTACAAAAAACGGGAGAAGCACACTTTAGTATCAATCTGAAACCTAGGCTTAGTTCTGAACAATGGGAACACCACTTAAAAACGAAGGGCAAGAAAAGTTGGTCAAAACTACTCCTAAGTGTAAAAATCCCAAAAGAAATTCACCCGCTATTCCATTATAACCGCCTTGTTAATAAAACCGAGAGTTTGCTGGTGAAAATTCCCATTTCTGGTTTCGGTAGTGTTGAGGAATCTATCTCCAATTCTGGCGGTATTCCTTTATCCCATCTAACATCAGACTTAGCCCACCCCACCTATCCTAATCATTATTTTGGAGGTGAAATGTTGGACTGGGAAGCCCCAACCGGAGGGTACTTGTTGCAGGCTTGTTTCTCAATGGCACACAAGGTTGTGGATAAAATCAGTAAAAACCTTGAAACCATTTAAGGTTTTGCCTTAAATTGGGATTTCTTGCTGAGCAATGAAGAATTCAAAATAAAAGTATGAAGGCATTTTACCGCAACTTATTTATCCTGGGGATATTCTCCTTTTTATCTTTTGGGTTACAAGCCCAATTTCTTGTAAGTGGAACCATACTCGATGCAGAATCAGGGGAAGCGTTGATAGGTGCAACTGTTGTTGCTCAAGGAACGACGACAGGTACCACAACGGATATCAACGGGAAGTTTTCCTTTGACATGCCGCTTACCACTGCTTCACAAATCATTGTTTCTTATATCGGCTATGATCCAAAAACCATCGTTGTTGATGCAAAAAGTAGAAGCATCACGGTTAAACTTGGTGTGGGTGCCGTAATGATGGAGGAAGTGAAAATTGTTGGATCTC
>JBLHJD010000015.1:0-25741 GCA_047618705.1 Luteibaculaceae bacterium
ACCAGGGGCTGGACGTGAGTCTGCCATTCGTACCTTACACAACTTTGGAATTGAAGTAACAGAGATTATCGATGTTACGCCGATGCCACACAATGGTTGTCGTCCTCCAAAGCGTCGTAGAGTTTAATCGTTAACAGAATTTACAATGGCTAGATATAGAGGTCCTAAATCAAAAATTGCTCGTCGTTTCAAAGAACCAATCTTTGGACCAGACAAGTCCCTTGAAAGAAAAAATTACGGCCCAGGTCAACACGGACCTAACAAGCGTCGTCCAAAGCAATCAGAATATTCTGTGCAGTTGGCCGAAAAGCAAAAGGCTAAATATACTTACGGAATTTTGGAGCGTCAATTCTCCAACTTGTTTAAAAAAGCGAATGCTACCAAAGGTGTTACCGGTGAGGTACTACTTATTTTGTGTGAGTCTCGTTTGGATAACACTGTTTTTCGTTTAGGTATTGCTAACACCCGTCGTGCAGCACGTCAGTTGGTTAACCACCGTCACATTACCGTAAATGGTGGTGTTGTGGATATCCCATCTTACTCTTGTCGCCCAGGTGATGTTATTGAAGTGCGGGAGAAGTCTAAATCTTTGGAAGCAATCAATATTAACTTAGCAGCAAATTCTAAGAATTTCGATTGGTTGGATTGGAATAACGCTGAAATGAAAGGTGTTTTCTTACAAGCTCCTGACCGTGTTCAGATACCTGAAAACATCAAGGAACAATTAATCGTCGAACTTTACTCGAAATAATTTTAATCCCCTACTGATTATGGCAATTTTGGATTTTCAGAAACCGGATAAGGTAATAATGGTGAACTCCGATGACTTTACAGGTCAATTCGAGTTTAGACCACTAGAGCCTGGGTACGGAATCACCGTTGGTAATGCCTTGCGTCGTATACTATTGTCTTCGTTGGAAGGGTATGCCATCGCATCTATCAAAATTGAGGGGGTTGATCACGAATTTTCAACACTGAAAGGTGTTGTACAAGATGTTACTGAGATTGTTCTTAACTTAAAACAAGTTCGTTTTAAGCAACAAATCGAAGGTACTGATGAAGAAACAATTACTGTAAAAGTGTCTGGTAAAGATTCCTTTACAGCTGGAGACATAGGAAAACATACAAATGCTTTCCAAGTATTGAACCCAGATCACGTTGTTTGTAACATGGATTCTTCTATTACTTTGAATATGGAAATTACCATAATCAAAGGTAGAGGGTATGTACCAGCTGAGGAGAACAAAACAGGTAATGCTTCTTTTGGAACTATTTTCATCGACTCTATCTTCACCCCAATCAAAAATGTGACTTATCGCATTGAGAACTTCCGGGTTGAACAAAAGACAGATTACGAGAAATTAGTAATTGAGCTTATTACCGATGGTAGCATCACACCGAAAGATGCATTGCAAGAAGCAGCAAAAATTCTGATTCATCACTTTATGTTGTTCTCTGATGAGCGCATCACGCTTGAGAGCGAAGTGAAAAGTGAAACAGAAGAATTTGATGAATCTTCATTGCACATGCGTCAACTGCTTAAAACTAAGCTGGTTGATCTTGATCTTTCAGTTCGTGCATTGAACTGTCTTAAAGCAGCGGATATCGAAACTTTAGGAGACCTTGTGTCATTTAATAAAAACGACTTGTTGAAGTTCCGCAACTTCGGGAAAAAGTCGTTGACAGAATTAGAGGACTTAGTTGATGCTAAGAACCTTTCATTTGGCATGAATGTTTCCAAGTATAAATTGGACAAAGAATAATAGTCTGAGGAAATGAGACACGGGAAGAAATTTAATCACCTTGGACGTAAGGTTGGTCACCGTAAGGCATTGTTGAAGAACATGGCTTGCTCACTTATTGAACATAAGCGTATTAACACTACAGTGGCCAAGGCTAAAGCCTTACGCAAATTTATAGAACCAATTATCACTAAATCTAAGGATGATAGCACGCACTCACGTCGTGTTGTATTCTCTTACTTGCAGGATAAGCACGCGGTTACGGAATTGTTCCGTGAAGTAGCTCCTAAAGTAGCAGAACGTCCAGGAGGATATGTACGTATCATCAAAACGGGTTTCCGTTTGGGAGATAATGCACAGATGTGTATGATTGAGTTGGTTGACTTCAATGACCTTATGGTTAAAGATACCAAACCGAAAGTTAAGCGTACTAGAAGAGCTAAAAAAGCAACTACTGCTGACGGTGCTGTTGAAGCAACCGAAGAAGTTGGTGCTACTGAAGAAACTACAGAAAAAGCTCCAAAAGTAGAACCTAAGGCTGATGCCAAAGGTGATAACAAAGAGAAAAAAGAAGAGTAATTTTGTTTTTTTCTAAAAATATAAAGGGATAATACTTTCGGGTATTATCCCTTTTTTTGGATTAATTAGTCATTCTATGAAACGCAACAACGATAAAAAGGAAGCCATTTTAATGTTGGCTGACGGAACTGTTTTTAAAGGATATGCCGCTGGCGCTATTGGAACTACGTATGGCGAAATTGCCTTTAATACGGGTCTAACGGGTTATCAGGAAATCTTTACAGATCCTTCCTATTTCCAGCAAATCCTAATTATGACTCCAAGCCATATCGGTAATTACGGAGTTGAGGAAACTGAAGTTGAATCTGATTCTGTTAAAATTGCAGGATTGGTTGTGAAAAAATTCTCAGAACATTATAGCCGTTCCCGAGCTACAGACAGCCTTCAGGGGATGCTCGAAAAAAATAGGCTTGTTGGAATTTGTGATGTGGATACCCGAGCTCTCGTTCGGCACATCCGAAATAAAGGCGCTATGAATGCCATTATTAGCTCTGATAACCTCGACGAAGCTTCCCTAAGGGACGAGTTGGCTAAAGCACCTTCCATGGATGGTCTGGAACTTTCCTCAAAGGTGTCTACCAAAACTGCTTTTGTAGAAGGTACGGGCGACCTAAAAGTAGCCTTGCTCGATTTTGGTGTAAAAAGGAATATTATTCGTTGCCTGACAGACCGAGGGTGCACGGTTAAAGTATTTCCTTTAAATTCTAGTCTGGAAGATATTATGGGTTTTAACCCGGACGGAATTATGCTATCCAACGGGCCTGGTGATCCTTCCGCTATGGGAGATGCCATTGCTTTAGTTGGAGAATTAGCTAAAAGGGATACACCCATATTTGGAATTTGTCTTGGTCACCAATTATTAGCTCTTTCACAAGGATTAAAAACGGAAAAGATGTTCAATGGACATCGTGGAATTAACCACCCAATTAAAAACTTAATCACGGGTAAATGTGAGATTACTTCGCAAAACCATGGTTTTGTGGTTTCTAGAACTAGTTTAGATGCCAATCCGAATGTGGATGAAACCCATGTTCACCTGAATGATAATACAGTAGCTGGAATTCAAATTAAGGGTAAATCTATTTTTTCTGTGCAATACCATCCAGAAGCTTCTCCTGGACCCCACGATTCTAGGTACCTATTTGATAATTTCATTTCCAACATGCAAAAGCACAAATAATGAGTTTTATCCAAGAAATTACGGGCAGAGAAATCCTTGACTCAAGGGGAAACCCAACTGTTGAAGTAGAAGTGATTACCACTTCCGGAATTGTTGGGCGTGCCGCAGTTCCTTCAGGGGCGAGCACAGGGATTCATGAGGCAGTTGAGTTACGTGATGGGGATACGGATAGATACCTTGGAAAAGGGGTGTTAAAAGCCGTGGAAAACGTAAATGATGTTTTAGCTCAAGCTTTGGTTGGTGCCTACATTTTTGATCAAGAGGCTATCGACCGACGAATGATTGAATTGGACGGAACAGAAAACAAAGCTAACATTGGTGCCAATGCTATTTTAGGTGTTTCGTTGGCCGTTGCAAAAGCTGCCGCCGATGAATCTGGTTTGCCATTGTATAAATACATTGGTGGGGTTAGCGCTAGTACTTTGCCTGTGCCTATGATGAATATTCTAAACGGTGGTAGCCACGCGGATAATTCCATAGATATGCAGGAGTTCATGATTATGCCTGTTGGAGCGAATAGTTTCCGTGAAGGACTTAGAATGGGGGTTGAAGTTTTCCACAGTCTGAAAAGTGTTTTGCAGTCCAAAGGAATGTCTACTAATGTTGGAGATGAAGGTGGGTTTGCGCCCAATATGGGTAGCAATGATGAAGCCATTGAGGCCGTACTGCAAGCCATAGAAAAAGCAGGTTTTAAGCCAGGTGATGATTTCCAAATTGCATTAGACGCCGCCTCTTCTGAGTTTTTTGACGCTAAAAAAGAACGCTATATTTTGTCATCTACTGGTGATGAGTTGACTTCTGATGAGATGGTAAGTTATTGGGCAGACTGGTGTTCTAAGTACCCTATCGTTTCTATTGAGGATGGTTTACACGAGGATGATTGGGCAGGTTGGAAAAATTTGACGGACCGTCTTGGAGATAAAATTCAATTGGTGGGTGACGACTTGTTTGTTACGAATTCAAAAAGATTGGGTCAAGGAATTGAAATGGGAGTCGCTAATAGTATTTTGGTGAAAGTAAACCAAATTGGTACTTTGTCTGAAACCATTCAGGCTGTGAACCTAGCTCACCGAAATAAGTACACCTCTGTAATGAGTCACCGATCTGGTGAAACAGAGGATGTAACCATTGCCGATTTATCTGTTGCACTAAACTGTGGACAAATAAAAACGGGAAGTGCAAGCCGGTCCGATCGGATAGCTAAGTACAATCAGTTATTGAGGATTGAAGAAAATTTAGGCGAAATGGCATTTTATCCAGGTAAAAAGTTCCGATAGGACTTTTTTATTATCGCCTTTAACCTTAGCTTTAAGACCCGAACAACACATGTTGTTCGGGTCTTTTTGTTTTCAGTCTAAATTTGTTTCAAAAATCAATACACGTTAATGTCAAACAAGTATTTCTCAGGCAGAATTGAAGGTTTAAGTTTTAAAAGCTTAGATAAAGATATTCCTGCAAGTATTGTTGTCTTTTTAGTAGCAGTCCCGCTTTGTTTGGGAATTGCCTTGGCTTCTGGTGCGCCCCCCATTAGTGGCTTAATTGCAGGTATTGTTGGGGGTGCTTTAGTTACACTTGTAAGTCGTTCGTCTCTGGGAGTTTCTGGTCCGGCTGCTGGACTTGCTGTAATTGTTTTAAGCGCAATTGAAACACTTGGAAGTTTTGAGCTATTCCTCACCGCAGTTATTATGTGTGGGGTTTTTCAAATAATTTTTGGAATTGTTAAGGCGGGTATTATTGGTTATTATTTTCCGAGTAGTGTTATTAAAGGTATGCTGTCGGGTATTGGTATTATCATTTTTCTGAAACAAATACCACATGCTTTTGGGTATGATAAGGATCCCTCAGGTGAAATGAGTTTTATTCAGCCGGATGGGAATAATACCTTTTCAGAATTGTGGCACATGTTTGATGCCATAACTCCATTGGCACTATTTATTACCGTGGTTTCTCTTCTAATACTCATTTTGTGGGATAGTCCCAAGATAAAAAGTAGATCTTGGTCTCGACTGGTTCCAGGGCCATTGGTTGTTGTTCTGTTTGGGATACTGGCCCAGATTTTTAGCCCAGCCGAATGGCAATTAATCCCAGAACACCTAGTTGTTATTCCAACCTTTAATGGGATTTCAGAGTTCGCAAGTAATCTTCAAACCCCTGATTTTTCTGGATTTACAAACCCTGAAATCTATAAGGTTGGAGCTATTATGGCTGTTGTTGCTAGTTTGGAGACTTTATTGTGTGTGGAGGCTACCGATAAGTTGGATCCATGGAAAAGGATAACTCCTGCTAACCAGGAACTTGTTGCCCAAGGTTTGGGAAATGTTGTTTCGGGATTTTTTGGAGGATTGCCAATTACTCAAGTAATTGTGCGGTCGTCGGCCAATATCCAAAGTGGCGGTAAAACTAGAATGGCTGCTTTTTTGCATGGTGTTTTAGTGCTAGCAAGTGTGTTGTTTATTCCTTTTATATTGAACTTAATCCCTTTTGCGAGTTTGGCTGCAATCCTACTTACAGTGGGGTACAAATTAGCTAAACCAAGCTTATTTAAAGAAATGTATCAAAAAGGCTTAAGCGAGTTTATTCCGTTTATTATTACGGTTCTCGGAATTGCCTTTGGTGATTTGTTAATTGGAATTGGTTTAGGTCTTGTGTTTGGTGTTTTCCAAATTTTATGGCACAACTACAAAATTCCATTTCATTTCGACCCAGAGAAATACGATGAAACACACCCCGTGTTTATTAGCATGTCTGAGAATGTGACCTTTTTAAATAAGGCAAGTATTCTGCATGTTATTCAGGAAATTCCAGATGGTATCCCTGTTGTTTTTGATGCATCAAACACAATAAGTATACACAATGATGTAATCGAAATTATTGACGATTTTATTGAGCATGCCGAAAAGATTGGTGTAAAAGTTGAGTTACGAGGATACCGAAGGCCAGGGAAAAACATTCAGCCCGCTAAAACCTTTATGCATTTTAAAAGTACACTAGACGACAGACCAGAATAAGGACAAACAACGAATAAAAAAGGGGTGAGCATAACATATGCTCACCCCTTTTTTATTGATTAATATGGAATTAAATCACTTCCCTTTGGCAATGTTAAAATTGTCGATGGCAACGAAGTAATCAGGATCTTCTACCACATTTACGTCAATGATTTTATCCGCCTTTTTAATGAGGCGGCTACAATCTGAAGATAGATGCCTAAGGTGTATTGTTTTTCCTAGTTTTTCGTATTTCTCTGCAACCTTGTTTATTGCATCAATGGCACTTTGATCCATGATGCGGCTTTCGGCAAAATCGATAACAATTTCCTTGGGGTCCTCTTGGAACGTAAACTTGCCCTGAAAAGCAGTGGTACTTCCAAAAAAGACCGGTCCAAAAATCTCGTAATGTTTTATTCCATGTTCATCAATGGTTTTACGAGCCCGAATACGTAAAGCGTTTTCCCATGCAAATACAAGAGCCGAAATGATAACTCCAGCAAATACAGCCAGCGCAAGATCAAACATTACCGTAAGTCCGGTAACCAGGATGATTACAACAAGGTCAGCTATGGGAACTTGATTCCACATTTTGAACGTATTCCAAGCAAAGGTTCCAATAACAACCATGAACATAACACCGACTAAGGCAGCAATTGGAACTTGCTCAATATAAGATGATCCAAAAAGGATGAAGAACAAAAGCCCTAAGGCAGCTACCAATCCACTAAGTCTACCTCGTCCCCCGGATTTTATATTAATGATTGATTGTCCGATCATGGCACAGCCACCCATTCCACCAAAAAAGCCATTTACAAAATTGGCAGCCCCCTGAGCAATACACTCGCGGTTTCCACTTCCTCTGGTTTCAGTAAGCTCGTCAATTAGATTTAAGGTCATTAGAGATTCAATCAAACCAATTGCGGCTAAAATGGACGCGTAGGGAAGAATGAAAATAAATACATCCCAACCCCAATCTACACTTGGTATGTTGAAGGTAGGAAGGCCGGCGGATATTCCAGTTCCACCCCCACTAATAATAAATGAACGGACGGTTTCAGTATCAATGTTTCCGAATATTACTACCAGGGAAACAACAATAATGGCAATTAAAGCGCCAGGGATGTTTTTGTTCCACTTCGGTAAAAAATGCATCATTAACATGGTGGCAATTACAAGAGCAATCATAATTATTAAGTCTGCCCCTTGCAACCATTCTCCATTGCTTTTAAACATCCCAATTTGGGAGGTGAAAATCACAATGGCTAACCCATTAACAAAGCCCATCATTACTGAACTAGGAACCATCCGTATAAATTTCCCCAGCTTTAACACACCAGCCAAAACTTGAATTACACCAGTCAGCAGTAGCGTTGCAAAGAGCAACTGTAGGCCGGATCCTTCGCCCCACATAGTTTCCCCTTCTTTAACCAAGTGAACCATTACCACGGCCAAAGCCCCAGTTGCACCCGAAATCATTCCAGGTCTTCCACCAAAAAGAGCAGTGATAATTCCCATCATAAAGGCTCCGTATAAACCTACGATTGGGGAAATCCCAGCAACAAAGGCAAAAGCTACCGCCTCTGGAACCAAGGCTAAAGCTACGGTTAACCCACTAAAAATATCGTTCTTAATTGAACCTTGTATTTTGTCAATAAAGGTGTATCCAATTTTTCCCATGATTCCATTTTGATGGCAAAAGTATGGTTTTGAATCTCGGTGGCATTTAAACTTACCGTCTTTTTTAATCCTAAAATTTAATTTGATGTTTTGACGATTTTCTAGAACAATTAGTTGGGAATTGAGTTGTTTTGCCAAATTCAATTCCTAATGAGGGCACATTAAATCCAAATCCCTTTGTATAGTCGTATATTGTTGTAAATTGGAAACCCAAATTGTTGGTTATTACTATTATTGAATGAAGCCGAGTACGGAACTCTTTAATTTAATCAAGTCTCTTTCAAAATCGGAAAAGCGATTTTTTAAGCTTTCCTCGTCATTGCAGTCGGGAGAGAAGAACTATCTTAAGATTTTCGATGCCATCGAGCGCCAAGAAGGGTACGATGAGGAGGAAATTAAGGATCAATTTGGTGATGAGACTTTTATTAAGCATTTTCCAAGTGAGAAAAATCACTTGTATAAACTTATTCTGAAAAGTTTAAGGTCTTATCATTCAGACAATAGTGTGAATAGTCTCTTAAAACAGGAGATTAAGAATATTGAGATCCTGTACAAAAAAGCCCTTTTTAGAGAATGCAATAAATTCCTTAAAAGAGCTGTAAAACAGGCCGTTCTCAATGAGAAATTCTACTACCTTTTTGAATTAATTAGCTGGGAGAAAATTTTGTTGGAAGAGGCTTTTGAGTCCGGGGATTTCAATAATGATTTGGACAATTTAATTGTGGAAGAGCACGATTGTATTGCCAAACTAAAAAACTTGGCGGAATACCAGATTTTGTATTCCAAGATTAATTACATTTTTCGCATAGGTGGTTTTGTGAAAAGTGATGAGGAAAAGGCTATGGTGGATGAGATTTCCAGACATCCCTTAATCATTAATGAAGATGCCCCCCTTTCCATACGAGCAGAATCTGTGCGTTATTATGTCAAAGGATTCTGTTCCAATGCCTACCGCGATTATGCGACAAGTCTTAAAAACTTTGAGAAAGTTAAGGACCTGCTGGATGAACACCCCCATTTAAGGAAAGATTTAGGAAAACGGTATCTGCGGTCACTCATTAATATCATAATGGGGTACCTCAACAAAAAGAACTTCAAAAAGGCGAATGAATTGACTGCTGAATTGGAAACTATTCAGAGTAAACCAGGGTTTAATACTTTGGATATTCAGTTTATGGTTTTTTCTGCTCAGTACATTGCCAAGTTGGTGTTGTTAATACGGACGGGTGAATTTGAAGAAGGAGTTAAACTCATTCCCCAAATTGCAGAAGAAATAGAAAGTGATAGAAAGGTAAATAAGGAGCAAAAACTTATTTTCTACTACATAATTTCTTACATCTATTTTGGTGCCGAGCGTTATAAAGAAGCTTTGCAGTGGATTAATAAAGTCTTGAATGACAATGAGAATACTTTGCGTCAGGATATTTATTCTTACGCGCGGATTTTCAACCTTGTAATTCATTACGAACTTGGTAATTACGATCTTCTAGAGTACATCATTAAATCTACCAGTAGGTATTTAAATAAGAAGGACAGAGAATACAAAATCGAAACTTTGCTTATTGAATACATCAAACGTTTTTCAAAGCTTTCTGAGGGAGACCAAAAGCAAACGCTTTACATTGAATTACGCGAAGAGTTGGATGAACATTTTAAGGAAAGTTCAGAGCGAGTAATTTTGGAATACTTCGATTTTAAAGCGTGGATACTCGCAAAAATTGATGGCGTTGGATTCCGAGAAATGGTGATCCGAAGAAATATTCATAAGGAATAAATGCATTGTATTTGATACTGCATTTTTAAGCTACTATTTTGAAAAGACTGGATTACCTTAAATTGGTTTTTCAGTCTTTCTTTTTTGTAGCCAATCAGGAGGTATTTTAGGGAATTGTTACTGCCCAACATTTTAAAATTCCATTGGTATTCTAATCCATTTTGGTAGTGATAGAAACTGCCGTTATCCTCGGGATTAAATCCTTGCCCTATATCTAAGCTCCAATTGCGAGTAAGTTTTATGCTCGCTTGGTGAAAAAGCCCCCATTTATCCCAAATTCCGGACCTGTGGTATGCGGCAATTTTCCAGTTTAATTTCCCATGGAAAAGGAAGATCTGGTGCTGGGCGCGCACCTTTTGAATGATGTTTTCCCGTAAAATAAATGCAATGCTCGATTTCTGAGATCGTCCAGAGCGAAATATGCGAAGACGGTATTCCTTGGTTGTTTTTTCAGGTTTTCGTTCCTCAAAGTAGAGTAGGTTAAGTGAAATCCGCCGTTTCGGATAAAAATAGATCCCAAAATATTCGGCGCTTTGAAGTTGCTGGTTTCCTCCGTCCATCCACGGGTTTATTTTTAGGTCCACAATATTTCTGTACATCCTAAAAGTAAGATCGGCCCATCTGTCCAAAGGGTAAATGTAAGAGTAGAGCACTTCCGTTAGACCTCGGGGAGTTATGTTTAGTCCGAGTTGATGGTTTCCTGTCCTGTCCTGGTAATACATGGAATTGGAGGAAAACCAACTGCCTTGATTCCAGCCAGATTCCACCTGGATAAAACCCCATGCAAAGGGGTGAAAGAAACTCCCAAATCCTATCCAGTTGTTGTTAGTAGGAGTGTTGCCTCCTGCAAGAGTAAGCCGTTTCCCTCCCGATAGTTTTATTTGTTTTTGAACACCCCAAAATTGGGAAGGTGCAAAAAGTGAAAAGCTGCCTTTTAGCGATAGGGGAGAGGAAAGGTATTGCAAGGCCGAAAAGGGTCGGTATGAAATTCGGGTATTCCCTAAACCCAAGGGCTGGTTTTCCATCCTCAAATTTCCAATAGTCCAACTCCCTTTTTCTTGTCTTTTGTGGACAAAACCACTCCACTTCCATTGGTTAAAAGACTGTTCAGCCCGAAACCCCCACTTTGTGGTTTGCGTATTCAATTGAAATCGGGTTGCGAATTTTCCAATGCCATTTTTCCACTGATATTGGTTAAGTAGGGTGTTTCTGGAGGGCAGGGAAATGTCCGTTTCACTGATCCACACAATTTCCTCTTCCGAAAATTGGGCGATCACATTGGAGTAGGAGGAGTCCGTCTCAAATTCAGTGTGTTGACTAGACCCTTTCTGGCTAAAATATACCAGAAATGCGCAGAGCATCCATGTTGTTTTTTGCTGCATAGCGTTGGAAATGAAATTGGTTTTCCCCTTTAATTCCAAGGGTAATACTGAGTTCCTGACGACTACTTATTTTTAAGTCTAAATAACCTTTGTTCCAAATAGGAACCTGAACACCAAAATGGAGAATTAGTTTTTGCTCGGAGTATTGCAGAAAATTGTGGATCGCTAGCTTTTTGCCAGGTAGAACCCAACCAAGACCATTCGGCGTTTTGCCAAGAAATTCCAAGGTGTTTTTTATGGGCTTGAGGTTTTGTTGGTGTAAAAGGTAGAGGATGCTTTTTCCTATCGGAATTTTTCCTTGGAACTGGAAGAAAAGCCCAGTAGAGGCAATAGCCTTGGTTTTTCTGAACCCTAAGGTTGACCACGTTTCTAAGCCCAGTTGATTCCACAAAAGTCGGTGGCCTAGCTCCACATTAATGTCCCAAATCCCTAAAGGAGCGCTGACTCCTATTTGGCCTATTATTCCAATGGAATCCAGCCTTTGGTAAGCATAACTTAGTGCTGAAAAGTGGGTGTGGTCTCCAAAGTTCGAAAACCGAAGTTGATGTTTCCCTGAATCCGGAAAGTGGGTAAAGGCATCAATTTCCTGTGCTGATGCCAGGAAGGAATAAAGAAAACAGAGGCATAAAAAAAAGCGAGTCATACAATTGTATACTCGCTTTTGTAATAAAAGGTGGAAGAGTTTAAAGGTTTTTTCCTGATTCTAAAACCTTGTTTTTTAATTCTAGCTTAAACGCCTCAAGCCGATCTAAAACGGCCGGATTTCCGGCTCCTACTATCTGTGCTGCAAGAATTCCTGCATTTTGTGCAGCGTCCAAAGCAACCGTTGCCACAGGAATACCATTTGGCATTTGTAAAATACTTAGGATCGAATCCCAGCCATCTATGCTGTTCCTCGATTTTACGGGAACACCAATAACAGGCAGAGGTGTAAGGGAAGCTGTCATACCTGGTAAATGAGCGGCACCACCGGCACCGGCTATAATTACTTTTAACCCTCGGCTCCGAGCCTTGCCTGCATATTCAAACATCAACTCAGGGGTTCTGTGTGCGCTAACAATATTGATTTCGTATCCAACGCCCAATTTTTCCAAAACATCTGCCGCATCTTTCATAATTGGAAGATCCGATTTACTGCCCATTATTATCCCGACTTCTACGCTCATTGTGTAATTACTTTTAATGTGTTTTTTAATTCGCGTGCTATTTTTTTAGCCGCTTCCAATTCCGGGTTGAGCACGGTGAAATGGCCCATTTTCCGGAAAGGTTTGGTTTCTTTTTTTCCGTATAAATGTATAAATACATCTGGAGTGGCAATCAATTCCGTTATTCCTTGGTAGTGGGCGTCACCTGCGTGATTGGCTTCTCCAAGAATGTTAACCATGACTGAAGGTTGCGTGATTTTAGTGTCTCCTAACTCCAAGTTGAGAAGGGCTCTAAGCAGCTGTTGGTATTGACTTGTGGTGTTTCCTTCAATGGTTTGGTGTCCACTGTTGTGGGGGCGAGGGGCCGCTTCATTGACCAGTAACTCTCCATTTTTTAGCAGAAACATCTCTACAGCCAAGATACCTACTAAGTTCATTTCTATGGCTACCTTTTCTGCTATTTCCCGCGCTTCTTGCCGGATACTTGCAGGGAGTTTTGAAGGGGAAAATAAAAATTCCACCAAATTGGCCTCATCATTAAATTCCATGTCGACCACCGGGTAAGATTTTACCTGTCCAGCCGTATTTCGAGCCACAATTACAGATATTTCTTTTTCAAAAGGCACCAAATCTTCCTTAATACAAGGCGTGTTGAAGGCAGGATCAATGTCCTCTAAATTCTTAATTATTTGAACTCCTTTGCCATCATATCCACCTTTGCGCATTTTTAGCACACAAGGGAGATCACTTTGTTTCAGGTCTAGGCCACTATTTAGGAGCGAAAACCCACTGGTTGGAATTTTGTGTTTGAGGTAAAACTCTTTCTGAAGGCCTTTATCTTGGATGGTTTCCAATAAAGCGGAAGAAGGATAAACAGCAATTCCTTCGGATTCCAACCGTTGGAGCCCAAGGATGCTTACATGTTCAATCTCTATGGTAACTACATCCTTATCTTTCCCGAACTGGTACACTGCCTCTGGGTCCATAAGGGAGCCATAAGTCATGGTTGTAGCCAAATCTTTGCAGGGTGCATTCCGATCTGAATCTAGGCAGTGAATGCCTACATTCCAGCTAATTGCTTCTTGGATAAACATACGGCCGAGCTGTCCGCCGCCAAGTACGCCTATCTTAAAACTGGGGTGGTAAAAGTTATTTCTCACGATGCAAAGATAAGTGCTTAGGGATATTTATTTCAAAGTTTATGTTCGGAATGAAAAGTTTACATTTGCCCCAAATTAGTTGAGCATGCTAAATATTGTTCTTTTTGGCCCTCCGGGAGCAGGAAAAGGTACTCAGTCTGAAAACCTGATTGAGAAGTACGGATTAGTCCACCTGAGCACAGGTGATTTGTTACGTGGAGAAATCAGCGAAGGAACACCTTTGGGATTGGAAGCTAAAAAATTGATGGATCAAGGAATGTTAGTTCCAGATGCAGTGGTTATTGGTATGATAGAAGGACGCGTTGAAGGAAATCCTGATGCAAAAGGATTTATTTTTGATGGTTTCCCAAGGACAAAAGAGCAGGCCTCTGCGCTTGATTCTATGCTCGAAAAAAAGGGTTTATCCATACATAAAATGGTGGCACTTGAGGTAGAAGAGAAGGAGTTGGTAGCTCGATTATTAGAAAGAGGAATAAATAGTGGAAGACCGGATGACCAAGACGAAACAGTCATTGGAAATCGGATCAAAACTTATAATGATAAAACAACCCCTGTAAAAGCATTTTATGCAGAGCAAGGGAAGTTGAGCGAGGTGAATGGAATTGGAGAAATTCCAGTTGTTTTCGATCGTATTTGTGGAGCGTTATAGGTAAAAGACCTAAATATGGCTGGAACCAACTTTGTTGATTACGTAAAAATTTGTTGTCGTACTGGAAATGGTGGCGCAGGAAGTGCCCATTTTCACCGCGATAAAACCACGGCGAAAGGTGGACCTGATGGTGGAGATGGAGGAAGAGGTGGACACATTATTTTGCGTGGAAACAAACAACACTGGACCTTACTTCACCTAAAATATAGGAAGCACATACGCGCCGACCACGGAATGCCGGGAAGGAGTAGTTTGCGTACAGGTGCAGATGGTGATGATAGAATGTTGGATGTCCCCTTGGGAACCGTTGCGCGGGATGCCGAAACTGGAGAAATCATGTTCGAAATCACCGAAGATGGGGAAGAACAAGTTCTGGTAGAAGGTGGACGAGGTGGTTTAGGGAATGACAACTTTAAATCGTCAACCAACCAATCTCCACGCTATGCCCAACCGGGTACTTTGGGTAAAGAAGAATGGAAAATTTTAGAGCTAAAAGTACTTGCCGATGTTGGATTAGTTGGGTTTCCAAATGCTGGAAAATCTACCTTGTTGTCTGTCGTGAGTGCTGCTAAGCCAGAAATTGCCAATTATCCTTTTACAACTCTAGTTCCAAACTTGGGGATTGTAGCCTACCGTGAAAATAGATCCTTTGTAATGGCGGATATTCCGGGTATTATTGAAGGTGCTCACGAGGGAAAAGGCTTAGGATTACGTTTTTTACGTCACATAGAACGGAACTCTATTTTGCTCTTTATGGTTCCTGCAGATGCAGAAGACATCAATAAGGAGTATCAGATTCTCTTGAACGAATTAAAACAATTTAACCCCGATTTGTTGGTGAAGAAAAAGCTTTTGGCTATTTCTAAATCCGACATGCTGGATGATGAATTGCGGGCGGAAATTGGAAAAACCGTTAATGTGGATATCCCCTGGGTATATTTTTCTTCTGTTGCCCAGGAGGGCCTTCAGGAATTGAAGGATATAATTTGGGAAGCAATTAATGTATGATCTGCTTTTAAACCTGGATAAAGACTTGTTCCTGCTTTTAAACAAAGTGGGTTGTACTGGTTTTGTGGACCGGGTTTTTGAGCAAATCAGCAACAAGTATTTCTGGATTCCTACTTATGTTCTAGCGGCCATTGTGCTCTATTTTCAAGGTGGAAAAAAGCAATGGGGATTGATTTCAATTCTTTGCTTGGGAGTTGCCGTTGGTTTAGCTGATTGGATTTCAGTACATGCATTTAAAAATGTTTTTATGCGACCTAGGCCCTGTCATTCCGAAGGGTTATTAGGTTTAGTGCATACCCTCAACGGGAAATGTGGTGGTAAGTTTGGTTTTGTAAGCAGCCATGCCGCCAATTCCTTTGCCATTGTTGGGTATTTAATTCAGGGTGCCCGTTTTCAGAAATTTAAGTGGTGGATAATTGCTTGGGGATGCTTGGTGGCCTACAGTAGAGTTTACCTTGGAGTGCATTATCCGGCCGATATTTTGTGTGGAGCTATTTTAGGCTGGTTTATTGGCCATCAATTATTTTCTGTTAATACCTTCCTGCTTCAAAAACGCCGAGTATGAATGCTGTCCTAATATTTTTGGGAGGTGGTCTTGGTGCCCTTGCCAGATATGGTTTAAGTGTATGGAATCCACCCACTGGCAATTCAATTCCGTGGGGAACTCTTTGGGCTAACCTGTTGAGTGTTCTAGTTTTAGCCGTTTTTTTAGTTTGTAGTAAATCAGAATCAGGCTTGCATAAATCCTTAATGACTTTTGTTGCCATTGGATTTTGTGGTGGGTTCAGTACTTTTTCAACATTCAGTTTGGAGTTGTTTTCGCTTATGTCCAATCAGAAATGGGGTTTAGCATTCGGGTATTTGTCACTTAGTCTGCTGCTCAGTTTTGGTCTCTTTTTTACCATTTTTTTAGTCCTGAAAAAATAGCACACAACTATTCTGTCCATACCGCCAATTCGTTTCCTGTTGGGTCGATAAATTGGAAGCGTTTTCCTCCTGGGAACTCACAAATATCCTTGCTTATCTGACCACCGGCCTTCTTTATTTTAGAAATCAAGCTTTCCAAATGGGGATGTTTGAGAACCACCAGAACGCCATTCAGGATTGGACCTTCTTTTTGTTCAAAACCCCCATCAACTCCTGCATTAGTAAAAGCTGGGTAGGTAAGCCCTTAATCCTGGAACTCCCACCCAAAAACGGGGTTATAAAACAGTTGGATTCGCCGGAGGTTGTTAGCACTCAACTCTAACGAGTTAATTGGGATTGCCATATTGCTTTTATCTTTTTTATTCCTCGGGGAAATACCGTTTTGAAAAGTTTAAATTAGAGCAAAATATCAAGCTATGCGTCTCCTTTTACTAATGTTCTTGCTCACTTCTTTTGGAATGCAGGGACAAGTAGTACCCGATTTCTCCATGACAGATACCAAGGGTGTTGAGCACAATTTGTTTAATTACTTGGGTCAGGGGAAAACCGTGGTTTTGGATTTTTTCTTTGTAGACTGCACCCCATGCCAGCGTTTTACGCCAATTATTGATAGCATCTATCAAAGTTATGGTGGAGCAAATGGTGATGTCGTTGTCCTTGGAATTAGCGATCGGGATCAGAACGATTACATAGCAGGTTTTGAGGAAACGTATGGCGCTACTTATCCATCTGCCGGAATCGAAGGAGGAGGGGATACCATCACTGAATTATTTATGGGCTACTTCCCTTTCGTAGGATGGCCAACCTATGCCGTTGTGTGTCCGGATACTTCTATATCATGGGCCCTTCCAAAAGGAAATGATTTAATAGAAATGCCCGACACTATAGACGCCTGTTCCGTTTCCAATATTTTTGGACTAGAGATAGGTGGAAACTGGGATTTTTCTTTATTTCCAAATCCAAACAAGGGTGATTTTAAGGTGCTGATGCCAGAAAATATGCAAGGATGGGTTGAGGTAGAAATTGTTAATTCTATTGGGGCATCCCTTTACTCTGAAAAGAAGGAGATAAATGCAATAGGTGAATTGTCCTTCAATTTAAATTTAAATAGTGGAATCTTTTGGGTTCTCGTTGAGAAAGATGGCCAAGTTGTAGCCAAAAATTTAATCATTCATTAATACTATGTATATGCGTAAACTATTACTTATCCTTTTGGCCTTGCCAACGGTTTGTTCTGCACAATCCCTCATTTGGGGGGATGTTAAAGTGGTGATCGAGGAATTATCCATGGGATATGCTCGACCAAAAATTCATTTGGATGCGAACAATGAACCCGTGGTAATGTGGGGACGGGCGACCAACAGAGAGGTGTTTGTTTCTACCATGAACAATGGGGCTTTTGGTGCGCCTGTAATGGTTACCCCTGATGGAGGGTCAGCCTATGTGCAATCATGGACTGGTCCTAGTTTAGCTACCCGTGGGGATTCTGTTTTTGTTGCATATAAATCTATGCCAGACATGGAAGGATTTGTGTATGTAAGGGGATCATTGGATGGAGGGAAGACCTTCGGTGATACGGTTCGAATTCCCAATGACTCTTGGGCGCGTTTTCCTGAGGTTTCCATTGGTCCTGATGGGCAAGTGGTGGTTGATTTCATGAAGTTTGAGCCAGGTTTTATGGAGCCCCATTACGCAACATCTGTATCGTGGGACGGTGGACAAACCTTTTCTGAGCCCCTTAGCGCTTCCGGTGGCGCAGTTGGAGAAGCCTGTGATTGTTGCCCAGGTTTTGTTTTGGCCGATGGAGATAGAATTGTAGTTATGTTCCGGAATAACGATTCGGATTTACGGGATATGTGGGTTTCTGTATCGGAAGATGGAGGTGTGAGTTATGTTGGTGCTGATGTAGATAATAACAACTGGATGATTAGTTCTTGTCCATCTACGGGGCCGGAAGCAATCCTTTTAGGGGACAGTTTGTACATGGCTTGGATGAGTGGGGCAACAGGATATTCTAGGGTGAATGTGGGGAAAGTTAATCTAACGAATTTAAGTAGTGCAGTAAACTATGAATTAACGCCTAACGCCCAATCAAACCAGAATTACCCGAAAGTTGCAGGAAACAAGGATGTTTTAGGCGTTGTATACCAGGAAAGTGCAGCTGGTAATACCGACATCCGTTTTGCATTTTCTACCACTGGAGTGGAAGGTTTAATGACAATGTCAGCTGAATTGGTGAATGTTGACCTGCTGGGTACCCAAATGAACCCAGATGTGGTGTATGCTAACGGTATGTTCCACTTTGTTTGGCAAGATCAAAAGTCAAAAGCGGTTTTGTACCGAAGTGCTCAGGTTGATTTTACGAGTGAAATAAATCAAGAGCAATTGGTGCGGATTGGTACTGTTTTTCCGAATCCAGCAACGAATAAGTTAAGTGTAAGTGGAAAAGGGTTTTTCGAGATTTTTTCCATGGATGGATCCCTAATGTTTTCTGGCGATGGGAATGAAGTTGATATTAAAGCTTGGCCGGTTGGTGCTTATGTTTTAAAAGGAAATACGGGGTATTCTCAACGCTTTGTGAAAGAATAAGGTGCAAGACATTTTTGCAATAAAAAAGGCGCCTATTGGCGCCTTTTTTATTGGTCGAAAGATCCAATAATCCGTTGCACGAAAGAGTTTAGTACCTCCTTTTTATTCATCCCATCTTACAAACTTCGTGTAAGTTGGATAGAATCGCCCCGAGGACATCTAGTTCTGCATCTTTAAGATGCATTTTAGGAACCTTTTCCGGTTAGGTAAGTGAATTAGTTGTTAGCCTTATTTGAAGCGCAAAACAGCGATTTATTGGGCGGGGGCTATTCAGGAAATAAGGAGGAGGAAATTGCAAGCCGAATCTATTGCCAATCGGGACTTATCCATTGCGGGGATAAATTAGATAAAACAAAAAAGGCTACCCATATGGGTAGCCTTTTTAAGTATTGTTATTTGCAGAGGATTACTCTTGAATAACCTCGAAGTTAACAGTAGCTGAAACTTCTTTGTGCAAACGTACATCTGCTTCGTAAGCTCCCAAAACTTTGATTGCTTCTCCTTTGATGCTGATTTTTTTACGATCGATATCGTGACCAGCAGCTTTGATAGCATCAGCCAATTGAATAGTGTTAACAGATCCAAAGATCTTACCATTCTCACTTGCTTTTGCTCCAATTTTGATGGACAAACCATTTAGTTTTTCTGCATAAGCTTTAGCTTCATCCAAAACCTTAACAGCTTTGTGAGCTTGCTGACGCAAATTTTCTTCGTGCACCTTACGGGCCGATGGAGTTGCTAATTTAGCAAACCCTTTAGGAATCAAAAAGTTCAATCCGTGTCCGTTTTTCACAGTTACGATATCGTTCTTAAAACCTACTTTGTCGATGTCTTGATTAAGAATTATTTCCATGGTCCGATTATTTTAAAAGGTCGGCTATGTAAGGCATAAGTGCAATGTGACGAGCACGCTTCACTGCCTTGGATATTTTTCTTTGAAACTTTAGAGAAGTTCCAGTGATACGACGAGGAAGAAGTTTCCCTTGCTCGTTTACGAATTTCAACAAGAAATTTGGATCCTTGTAATCGATGTATTTTATCCCACTTTTCTTGAAACGACAGTATTTTGCCTTTTTTGTCTCAATATTAATTGGGTTCAAATATCTTACTTCTGATTTTTGTGCCATGATTCTAAAAAATTATGGGTTATTACTTTGCGCTGGAATCAGCTAATCTTGAGCGACGCTTGTCAGCATAAGCTGCAGAGTGTCCCTCTAACTTAACAGTTAAAAAGCGAATTACGCGCTCATCACGACGGAATTCCGTCTCGAATTTGTTGATGAAGTCTCCAGGAGCTTCAAATTCGAATAGAGCGTAAAATCCAGTTGACTTTTTCTGGATAGGGTAAGCCAACTTGCGCAGTCCCCAAAATTCTTCATGACTAAAGCTACCACCATGTGCGGTAACCAAATCACGGAATTTTAGTACTGCTTCCTTTGTCTGATCATCAGACAAAACGGGAGTTAAGATGAAAACAGTTTCGTAACGATTCATTTGGTTATGAATTAGAATTAGGCGGCAAAATTAACAAAAAAAGGTTTAATAAGCCTGATTTACTCTAATATATCTCATTTGGGAAAAATCGGGATGGTGCCTGAATCAAATGAACCTTCTCTTCAGCACGCGTAACAGCGGTGTATAACCACCGCCGGTATTCTAAGTCTGGCTCTTCCTCTTGGTAATAACCACAGTCGATGTATACCTCTTTCCATTGCCCACCTTGTGCCTTGTGGCACGTTACGGCATAGGCGTATTTCACTTGGATGGCATTGAGGATACCGTTGTTCTTTAGTTCTTTCTTCGTGAAATCTCCCTTTTGATTAATGAGGTCCAGCTTTACCAAATTATACAACTTCTGGGTTTCTTTCCTCGGCATATTCGCTCCATCTGATGTAAGGGTGTCAATCCATAAAGTTAAACTGATGGGCTCCTCTTCAATTCCAACCTGGGCTTCCACATCCGCAAACTGAAAGGGGCCGAGGGAATGATAACCCAATATGCGTTGAACTTTTAAGGATTCTCCATTGGCGATAAACCCCTTCCGCTTGTGTTTTTTGAGCCAGAAGTAGTTGTTTTTTACAGCCATTAATAGGTCGTTGGAACACAATGCTTCCTCGTAATCAAAAATCCGATTCCGAATAGCCATGTTGTATTTGTAGGCCATTTTGTTGGATCGGCACACAACGAGAACATTCTCTGTGGTGTGTTTGCCATAACTACTTTCCAGTAGTTCGGGGAATTCTACCCCCGTTATTGCCTCAAAATCGGGGCAAACTTCTAATTGAAGAAGGGCATTACTTCTAATGTGAGTAGCGTTTTTAAGTACTCCACTTTCCAGGCTTTGCCGGACAACTTCCGTTAGTCGGACTTTTGCTATGGGCACGGAGAAGTAGGATTGGAGATTTTCCAGATCTAAAACAGGGCTATAATCCAAACCTACTGGAGGAAGCTGTCCTTCATCTCCAACCAAAATAATTTTGGACTGTTTCTGCTGGAAAATAAACTGAAAAACATCTTCCATTAGGTTTCCTTTTCCAATACCATCGGAGTGATCACCAATCATGGAAGCCTCGTCAATAAAGTAAACGGCCTTCTTGGTGGAGTTTTTGCGAACTTCAAAACGGAAGTCGTCGTCCTCTTCTGAAAAAGTGTAGATATACCGGTGTATGGTGCTCGCGGACAATCCCGACATGCGTTCGAAAACTTTAGCAGCTCTTCCGGTTGGAGCAAGAAGAACAGGCGTGTAATCCCAGGCAGAAATGATTTTAATAAACTGAGAAACCATGGAGGTTTTCCCGGTTCCAGCATATCCACTGAGGATTAAACAGCAATGATCTTTGGGACTGTTCATTAGGGCAGAAGCGTAGCGGACAAAGCGTTTTTGCCCTTCTGTAAGCTCAAATCCAAGCCCTTTTGTAAACTGGTCTAGAACCGCTACTTCGTTCATGTGCGCAAGGTACTTATAAACAAAGTCAAAACAAGCTTGGTCATTTCAAAATACATTGTAGTTTTGTAGACGATCGAAATTTAGAATCAATGGATAATCTTAGGAACGATTTTGGAAAGTTTCTTTTCCCCGGATTTCTTGCATTGGCAGGATTAACCCTTTTTGTTTTTGGACTAGTAAGCGGCCAAAGCGGTTTGTTTAGCGTTGCGGGCTTTGTGCTTTTGCTTATGGGTGGGGTATCTCTCCTGTATGCGATGGATAAAGTAAGCTTTAAGCTTCAAATGGGGATGTTTGGGATTATGATAACCCTTGCAGCCATTTTCACCTATTTGGATTTTGCTGCTGTAAAGTCAGACATCGATTTTGCGAATCAGAAGAAAAAGGTTTATCACAAAGTAATTCAAGGTTTAAAGGATGTACGTACTGCACAGCTGGCTTTTAAAGATCAGTATGGCGTGTATTGTCCAGAAATGGATTCCTTGGTTGATTTTGTTAAGAATGGCACCATGACCATTATCCGTGCTGAGGGTATGGTTCCGGATACATTAACCGAAGTTGAAGCCTTGGCGATGGGTATTATAACTCGGGATACGTTGGCCGTTAGTGTTGAAGAAAACGTATTTGGTAACCAAAAAGTGGACGACCGAGTTTTCCCTTTTGTTGCCGACAGTATGGCATTCGCTTCTGTTTCTAGAGCCCCTTTTGTTATGAAAAGTGGCCGGTTAGATAAAGGGGGGGTTGTTGTTTCTGTATTTGAAATAATTGATTCTAAACCATTTGATCCTACCGACGTTTTGAAGGTTGGTTCATTAAAAGAAGCATCTACCAGTGGTAACTGGAAAGGCGAGTAGTTTTAGCCCATTCGAACATTTTTCAGCCCGGTTCCGTTTAGAATTAACGGCCGGGCTGGATTTATTTATAGCCCTCCACGAGGGCTATTGTTTTTTTGGCGTGAAGGATTCTGCAACGCAACAAATTATGGGGGTAGGGTGTTGTCCTGTTTCGCTTTGGGTTAAACATCCTTTAGCCCAAACCCCTTTTAAAAACAAGTATTGGATGGTAAGCTCCTTTGGTGCACGAGTTTTACCTGAGCCCTTTGCCGAATTAAAAACGGAAGGTAACGCCCTCTTTTGGTGTCCTTCTTCCGGACTTTGGTTGGAATGGAGCAAAGCCCAAACGGTCAGTTTTTCTTTGGATAATTCCTTTCAGGAAGTTCCTCATACTGCAATTTTCTTAGAAAGTAACAAGGGTACACTTAGCGATAAAAACGACTATATCGCCATTCATTTTTGGGGAACTGGATTTGAAATGGTCCACTACCGGAACGGAAAACTACATTCCTTTAAACAGGAAGAGTGTAAGTCTGCCCATGATGCAGCCTACCATGGACTCCAATTAGTCCAAAGCCTGAAAATTGCTCCCAATGAGCTTGATGTTCAATTGTATGGATTTCAATTGGAAGAATTGAAATCACTACTAGCCGCGTTTTTACCTTCAGTTTCCGTATTTTCCACGGGGAAAGAAATGGATCTGGATTTATTAATTCCCGACCAATCACCCATTTATTATTTACTATTTCAATCGGAACTATGCGTATAATCGGAGGAAAGTTTAAAGCTCGAAAAATAAAATTTAACTCTCGTCTGAAAAGTAGACCCACCACCGATTTTGCCCGCGAGGGCCTTTTTAATGTGTTGGACGGCCTTTTAGATTTTGAAGGATTGGATTTTATGGATTGTTTTTCTGGGTCTAGTTTAATTGGTCTGGAAGCCATTTCGCGAGGGTTTAGTGACGTGGTGGCAGTGGATGTGGATATCTGGGCACAAAGGAACGTGTTGGATATTATTAAGGAATTGGATATTACAAACTACCGTTTCCATAGGGCCGATGTATTCCGGTTTCTGAAAAAAGAAGATTATCCAAAAACCTTTGATGTAGTGTTTGCTGACCCTCCGTATAACTTTCCAACAACGGTAAAATTACCGGATTTGGTTCTGGAGGGGAAGTGGTTAAAACCAGGGGGGTTATTTGTTTTGGAGCACGGGAAGGACAAAGAATTTGAAAAAGATCCACGATTTCTTTATTCAAGGTCGTTTGGAAGTGTTATTTTTAGTTTTTTCAAAAAAGCATGAACACACCTCGAATAGCATTTTTTCCAGGATCTTTTGATCCCATTACCAAAGGGCATGTGGCTCTTGTGGAAAGAGCTGCGAAGTTATTCGATGAAATTGTTGTTGGTGTGGGAATAAATACCAGCAAAGCAGGTTTGTATTCTAAGGAGCAAAAGGAATCCTTTGTCCGATTAAGTTTGGCACATATTTCCAATGTTCAAGTAATCAACTACCAAGGTTTAACCACCAAAGCAGCGATGAAAAACAATGCTCAGTTTTTGCTTCGCGGATTACGTAATCCTATCGATTTTACCTATGAAATGAATATTGAGCAAATGAATAAAACCATGGAACCAAATTTGGAAACGGTGTTTTTATTTACCAATGCTGAGTATACTGCCATTAACTCAAATATAGTTCGGGAAATCATCAAAAGCGGAGGCGATGTTTCTCCTTTTGTTCCAAAACCTATTTTACATCTATTATGAGATTTTTTATCACCCTAGTTTTTTGTGCTATTTCCTTTTTTGGAATTGCTGGGAATGTGACTATTAAAGGCCATGCGAAAGGTTTTGAAAATGCTACTATCTCCCTTTTGGAAATGAAGGAGGCTGTTTCTGAGCGACTTGGTGTTTTGGCCAAAGCCCAAGTAAATGCCCAAGGGGAGTTTTATTTTAATATTCAAGTAGATAAACTTACCCACGCGGTTTTGCGGTGCAATTGGCAAAATGCACCATTTTGGATACGACCCAATACCATGTATGAAGTTGTTTTCCCAAAATCTACCGATGCTTTAATTAGCATTAATAACAAGGCAAAGGTTCCTTTGGTTTTTAAGAAATTAGATAAGGATGATCCAAATATTATTGCCGCAAAGTTGAATACTGCACTGGATAAGGAAATGGATTTCCTTTTTGAGAGTACAACGACGGGTCGTTTTAAAGGTGCATTCAGCACTTTTGAAAAATCAATACAGGCTGAAATGTTAAAGGTTCCAGCTACTCCATTTGCCCAAAATAAAACCAAGTATGCTTTGGGAGGGATTGAGGCAGAGATTCGGGTTAACAAAAAGAAGATTTTCGATAAATATTTAGCTGAGAATACTGATTTCCCAATTTGGGAGCCTGATTTTGCTCACTTTTTTAAGGCCTTTTTTAAGGATTACTTGGGAGTGTTCGAAGATTATCGGGATGGACAGCCTATCCTAACTGCAATGATGGGGCAAATCCCCGTATATCGCTTTTTGGAATTGTTGGAGAAAGACGATTTCTTAAAGGATCCAAAACTTCGGGAAATGGTAGCTATTTGGGGTGTGTTTGACTCAGGTAGAGTGCGGAAGTGGGATGGGTTGTTGGTATCCAGTTACCTCGAGAAATTTGTTGCCGCTGCCAAATATCCGGAGACTAAAGTATTAGCACAACACTTGTCCGAAAAGTGGGCTCAAAGCCACAGAGGCGGGAAAATTGAAGGTGTGCATGGGTATTTTGCCAAAGGAGAAAAAATGGAGTTAGATCCAGGTGCAAAGGACTTAACCTTATACTGCTTTGGAATATCAAGTGTAGACGCTGTAATTGAGGATCTAATTATTCTACGTGATTTAAGTTTACGTTTCTCTCAACAACTAGCAATTCAGTACATATCTCTAGATAAAGACTTGGATACTTTCCGGAAGTTTTCTAAGGATTATTACAAAATCGGAATTCCATTAACACATTACAATCACAATGAAGATCTCATGGATAGGCTTGGGTTAATTTCAGTCCCTTCGTATATCTTGGTAAATAAAGATGGCCGAAAGTTGTTGGATTATTGTCCGCGTCCCAGTGAAGGATTAGATCTTGTTATTTCTGAGACGATTATCCGTCAGAGTAGAAGAGAAAA
>JBLHJD010000016.1:0-25231 GCA_047618705.1 Luteibaculaceae bacterium
AACTTCCCCTTTTTCATTGGTTCACCATTATAGATCAAAACCACCTTGCCAGTAACATCAACATCCGAATAATCCGAATATTTAGCATCTTCAATACCATATCCAGCATATACTATGTCAGTCCCTTCAATGGTTTGATCCTTAAGTCCTTTGAAATAAAAGTAATCCTCAAAAGCAGTCAATGTTTCACCACCGATACTCAAATCAACTCCTGTATTACCAATGGATATTAAATGAAACTCTTGTAAAAAAGAACCACTATTACCAGGATCCAATCCCATTTCGGAATACGCATTGGTTAAATATTCAGCGGCCATCTTTTGCCCCTTCTTTCCTGTTTCTCTTCCCTCATATTCATCAGAAGCTAATACGCTCAAGTGGGCTTTTAAATCTTCAGCAGTAATGGTTTTAGCAAACTGCGTGGCCTCGTTTGTTTCTTGGCTATACCCCATGAAACTACCTAAGGCTAATACACCTATTAAGGGTAATTTTTTACAAATCATATACCTGAAATTTTGTCAATTCTTCGTTGATGTCTACCACCTTCGAAATCCGTGTTAATAAAAGTTCTTACAATATTTAAAGCTAAGTCAGCTGCAATAAATCGGGCAGGAATAGCCAATACATTGGCATTATTATGGCTTCTTGCTAATTGAGCTAATTCCTCAGTCCAACAAAGTGCTGATCTTATTTCAGCATATTTATTCATAGTAATATTAATTCCATTTCCACTACCACAAATCGCAATTCCCTTTTGTACCTTACCAGCTATTATTGCTTTGGCTAATGGATGAGCATGGTCTGGATAGTCCACACTTTCTTCCGAATTACATCCAAAATCCTCTACTGCATATCCCTCTTTATTCAAGAGTTCAACCACCTTTGTTTTTAATTCAAAACCGGCATGGTCACAACCTATTCCAAAAGTCCCTTTACTCATTTGAACATTGTTTTTTCAAATTGTTAATAAGGCTATAAAGCCTTGATAATTAAGGGCCAAAATAAGATGTTTTTTAACACCCTTTTTCTTAATAAGTATCAATGGCTATTAATAACTAAGAATAAATAGATGTTCACTGAAGCCTAAAAAGGATAAGTAAGCTAAAAAGCCTTGGAGTTACAAAAACTTTGAGTCAACTTTTACTCATGGAAATTCACAATTTAAAAATATGAAATGGAAAATTACTACGTTAACTTCTCTAAAAGATTCATTTGTGAATAACCTCAATATTCCCCTCCAAATCAGTAATTTAACCACTTAGTAAATTGTTAACTTGTTATGAACAGAATGTTAACTGTCAATATCCAAAATTAATTTCAGCTTATTTTACACAGTATGAACAGACCTATTATTAACTACTATACTATTTATTTAAAATTATATACATGATATATAAAGGGGCTAAACAACTTTTTATTTTTTTAACATTATTACCCATTTTTTCCGCCTCGGGTCAGGATACCTTGTTCCAACGTTTTTTTTATCCGTCCGGTGAATTGGCCAGTGAGGGAATTATGGTTGATGGCAGACCACAAGGGAACTGGAAGGCTTTTTACAAAAATGGAAAATTGCGATCAGAAGGAACTCGCAAGGACGAAAATGCCTATGGTCTATGGAGATTTTATACCAACATTGGTGATTTAGAAAAAGAGATAAGCTACAAGGAAGGAAAAAAGAATGGGGCCGAATATGTATATAAACAAGGAAGTTTAGCAGAGGTTTGTTATTACACTAACAATATACTCAATGGCAGTTGTACCCAGTTTAATATGGAGGGTGAACAAGTTGCAAAACGGTATTATAAAGATGGAATTTATGACGGGTTTTCTTTTTCGTATGGCAAAGATGGACTTGTTAAGGAATGGGCAAATTTTAGGGATGGCCAGTTATTGTGGAAATATTGGATTAACAATTTTAATCCAGGGGGAAAGAAAGAAGGGAAGTGGGTGACCTTTTACCCGAATGAAAATAAGCATTGGGAGGAATTTTACGTCAACGGTGAAAAATTCGGATCGTTCAAAGAATATAGTCCAGAGGGTGAATTGATACGGGTAGTTAAGTATGGCTTGGATGACGAAAATTTATCTGACAGATATGCTTTTGTGGACAACACGGTTTTTTATAATTCGAGTGGGCAGAAGTGGTATGAAGGACCGGTTAATGAAAAAAAGGAAAAGCACGGTTTTTTCTTTTACTATGATGCCGAGGGAAACATAGTTGAGGGCCGGAAATATTTAAATAATATTTTGTTAAGCAAAGGGGAAACTGACAGCTTAGGAAGAAAACAAAAGGAATGGGAATTCTATTTTACTGACGGAAAATTAAAGGCGAAGGGAATCTTTTTAAATGATGAGGAAAATGGAGATTGGGAGTATTTGTATACCAATGGGAAAAAGGAGCAGAAAGGAAGTTATTCCCGAGGTAAGGCACTTGGCGAATGGGTTTGGTACCATGATAATGGACAGCTGTGGAGGCTAGAAAACTACACGGATGGACTGGAAAACGGAAAATGTGAGGAGTTTAATAAATATGGAACTTTGATAGCAAAGGGAAAATATAAAATGGGTTTGAAGCATGGAAAGTGGGAATATTACATCAACGATATTGTTGAAATTGGCAACTATAAGGCGGGATTAAGAGAAGGCATTTGGAATCATTATACCGATGAGGAAAACTTAATGTTTCAAGGTTCCTTCCAAGATGGGGTTCCAGATGGGGAACACGAATACCTTTATGCGAACGGGAACACTAAAATTAAAGGAACGTATTTTGGTGGGGAAAAAAAAGGAAATTGGGAGTATTACTCGGAGCAAGGAACTAGAATAAATATCATCAACTACAAAATTGGTGGAAACCCCAATGTAGTTAATGGTAGTAAATTGCCTAAAGAATAAAATGAAAAGATTTACTCGAATTTGTGCTAATACCCAAAACCCATCATTGGTAATAGATGAATATGGACGGGTATTAAACGAAAACAATGCTTTCAGGTCATATTTTAGAGTATTTCAATCCGAAAAGTACATTCAAAACTATTTTATTCAATTTGATTTCAAAGCTTTAAAATCCATTACAAATTCGGGTGTAATAAGCCTGGACTTAACTCCATTAGGAGAAGTGATGGATGTATTTTGTAGTCAATTCAACTATCAATCTAAGCCCTATTGGTTTTTGATATTATATCCCAAAAAATGGGATACAGAGGGTAAAAAACTGATGGCCTTATCCCGTTGGGACTCTATGGAAAAAGTGGAAGACTTTTCGTTCGAGTTGGATACAAACTTGACCATTTGCGCTTTTGAAAAGCCGGAGGAAAATGAACTTTCCATCGCGGATGAAAAATTGGTTGGAAGTCCATTGAGTAATCTGCGTTTTCAGCCGAACACCATTCAGGAAATAAAAACGGCGGGAACAAAATGCATCGAATCTGGGGAAATACAATTGGTTAAGTATTTTATTATTTACCACGATTTCCAACGATTTTTTGAAGCGCGATTTTCAAAAATCAATGAGGAAAGGGTCCTGATGATTATTAAGGATATTACCGACGAGGTGGAATGGAGAAAAGGGGCTAAAAAGGACTATTTACGGGAGATCAGGAAAAACAAAAGTTTTCTGGCGGGAATAATAGAAAGTTCCTTGGATTTAATTTTTGCATGGGATTTAGGGTTTGAGTTGGTAGAATTTAATATATCGGCTGAAAAAAATTTCGGGCTAACCCGGAAAGAAGTAGAATCCCTCAAAGCTCAAGACTTGTTTTTTGAGAAAAACCAGATTCAGGAAATTGTGGCCGTAATAGAATCCAAGAAAAAATTTGAAGGAGACATAGAGTGCCTTAAAAGGGACGGGGAGACTTTTTGCGCCCACTTATCTATTTCTGCGCTAAAAGACTTAAAAGGGGAGACCTATGGCTTTGTAGGGGTAGGAAAGAACGTTACCGGCCAACGCAAAAAAACAGCCTTGCTGGAAAATCAAAACAACCGACTATCCAAAATATTTGAGGCGAGTGATAACCTCATAATGTGCACCATAGATACCGATCTCAAAATCACGACGCACAATGATCATTTTAGGAAAACTGCCAAGAAATACTTAAAAGCTGATTTCCAGGAACATTTTCTAACGAACATTTTGGAGGTAATTCAAAATAACGTAGCGGAAGATCAGTTGGTTATGCTTTGGAATAAATATCTCCAGAGCTTAGAGGGTGTTCCTCAGCAATTTGAAGTCTATTTTTTGGAAGAGAATGGAAGTAAAATTTGGTTTGAAGTTTTTATCAGCCCGATACAAGTCCAGGGAATTATTGCTGAAATATCGGTGATTGCCTATGAGATTACCGAAAAGAAAAGGCGGGTTGAGGTGCAATTGTACGAGAAGGATATTCTAGTGAAGGAAATTCACCACCGAGTAAAAAACAATTTGCAGGTAATTAATAGTTTACTTAACCTACAAGGACGATACATTGAAGACCCGGAGACTAAAAATATTTTCCTAGAGAGCCAAAACAGAATAAAATCAATGGCTTTTATTCACGAAAAACTGTACTTGTCAGAAAATTTTTCAAAAATTGATTTTGCAGATTACCTCACCAGTATCACATCAAATTTGTTTTACTCTTACACAATTGATACTGAAAAAGTTAAACTAATTCGAAAATTCGATAATTTTACGGTCGGAATTGAACAATCCATCCCCATAGCCCTAATCATTAATGAAATTTTCAGCAATGCGCTGAAGTACGCCTTTCCCAATGGGAGGGAGGGAGAAATATATATTGAGGTAAGGGAGGATGGGTCCAAAGTGGATTTTAGAATGGGAGATAATGGAGTGGGTTTAAAGGAAAAAGTACCACAAAAAAAGAATAATTCCCTCGGAATGGAGTTAATTGAAACCCTTTCTAACCAATTAGATGCAGAAAGATCGGTAATAAATACCAAAGGTTTGCACTATTGTTTTAAATTTGAAAAGCTGAAATAAGAATAGAGATGGCAAAAATAGAAGTATTAGTTGTAGAGGACGAAAGTATCGTAGCGAAGGATATTGAACTTACGTTAGAGAAGTTTGGTTATGAGGTTGTTGGAGTTGAAAACAACGCAGACGATGCTGTAAAAACAGCAAAAGCGAAGAAGCCAGATGTCGTTTTGATGGACATCATGCTAAAAGGAGATAAATCTGGAATAGATGCAGCAGAAGAAATTTTGGCTGAATTGAATATTCCGGTTATTTACCTGACAGCAAACACGGATTCGGATACTGTTCAGAAAGCCAAGCTTACTCAACCTTACGGGTTTATTACCAAGCCTTTTAAGGAAGTGGATATTAATACATCCATTGAAATGGCCATTTACAAGCACTCCAAAGAAAGCGAAGTAAAGTCGGAAAGAGACATGCTGTTTTCCGTGGTTGAAAACATGAGTACCAAAGATTCTTTCTTCGTTAAGAGTAAGTCGAGATTTTTGAAAATTAAGGCGGAAGATTTGTATTTTGTTGAGGCTTTGAAGGATTATGTAGTTGTAAACACCAAGGATAAACGCTATACAATCCATAGCACAATGAAACAAATCCAAAATAAACTTCCTACTGATAAGTTTATGCGGGTACACAGATCCTACATCGTTCGGTTGGATAGAGTACACTCTATTGAATATTCAAATATCCGAATGGAAGACGTTGATCGGGTTATTCCAATTGGAGGATCGTACAAAGAGGATTTACAAAACTCATTAAATTACCTATAACAAAAAGGGCAGCTAAGCTGCCCTTTTTTTATTCCCGAAACCTTATTGGGACTGCTGTTTTCGACCAAATATCGAATGGTTTTCTTATTGCCGCTTATATTGCGCGAAAAGTGTAAATTTGTGCCCCTAAATTGTTGCACCCCGTAAGGTGTAATTACTCATCAAACTAGAATTCTATAAAGAATGCGTCTTTCCAATTTTAAATTCGAATTACCTCAAGAGCTTATTGCAACTCATCCTGCTCCGAACAGAGAGGATTCTCGCTTAATGGTTATTCACAAGGATACAGGTAAAATTGAACATAAAACCTTCAAAGATGTTATCGATTATTTTGATGACGAAGATGTTTTTGTGCTAAATAACACCAAGGTTTTTCCAGCCCGTATGTACGGTAATAAGGAAAAAACAGGGGCGAAAATTGAAGTGTTTTTGTTGCGCGAGTTAAACCGGGAAAGTTTATTGTGGGACGTGCTTGTAGATCCAGCTCGTAAAATCAGAATTGGAAACAAACTGTATTTTGGTGAGGATGACTCTTTGGTAGCGGAAGTTATTGACAACACGACATCACGCGGAAGAACTCTTCGTTTTTTGTTTGATGGACCCTACGAAGAGTTTAAAAAAACAATTACTGCCTTAGGTGAAACACCTATCCCGAAGTTTATTAACCGGGATGTGGAGCCAGAGGACGAGGAAAGATTCCAAACTATTTACGCTAAAAATGAAGGCGCTGTTGCAGCACCTACGGCAGGTCTTCACTTTTCTAAAAACTTATTGAAGCGCCTTGAGCTGAAAGGAATTAGTTTTGCAGAAGTAACGTTACATATCGGGTTGGGGACTTTCCGTCCAGTTGAGGTAGAAGATCTTACAAAACACAAAATGGACTCGGAAGAAGCAACGGTTAGCTCTTCGGCTTGTGACATGGTAAACAACGCCTTGGATAAGAAAAAACGAGTTTGTGCAGTGGGTACTACCGTAATGAGAGCCATTGAATCAACGGTAAACTCTCACGGAAGAATTAACCCTTTTGATGGTTGGACAAACAAGTTTCTTTTCCCACCTTTTGATTTCAGCATTGCCAATGCTATGATCACGAACTTCCATACACCAGAATCTACATTGCTTATGATGGCATCTGCATTTGGTGGGCACGATTTAATTATGGAAGCATACCAGTTGGCAATTAAAGAAAAATACAAGTTCTACTGCTACGGAGATGCTATGTTGATTATCTAAATCAATGTCGGTAGACAAACATATTATTATACTTGCTGGGGGTAGCGGAAGCCGTATGGGTTCTACTACCCCCAAGCAGTTTTTGGAAATTGGTGGAGAGCCTATTCTTGCGCTTACCATCCAGCACATTCTGGCCATTGGATCTTGGAAAAACATAGTTGTTGTTTTACCTCAGAATCAAAACCAAATTTGGAAATCAATAAGTGCTCGGTTTGATGGAGTTGACATACTTGCTTGTGAAGGCGGAGCAAGTCGGTTTTTGAGCGTTCAAAACGGCTTAAAAAGACTTGGAATGGTGGATGGCAGTATAGCCATTCATGATGGTGTTCGCCCATTTGTAAAATCAGCACTAGTTGAATCATTATTCGCCCAGGTTTCCAAATCCAATAAGGGCGCTATTCCTGTTCTGAATCTAGTGGATTCTATCCGAGAAGTTCAAGAAGGTAGTTTGGAAAGTAAGGCTCTGGATAGGTCTAATTTTAGGGCAGTACAAACACCCCAGGTGTTTCCGGCAGCAAGCCTAATTTCAGCTTATTCGACTCCAGAACAGGATGGATTTACCGACGATGCTTCTGTTTTTGAGGCGGCCGGTTATCAAGTTTTACTTCTTCCAGGAGATGCAGATAACATAAAAATTACCCACCCAAAGGATTTAGCTCTAGGTGGGTATATTTTGGAAAACTGGAATTAATGCTTGTTCATTACATCCGTTTGTTTGCGGATGGATTCTTCATGCACCAGTTGTAAGAACTTTTTCATAAAGGTTTCAGTAAGGCCTTTTTTCCCTCCATCTTCAATCCTAGAACCAAAAATGCTATCCCATCGGTTCACCTGAAGAATGGTCATTCCCAACAGTTTTTTTATTTCTCCAATTTCTTTTGCCACTCCCATCCGTTTTCCTAGGGTCTCAATTAAATTAGAGTCAATTGCATCAATTTCCTGACGTAGTTGAGATAATTGGTGTTGGTTTTTTTCGTCGGCCGTTTCTGGTAAACGAACCACTAGCCGAGTTAAAATTTCACTTAATGTTTTAGGGGTAATTTGTTGGGCGGCATCAGACCAAGCCTCATCTGGAGTGTCATGCGTTTCAATCATCATTCCAGAAAAATTCAAATCCAACGCTTTCTGAGTTACCGCTTCAATTCCCACCCTGTTCCCACAAATATGACTTGGATCTACAATCAACGGAATCTGTGGACATAATCGTTTTAACTCAATTGGAATACTCCAGTTAGGAACATTGCGGTATTGCGTTTTTTGAAAAGGAGAGAATCCTCGGTGAATGGCTGCAAGTTCAGAAACACCAGCTCCTGCCAAACGTTCCAATGCACCTATCCACAACATTACATCTGGGTTGAGGGGGTTTTTGACCATTACGGGAATGGAAACTCCTTTTAGTGCATCCGCAATTTCTTGAACGCTAAAAGGATTAACGGTAGTTCTTGCCCCTATCCATAACACATCAACACCCGCTTTTAAGGCTTGTTCAACGTGGGCTGTATTGGCTACTTCTGTGGTTACAGGAAGTCCATTTTGCTTTCCTGCATCAACCAACCATTGCAAGGCTGGTTCACCTACTCCTTCAAAGGCGTTTGGCCTAGTCCTTGGTTTCCATATTCCAGCACGAAGTAATCCTACCCGTTTATCTGTGGCTAACTGTGCAGCAATCCGGTGAATTTGGTCTTCCGTTTCTGCACTACATGGCCCGGCAATACACAGGGGGTTTTCACCCACCTTAGGAAAAAGGCCACTTTTAAACTCAACATCAATCTTCACCATAATTTCTGCTTTTATACAAACCTAACTCTTGAATGGTTTGCGCGTGTTCTGTTACTTCCTTTTTTAGCTCATTGTATTTTTCTGCACTTCCGGAAAAGGCAAAGTCAACAATGAAACCGTGCTGCCCTTCTATTTCAAAATCAGGGACACTTTGTATTTTACCAATGTTTGTTCCTTGTAGTTGCTCCAAAATGGAAAGCAAAACGCCGGGTTGATCCAAGGCTCTAATAAACCAGGAACACTTATTAACCTCGGCCATATTTGGAGCGATTTTTTGTTTTTCTAGCACCAAAAAACGAGTCCAAGCACGCTGCCGATTCTGCACATTTTCCTGAACACAAACTAAGCCCTTATCCAATCCGGCTTCCTTCCCGGCAATGGCCCCGTATACCAAGTTTTCCGATTCAGCGGCCAAATTCACCGCCGTTGCTGTATCGGTAACCGCATGCTCCTCAATATTCGGAATTGTAGACAAAAAATGAGAACATTGGCGAAGGGCTATGGTATGACTCAACACCGCGTCAAAAGGTTTCCCAACATGTCTTGGCGAAACCCACAGCGCGAGTTCAATCGGCAAAATTAACTCAGATACTATCGTTAGCCCATGGTTTTTAAGCAGCATGTAATTCGGTAAAAAACACCCTACAAGAGCATTTTCTATCGCCATTACGGCACCGTCTAATTTATGGGTTTCGGAATCCAAACTTTCCACAATTTCTTCAAATGAAAAACAACGATGAACGTCGGTTTTTTCACCAAATAGATATCGGGTGGCCACATCGTGGAAGGAGTGCGGGGCACCAAGGGTTGCAATTTTTTTCATAACACAAAAAAAGCCCGAGCAATAAACTCGGGCTTTGGCAATTTACTAAATATCATAAATAGCACTATCTCCCAAGTCCCTTCGGACGGAAATACCAAAATATATAGGTGAATCTTTTTCCCATAACAATGCTATTTTTCTGGCAATATTAAAATTAACTTTTTGTTTTCAAGGTAAAAGCAAAATTATTTTATGTTTTTTCTGCAATTACAATCACAAACTCCCCTTTTGGTGGGGTAGTGGTAAATTGATCGAATAACTCTTTAGGGGTTCCGCGGTAAATGGACTCAAATTTTTTGGTGATTTCCCGCATGACCACTAATTGCCGGTCTTCCCCAATAAATTCGCCAATCTGACTCAGTGTTTTGAGCATTCTATGTGGGCTTTCGTACAATATTGAAGTACAGGGAAGCTCGGCCAAATACTGAAGACGAGTTTGGCGGCCTTTTTTATGAGGTAAGAAACCCTCAAAATAAAATTTGTCGCAAGGCAATCCGGAGCACACAAGAGCAGGCACAAATGCGGTGGCTCCCGGTAAAGACTCCAATGGAATCTCGTTTTTGATGGCTTCCCGAACCGCTAAAAATCCAGGGTCAGAAATTCCTGGTGAACCTGCGTCGCTACACAACGCTACCGTTTTTCCATCATTCAGGTGGCCCATTAATTTTTCTAAAACCCGGTGCTCGTTGTTGGAATGGAAAGAAACCATGGGTTTAGATATCCCTAAAAGGTGAAGTAACTTCCCCGTTACCCGAGTGTCCTCTGCCGCCACCAAATCTGCCGCCTTTAATGTTTCAATGGCCCGGAGGGTTATGTCACCCAAATTACCAATAGGTGTCGGCACCAATATTAATCGTCCCTTACTCATAAATTAAGTTCTTTAGTAGACTTATAAACGCCCCAAGCATAGGTTGAGGCATAGTTTCTGGAATATCTGTAACGTCATGATAAGCCGTTCTTGGTCCCATTCCGTAAATAAATACAGCCGGAATACCCTGCTTGCTAAACCAATAATGGTCGCTATTGGCAGCCTGACCCCGAACTACTATTTTGGGAAATAGAGGCTGCCCTATTTTCTGAATTTTATGGAACAAAGAAACTTCCTCTGTTCCATTTACCACGGTAATTCCGTCTGATCCTGTACCCACCAAATCGAGGTTATACACGGCCTTTATTTTTGAAGTATCCAAGGGTATATTGTCCACAAAAAATTTACTCCCTTTTAATCCGGCCTCTTCCCCAGAAAAAAACACAAAAACAAGGCTGTGAGGAGGCACCGAATCCTGTTGCACCAATCTGATTAAACCCATTAAAAGGGCGGTGCCGGATGCATTGTCATTGGCGCCAGGAACAAAAACATGGTCGCCCCATCCCCCAATGTGATCGTAGTGAGCAGTAAAAACAATTAGGCTGTCTGTAACACCTGGTACAAGACCAAAAACATTCCTTTGCTGGGTTTCATTGAGGCTACCCGAGGTAGTGAAATCAACCTGGTCTCCAGAATTTAACGCCCCTTTTTTAACGTAAAAGGAGGGTTGGTTAAATAGTGTTGCAGAAATATGACCCGTTAATTTTTCTTCCTCCCAAAAGCAAACCTGGTAATTGTCAATGAAATTTTTTAATTGCCAATTGGTTTTCCAGAACGCCGAATTTGACAGCAACCAGTATTCTCCCTTTTTTAAGCTTCGCTTCAGTTTATGGGCTATTTTTTTTTGACTTGGGGTTTTCCCTAACCTTGGACTGACCACCCTGCCACTGTCGTGCGCATTTCCATTGGATGGGTGGGGAAAATAATCGTGACCCAGTAATAATGCCTTTCTATTGATGCGGAGATTTTGATTGCCACTGTGCTCAACGACCTTAAAAGCATACTTCTGGGAGTAACTATCTTGAATGGGTTTGAGCCCTTGTTCTCGAACAAAATCGGCGATGAAAACCCCTGCTTTATCAGCGCCTCTATGTTCATATCCACGACCAAAAAAAGTAGGCGAGCATAAGGTATCTACATAACTTCGGATGGCCAACTCAATTTCACTCTGTGCGTGTACTTGGAAACAGAATAATTGAAACAGAATAAAGTATAAACAGCGCATTAGACGTAACGACGCTCAACTAAGGTGTAAAAATCGAGCACGGATTTGGACTCCATATCCCATCCATTTTTGGAAGCTAAGCTTTGGTCTAAATGGTTTTTTGCTTCCGTGTAAGTACCAAAAGAGTTGAGTTCAGCTACAGCTGATTTAAAAGCATTGGCATCATCATTGAACAGTTGCTGGGTAAATAAAATGCGCTTATTTATTCCAAAAGCGCTATTCAAATCGTGGATTTTAGTTAACTGGTGTTTGGCCGCCAAACTCGGGTTATTTGATTCCCGTATTTTTTCGTTCAAAGTTGGGTTCACCGTAGATCTGATTTCTTCGATGGCATCCAGTAAATTTGTTTGGTTTTGGTCAAAGATAACGTCCTCTTCTTCTTCTTCCGTTTCTTCCAAGTTAGCAACACCAGAACTTTCCTGGTTTTGTACTTCTGCAAAATCAAACAGCATCTCCATCGGTTTTTTTGTTGGAGGTGCGGTTTCTGTTTCTTGAACCAAAACAGGCTCTTTTTTCGGTTCTTGGGCTGGCTTAGCCAACTCGGGCTTTACCATTTCTTCTCTGGCCTTGTATTGTAATATTATCAGCCTTTCTTCTAGGGCCCTCACCTTTTCAATGGCTTCGCTCAGGTCGGATGCCTGGAGTTGTCCAGTTTCCAATTCCAATACTACGTGGTTCAAATAACCAACCAATTCACTCATGCTAGGAAAGTCCTTCATTTCTGTGGAATAAAAATTTGTAACGTTCAAAAATAGAAATACCTTTTAACCCGCTAATCAAAAAAACATGGCCCATTTAAGTTTTTCTGAAATATCTGCCCTTTTTGGCCATAAAACGGGCAAAATGGATTTTTTTTTGGAACACTTTGTTGTGGATAGCCGCCTTATTATTGAACCGAAACTAAGTTGTTTTATTGCTTTACGTGGGGCAAATTTTGACGGTCATGACTTTGTACAGGCAGTTTCAGAGCTAGGAGTTCCATTGGTTGTTGTAGAACGGTATATCCCAGAATTGGAAACAGAACAAATTGTAGTTCCCAATTCGCTGGAAGCGCTAAAAAAACTGGCAAAACACTGGCGTATGTCTGCCCTATCAGACACAGAAGTTGTGGGAATTACCGGAAGCAGCGGTAAAACAACAGCCAAAGACTGGATTTCGGACGTCCTTTCCCAAAGCAGCGATTTTTATGCCTGTCCTAAATCATACAATAGTCAGGTAGGTTTACCCATTTCAATTTTGGACTCGCCAAATAAGGTTAAAATCGGCCTGTTTGAAGTGGGGGTATCCCTGCCAGGCGAAATGGAAAAACAACAAATGGTGCTTCAACCCACCCTAGGGATTTTAATGAACGTAGGTTTAGCACATCTCGAAAATTTCGAAAATAGGAGGGCGTTATTTGCCCAGAAAATTAAATTATTTAAAGGTGGGACGCCTTGGATTGCGGAGGATGTAATTGCTGAAGAATTTTCTGACCTTCTTTTCGAAAACCCACCAAGCACGCTGTGGTCCATAGAAAATAGGAAAGCCGATTTTTTCTTTGAATCCTTATCTGAGAATAAAATTGAGGTTTTTAAGAACCAATTAAGCCTTGGAAAACTCGAATTTGGTGATTTTAGTAGCCATTTACGCCAAACAGCTTTTTGTTCAATAGTTGTTCTATTGGAATTAGGTATTCCCCTGGATGATATACAAAAACGATGCAAATTTTGGCGGCCATTGCCGATGCGACAAGAATGGTTGGAAGCGCCAAATTCCAATATCATATTCAACGACCCGTATAATTTCGATCTCAGCAATTTTGAGTTGAGTTTGATACATTGGATGAATCGCTCTAGCCGTAAAAAAAAGGTGCTTATCGTTTCCGATTCTGGAGGAAATGGGATGGGGGTGGACCATTTACAGAATGCGCTAAATTGGGTAAAACCAGATCACGTCTTGTGTGTTGGAAAGGAATGGAAACAAAAGGAAGGGTATTCGTATTTTAAGGATACGGAGGAATTGCTTGTTTACCTGCGGAGTCGGGTGTTTTTTAATTATTCATTTTTTATTAAAGGTGCACGATCATATGGTTTAGAGGAGGTGACCCGCTTTTTGGCTAAAGTGCAGGACACGGTTATTGCCGTAAAACTGTCAGCCATTGAAAAGAATTTCCACTTTTTTAAACGGAAATTAAACCCGGAAACTAAAGTATTGGCCATGGTTAAAGCAGGGTCCTACGGTTTGGGAAGTGTAGAAATTTCAAAAACCTTAGTCCATTGCCAGGTTGATTATCTAGGGGTCGCATACCCGGAAGAAGGAGTTGAATTGCGAAAACAAGGAATTTCACAACCCATTTTGGTGCTTAATTCTGGGGATTCTTCCTTTGCCGATTTGGCGGAATACAACTTGGAACCTTCTGTTTTTTCCATTTCTATGTACCAAAACCTGCTCGTCTTTTGCCAGGAAAATAGGGTTGAGATGGGCATTCATCTGGAATTGGAAACCGGGATGAATAGGTTGGGGTTGCAGCAATCTGATTTGGACTGGGTTGTTGATAATTTTAATGAAGATCTAACTCCATTAAAGGGTGTTTTTAGTCACCTAGCGGCTTCAGAAAATGCCAATGAGGACTTGTTCACATTTGGCCAATTTGCGGCCTTTAATAAAGGCTTAGAGAAATTAGGGAACTTGGTTCAGAAAAACACACTAAGGCATGTATTAAATTCCAATGGGATTATTCGGCACACAAAATATCAGTTCGATATGGTCCGGTTGGGAATTGGACTCTTTGGAATTGGCGATCCCAAATTGGAAAAGGTAATCAATTGGCGAAGCCGTATTTCACAAATTAAGCAACTAAAAAAGGGTGAAACCATAGGCTATGGAAGGCATGGATTGTTGGATAAGGATAGTGATATCGCTGTAATTCCAGTAGGATATGCCGATGGCTTTCGTCGGAAGTTTGGAAACGGTGTAGGATCTGTTCTAATTCAAGGAGCGGAAGCCAAGGTGGTAGGTAATGTTTGCATGGATATGATTATGGTTGACGTAAGCGACATTAAATGCCACAGTGGAGACGCCGTTGAAATTTTGGGTGATGCGATTACGATTACGGATTGGGCCGAAAAGTTGGAAACAATTCCATATGAAATACTGACCTCCCTCAGCACTCGAAACCCAAAACTCTATGAGGAGGGTTAATTGACCTTGTATCTTGTTTAGGGATTTTAGCGCCCTAAAACTGGACTGAATAAACCATAGACTCCAATTCCTTTACAAACTCACGCTTGTTGAATTTTGGCGCATAAACAAAGCCTAGAACATGGACGATACGTCCTTTTTGAAAATGGGGAATACTTAATGAAATAAATGAACCTCCCATAAAGGCGCCATCCATTTTCCACAATCCACGGCATTCGCGGGCAAAGTTTTGGCTAAAGTTGATATTCCTTCCCTCCAGATAATACTTCATTTCCAAAATCATGTGGCTATTTTCTGCAGGTCCGGGTACCTCAGCCAAAAACTGATTTATTTGTGCGTAAACGGCTTTTTCGCTTACCGAGGATGAATCGCTGTAAGGGGTTTCAAAAATCAGGAGTCCGTCAGTAATATCGTGCCCTGTTCCGCTCAAGGTGCGCACCCGTTCCCGGTTAAACCACAAAAAATGATTTTTCTCTTTGGCAAGTTTAAAACCGACAGGAGCGTTTATCTGAATATTGAACTTCTCTTTAACCTTGTTGGTTAATGGAAGGTTTTTCCCACGATGAGTTTGAACAAAACGGGTTCTTTCTTTTTCCCGTATTTGCTCCGAAATATACGGTAGCGCATCCTGCAAATAAGGCATCATAGCATGGTAGCTTGGCACTGCTATTTCGAAATAGATTTGATCTCTCGAAAATTTATCCGCAATTTTTTTGATTTGTCCAGCCTCAAGAGACGTGTCAATAGAAAGTTTCACATAATTCCTGTGACATCGCAACAATTGGTTGATTTCCTTTGGCTTGTAATGCAATAAGTTGAACATGTACTCCGGCTGAGGCAAGGCTGGGTAATTGGCAAAAAACACTTTTTGAAAAGCAGTATCCGCACCGTTCTCCCACAAATATTGCGGAACTTCACAGACCACTTCACTGGGCGCACCAGTAAATGCAAGCTTCATTTTTCCGTCCTGAAATCCGCAGGAGCTAAGAATTACAATAAGAAGAAAGCAATAAAGGGTGCGGAATGGTGTCATGATTTAGGTAGGATTATTTTTTGACCGGGTTTTAATTTGCGAAAGTTGATGCCAGGATTAATAGCCTGAATTTTTTGAACCTGGGTTCCTTGACTTTTAGCAATATCCCATAAGGTGTCTCCAGACTTTATGACATAGGTACTGGCTCCTTTTGGAATAATAATTGGCTCTTTTTTAGCAGTTACTTCATTGCCCGTTGGTTTTTTTCTTGGAAAAATAGTTAGGCGCTGTCCTACTTTGATGCGAGAACTGCGCAAGCCGTTCCAGGTTTTAAGCTGGCGTACTGAAACCCCATACCGGTTGGCAATAATTGACAAGGCATCTCCATAACGAACCTTGTATCTAATCCGATCCGGAGTTGGTGCGGGAATTAGTTGAGGCTGGTTGTTGTCTTGAAAGGCGAACAAGGAATCTTTAATCTCGTGGAATAGAATGGCTTTTTCCTCGGGTAGGACAATTACATAAGGATTTTTGGATTTTGGAAAGTAATTAGTTTTACTAACGGGGTTTAAAAGCACGATGTCTTTTTCGTCCATATCCAAAAAGGAGGCCAAATGCTCAAAATACAAACGATCCGAGTTGTGGATAGTATCTAAGGTGAAGAAATTTTGGATGGAATCCTTGGCTTGAGAAAACGCGTGATAAGGATAAAAGTTCATTAGGTAGTTTACGGCAATAAACGCAGGGATATATCCTCTTGTTTCCCGTGGTAAATGGGTTCTTATTTCCCAAAAGTTCTTCTTACCACCGGAGTAACGAATGGCTTTGTTTACGTTTCCAGGACCGCTATTATATGCAGCTAAGGCAAGCATCCAATCGTCATACCGGTTGTACAGGGCCTTTAAATATTTTGCAGCGGCTTCGGTAGCTAAACGGGGATCTCTTCGTTCGTCAATTTCACTGTTAATTTTAAGTCCGAACTGTTTTCCTGTGTGGTACATGAATTGCCATAATCCTGTCGCTCCCATACGGGATCGTGCAATGGGGTTAAGAGCGGATTCCACAACAGCTAAATGCTTTAACTCCAGAGGAATTCCGTGTTTGTCAAAGATTTCCTCTATCATCGGATAGTAGTACTTCGACAAATTAATTATTTTCTGACTAAGTTCTTTTTTATCCTCTAAGTACAAGCGTATAAAAGGCTTAACGTAGTGGTTATAATCTAAATTTAAGGGACACTCATACGAGAGCTCCTCGAAGCGGTAAATAAATAGAGGGTCTGTTAAATCAGAGAAGGGTAAACTGTCTATTGCCGGGTTGGTAATGAAGGACAGGTGATATTCAAAAGGAATGAATGATGTATCGTTTCTGGTAGAATCCGGAAATGTTACTGCTTGGACTGAATGTCCAAGGAATAATAAAAAAATGCTCAACTGCGCTAATCTTCCCATAGTATAAAATAAAAAAACCCCGATTATATATAACCGGGGTTTATGATAAATATTGCTTAAGTGGTTATTTGTTCACAACAAATTTACCAACTTTTGTTGTATTGTTCTCCATTTTCATTTTTACTGTGTAAACTCCATTAGGTAATTCGCTAATGTTAGCTTCAGTTTGATTGAAAATTTCAAATACTACTTTACCAGTTACATCAGTAATTTCTCCAACAGCAATGTTTTCGTTAAAACGAATTACATCTACAGCAGGGTTTGGATAAATCTCCAAGAAAGTTAATGCAGCACGTTCAGCTACAGCTGAAATACTTGGGTCGTTGTTAAAGGTAGTAGAGAAACCTCCGTTAGCATTGTCAATAAAATGCTCAACAACTGGAAATGCGTTTTCACCAATGTACCAGGTGTGAGCAGTTGTGTTGATTTCGGTGTTTTGAACTTCTTGATACTGACAAGGTACACCTGCTACTACAGCTACACATCCTTCTACAGTTTGTGTTCCAGTAGAGTTTGTTGTTGCTTTTAAAGAAACATACGTTCCCATCGGCGTTTTGATACTTCCTTCACCTTCGTAAGATGTAGTGTAGTTCTCGTCGTTGATAACCTTAATTTTTTCGAAAGGAACCTGTCCTTGCATCGCATCAGGGACGTCCATTTCAAATTCCCAGCTATTCTGCCCATCAAAGGTTCCACCGTAAGAGGAAGGGAAAACCGTCAATAATTGTGGAGGATCGTTTTTGATAATTACTGGTGGTTCAGCTGGATCAAAAAAGTTGTCAACCACAAAACCCAAAATCTCTATTTTGTCTGCACTTAATTTCCCATAAAGGATTGCTCCACCTCCGTCAAAAGACATAGTTGCTTCTGGAAATTCAGAGGAAAATGATGGATCAGGAGTATTGAACAGTGTTTCAAATAATTCATGATAATCCAATCCTTCGAAATCCCACGCTAAGTTCTGACCTGGTCCTTGATCTGAATATTGGAACAAAGAATCAGATGCTTGATATTGGGTCATTCCAGGATTAATTCCGTGATCGGAATTAGTTAGTGTTACCTGAGCCATTGCAGCTAATCCAAGTGCAAAGGATCCAAGTGTTAGTAGAGTTCTTTTCATAATTAGAAATTTTTACAAAAATAAAAAAAAGCCGAGTTTAAATGCTCGGCTTTTAGTATAAACGGTAAAATATTGTTATCCATTAAGAGCTTCGGCTCCACCAACAATCTCAAGGATTTCGGTAGTAATAGCTGCTTGCCTCTCTTTGTTGTATTGTAGTTTGAGGTCATGCAACATAGAAGCCGCGTTGTCCGTTGCCTGATGCATAGCCGTCATCCTAGCTCCATTCTCGGATGCAAAACTGTCAAGAACAGCTTTGTAAACTTGAATTTTAAGCACTTTTGGGATGAGGTTTTCTACAATCTCTTCTTGGTTTGGTTCGAAGAGATAATCCGAAGATTCAGAATTTTCATATGTTTCCGGTGGTATTACGGGTAACATTTGTTCATTCTGAACTACTTGAACCGCAGCGTTTCTGAACTGGGTGTAAATTACTTCAACATGATCCACTTTTTCAGCTGTATAAGCGTCCATTACAGATTGAGCTAATTCAGCAACATTCGCAAATTTCAAATCACGGTATACCTCAGATGCTTCCGCCGTTAAAAACGCATCCGCATTGTGCCCCGATTTTCTGAAAAAATCGTGTGCCTTTTTCCCGATGCTAAAAACATGCACTTGTTTCCCTTCTTTCTCCAGGTTTTCAAGGCGTAGTTTGGTTGCTTTAAGGATGTTGTTATTAAAGGCACCACACAAACCACGGTTAGATGTTATTGCAATTAGCAATACATGTTTAACCTCGCGTTGGGCAGAATATAATCCCTCACTTAAATCGGTACTCCCAGCAAGATTACCCAAAATGCCTTGAAGCTTTTCTGCGTAAGGACGCATTTGCACAATTGCATCGGTGGCTCTCTTGAGCTTTGCCGCTGCAACCATCTTCATGGCAGAGGTAATTTGCTTGGTAGAATTTACCGAGCCAATTCGGGTACGTATTTCTTTTAAGTTCGCCATACGATTTGTCGTATTGGTATATTAAAAAGTGGCCCGAAGACCACTTTCCGAATTATACAAATTGTTCCGAAACCTGAGCAGAAACTGCTTCCAAAGTATCCGTTACTTCGTCATTCAATTTTCCTGCTTTTAGTGCATCTAAAATGTTTCTGTGGTTAGTTCTCATCTCAGCCAAGAAACTTTTTTCGAATGCTTTTACCTTGTTCACAGGAACCTTACTAATAAGACCCTTGGTACCACAGTAAATAATAGCTACTTGCTCCTCCACTGGAAGTGGTGAGTTTTGAGCTTGTTTTAAGATCTCTACGTTACGAGCTCCTTTGTCCAATACAGCTTTGGTAGCAGGATCCAAATCGGATCCAAACTTAGAGAAAGCTTCAAGCTCACGGTACTGTGCTTGATCTAACTTTAAGGTACCAGAAACTTTTTTCATGGACTTAATCTGTGCGTTTCCTCCAACACGAGATACCGAAATACCTACGTTAATTGCTGGACGAACTCCAGATAGGAACAAAGAAGATTCTAAGAAAATCTGGCCATCCGTAATCGAAATTACGTTGGTTGGGATATATGCAGAAACATCTCCTTCTTGTGTTTCAATGATAGGCAATGCCGTCAAAGATCCACCTCCTTTTACTTTTCCTTTCAAAGAAGCAGGAAGATCGTTCATCTGAGATGCAATCTCATCAGAAGCGTTGATTTTTGCTGCACGCTCTAATAAACGAGAGTGAAGGTAAAATACATCCCCTGGATATGCCTCACGACCTGGAGGACGACGAAGCAATAGAGAAACCTCACGGTAAGCCACTGCTTGCTTAGAAAGATCATCAAAAATGATCAATGCTGGGCGACCAGTATCCCGGAAAAATTCTCCAATAGCAGCACCTCCAAATGGAGCATAAAACTGCATAGGTGCAGGATCAGATGCGTTAGCAGCTACAATTACCGTATAGGGCATTGCACCAGCTTCCTCCAGCGTTTTTACTGTGTTTGCTACCGTTGAAGCTTTTTGGCTACAAGCAACGTAAATACAGTAAACAGGCTCTCCTCTGTCGTAAAATTCTTTTTGATTAATAATGGTATCCAATGCAACGGTTGTTTTCCCCGTCTGACGGTCACCAATGATCAACTCACGTTGTCCACGTCCTACAGGGATCATGGCATCAATTGGCTTTATTCCTGTCTGCAAAGGTTCCGTTACCGGTTGACGGTAAATTACACCAGGAGCTTTACGCTCAAGGGGCATTTCGAAAAGCTCACCTGTAATTGGACCTTTACCATCGATAGGCTCTCCAAGTGTGTTTACAACACGACCTAGTAAACCTTCTCCCGCTTGAAGGGATGCGATAGTTTTGGTTCTTTTTACGGTGTCTCCTTCTTTGATCTCTTTGGATTGGCCAAGGATTACAATTCCTACGTTGTCCTCTTCCAAGTTCAAAGTGATCCCTTTAGATCCGTTTTCAAAGTTTACCAACTCTCCAGATTGTACTCCAGATAGTCCATAAACGCGGGCAATACCATCTCCAACCTGGAGAACAGTTCCCACTTCTTCTAACTCAGTTTCATTACGGAAGCCAGTAATCTGCTCCTTAATAATTGATGAAACTTCTGCCGGTTTTACGTCAGCCATTGTATTCGGTTTTCGCTCGCTTACTAATTTAATTGTACTTTCATATCGCTGAATCGACGCGTTATACTTGCGTCTACTTGGCGATCACCCATTCTCAAAATAAATCCTCCAATAATGGTTGGGTCTATCTTTTCAGTAACAAGTGTTTTCTCTTCGTTTAATCCAACTTTTTCCAGGATTTTGGAAACTTGTTCCTTGTCCAATTGAATTGCCGAAGTTATTGTAGCAGAAACAATTCCTTGTTTTGCTCTATTATCTTCTATAAACGTATGTGCAATTGCTTGAATGCAGTTGGCACGTCCATTGTTTATTACCACCTTAAAAAAGGAAATCAACTCTGAACTAATTGAAGGAAAAACAGCCGTAAAAACGTTTGCTTTATCCTCGTTTTTAATCAAAGGAGACGCCATTGTTATCCGGAGGTCCTTGCTTTCGTTGAATAAGGTCAAAACCTTCTCCATGTCCGAAGCAAACGTATCCAAAGATTTCTTCTCTTCTCCAAATTGGAGTAAAGACTTGGAATACCTCTGTGCCGTTTTTAAACCCTTCATTGCTCTTAGTTAACGCTTACTTCACTTACCAAGTTATCAACCAATTTCTGTTGGTTGTCGGTGGATTCTAAATGTGCTTTCACAATTGTAGAAGCCACCTTTAAAGATAGTTCAGTAACCTGAGTTTTAATTTCAGAAATAGCTGCTGCTTTTTCTGAACGAATAGCATCTTGCGCCTTAGCAATCATCTTGTCCGCTTCAACTTGCGCTTCTGATTTTGCCTCTGCAACAATCTTATCTTTTGTAGCGCGCGCTTCAACCAAAATGTTTTCGCGTTCTGCACGTGCTTGTTTTAATAACTCTTCGTTGCTTGCTTGCAAGTTTTTCATTTCCTCTTGAGCACGCTTTGCAGCCTCTAAAGAATCTGAAATACTGTTCTCTCTTTCCTTAACTGCGCTAAGGATTGGTTTCCAAGCAAATTTGGCAAGAAGAATGAATAATATTACAAAGACAAGTGCTGTCCAGAATATTAATCCTATGCTAGGGGTTATTAAATCCATGTTATCCTAATTTAAACGTCAATTTAAAAAGAGGAGGATAAACCAACCGTTTACCCTCCATCTTAGGTAATTAAGCGTTGTTTGAAAGTAGTGCTACTACTACACCAAACAATGCAACACCTTCAATTAAGGCTGCTGCGATAATCATTGCTGTTTGAATTTTAGAAGCGGCTTCTGGCTGACGTGCGATTGATTCCATCGCTGATCCACCAATTTTACCAATTCCGATTCCTGCTCCGATTACTGCAAGACCTGCTCCAACTGCTGCTAATGTTCCAGTCATTGTTGTTTATTTAGGTTAAAAAAATACAAATTAATGATGCTCTTCCGCCACTGCCGATCCAACGAACAATGCGGTTAGCAAGGTAAAAATAAATGCTTGAAGAAAGGCGACTAGTATTTCGAGCACGTTCATGAAAAGAACAAATGCTACACTTACAGGAGCTACCCCCAAACTTTTAAACACAAAAATCAATGAAATCAAAGACAAAATAATGATGTGCCCTGCTGTAATGTTTGCGAACAAACGAATCATCAATGCAAATGGTTTAGCAATAACACCAATAATCTCAACAGGGATCATAATTGGAGCCAACCACCATGGCACACCAGGTGTATTGAAAATGTGACCCCAATACTGTTTGTTCCCAGACAGGTTCGTAACCAACATCGTAATTACCGCCATTACCATGGTAAAAGCAATGTTCCCTGTTAGGTTAGCGCTTCCTGGAAAGAATGGGATAAGGCCCATCATGTTGTTGATCCAAATGAAGAAAAAGACCGTCAACAAGTAAGGCGTGAATTTTTCGTATTTCGCTTTCCCAATATTGGGCAAGGCAATTTCGTCCCGAACAAAGAGAACTAACGGCTCCATAAAAGACTGAAGTCCGCGAGGTACACCGTTTCCTTTTTTATAACGACGAGCAACACTTAAGAAAATCAAAAGAATAATAACAACACTAAGTAGCATGCTGAAAACGTTCTTTGTGATACTAATATCCAAAGCCGTCTCATTGGTAGCATGATGATCTTCGTCAAAGTTCAATTGACCAGAAGCATCTGTGATGTAGATTTTTTCGTGGTTAAGAACGTAGGTGTTTTCTCCACGTGTAACAGGTGATTCACCGTGGTGGAATTCAGAGGACATAAAAACATCCAAACCATTGTTCGCGGTATACAGAATGATAGGTAGAGGAACAGACACACTGTTTTCTCCCTCACCCCACAAATGAAACTCATGTGCATCAGAAATGTGATGCATAATCATTTCTGTTGGATTAAACTTCTCTGCCGATTCATCGGTATGACCATCTCCTGCAACTACTGGAAACTGGAAAAACCAAATCATTGACAGGGTTAATCCTAAGATATTCAACGCTTTGTACTTCATGTTCCGGATCGTTTTTCCTACCCGTTTAAATTGACGGCAAAAGTAGATAATATTCCTAACATCACGAAAGATTGGGTGATATTAATTTTCTAAATCCGAATAAGTTGCCGACCTAGAATAGCGGTCTGTGCAAAATAATGCATCAAAAGAATAATGCAGCTGAGTGTTAAGGACGTTGGTTTCAGGAATTTAGTAACCAAAATAAAGAGCGCACCATGGAACAAAAATTTAACAACAAAGAGCCCCAACTTTATTAAAGGAGCCTGCTCATCTTTGGGTTTTAACCAAAGGATCAACCACAGTAATGAAATAAATACAATGGTGGAAAAACAGATTAATACTATGAGTTGGAGGGAAAGGGATAGGAAAATTGTACTTAGCGTAAAAATAAGAGCGCTAAGGAAGTAGGGGAGTGTTTTTCTCATCGGTTGACTTGAGAAATAAAATGATACAAGGATGCACCAACTCCCAAAAGGGAAAAAACAATGGTCATCCATGGTTGGTCAAAGGCAAATTTCCCGTCTAACCATTGACCAAAAAAAGAGCCGGCAAGGATAATCACAATCATTGTGAAACCCATGCCGGCATATTTCATGTAAGACTGGTAGTCTTTCTTATTTTGCTCTTGCAAACGGAACGGATTTTTTCTCATCCTTGTTTGCAGCCATATCCTTAACTACTCCACCCATACTACAAGTTCCAGTAAACATTGCTCCTGGTTCTATAGCTAGTTTTTTAGTTACGATATCTCCGTTTAAATTGGCTGTTGCTTTTAAAGAAAGCAAGTCAGAAACGGTAATTTTCCCGTTAATTCTACCTTCTACATCTGCATTTTGGCAAATAACTTCTCCGTCAATTAGTCCATTTGGACCTACAACAACACGCCCTTTCGTTTGGGTAATCCCCTTCACGTGACCATCAATTCTGATATTGCTCTCAGATTTAATTTCACCCTCAATAATAGTTCCTTCTACAATCCGGTTTAGCTTGTCCGGATTTCCGGTCTCAGTAAATTTTGCCATATCGCTTTTTCCGCTTTTAAACATTTGTGTCGCGCCTTAAGTTCTCGCAAAAGTAAGATTTTTTTATTTTAGAAATATTGTATTTTAAAATATTCTTTGTATGCGTTAATATCTTTCGATTTAAATAGCTCAATAAAATTGGATCTGGAGATAACAAAAACGGATTCTTTATTATCCTCCATTTTTTTGTTAAAGTCTCCGATTTTCTTACCATAAATGGTGTAATAGGCCAATGCAATATCGGCATCTTTAAATTTTTTCACCAATGCCATAGGTAAATCATTGCTAATAAACGTGGAGCTAACTGACAGTCCGTCGTTTTTAAACCACTGCTGGTTAAAATCACCCAAAGTGTTTTTGGCCTTATCTAAAGCCAAGTATTGATTTTCCAACAAAACAATCAGATAATGCTCTTCTGTAAACGACTCCTTAAATAACTCATTGGTTGTGGGCGCTGGGGCTGCACCATTCTTAAGGATGTCCAATATTTCTTGCCCTCTTTTTCCTTCTTCAGTAATTGGGAACCCCTTAACCAGCTCTTCAAGAGTGGGTATTACCAAGCTAAAGTTTTGTAGGTCTGAATACACTTTGGCGAGCAGAAAAAGGTACTTCGGGGTAAGGTCTGTTGGTGGAGCTTGGGAGTGTTGAACTAGATCATCTACAATTAAGGGTGAGTTTCCGTTAATAAATGCTTGATAGTATTTGATATACTTTGCCTGGTCGCCCTTAGATGCCGTTGCTTTTTCTTTTAAATAATCCGGATTGGAAATTATTTTGGCAAATTCACTATTCG
>JBLHJD010000017.1:0-24482 GCA_047618705.1 Luteibaculaceae bacterium
TAATGGACAAAGGGTATAGAAAGGAGTTTACTAAGCCAAAGGTTATTTATTTTGGCCTAGCTGCGGTTTTCATCATTCACCTCCTGTGGTTCCTTCCTGGTGGAGACTGGGCTTATGGCTTTCGCGACTTAAAAACCAAAATTCCCTTTCTTACCATTCCTTTATTTTTTGCCTGGGCCCCAAAAGGGTGGTTTCCAAGACAACGCGTTTTATTCTATTTTGTATTAGCCGGGTTTGTAGCCAGTACCGTGTTTTCATTCTTGCTATTTACCCATATTATCCCGTGGGAATCTATTCCGTGGGAAATCAATAATTTCAGGGATTTATCGCCCCTGGTTAGCCACATTAGGCTGTGCACCATTGGTGTCCTTGTTTTTATTTGGGGGAGTGCAATTTGGAAACAAAAGGTGGTGTTTTCCCTCCTTCTGCTAATCTACGTTTTGGCCGTTTTTGTGATGCTCCAAAGCTTAACCGGGTTTTTCATTCTAGGCCTAGGTCTTTGCCTAAAAGGGTTACTGAATAAAGAAAACTGGATACGCTATTCTACTCTAGCTGCTGGTATATTAATTGGTGCTTTTCTAACGCTGAAATGGACCGATTACAATAAAATATCGCCGGATTATGTGCACCAAGTAAACTCGGACACGACCGCTCTTGGGAACTTGTACTTACCCCGATCCTTCAGCCACCAAAAACAAAACAATTACCCCATTTGGGAATTCGTAAACTATCCCGAACTCAAAGCTGCTTGGCTGGACCGCACGGGAATTGACACCGAGCAAAAGGCGGAAAATGGCAACCGTGTACTTGGAATATTGGTGCGCTACCTCACTTCCAAGGGGCTAAGAAAAGACAATGAAGGGGTGCAGACTCTTTCAGAGACCGACATAAAAAACATCCAACTTGGTTATCCTTTTGCTGGTTTTGATCAAATGTTGAGCATTAACAAACGGCTCCAATCCAGTTTTTTTGAAATCAACGTTTTTAGGGATGGAATTAGTCCGAATGGACACAGTTTAATGCTGCGGATAAAATACATGGAAGCAGGATATACGATTTGGAAAGCCAATCCCATTTTAGGGGTAGGGACGTGTAATACTAACAAAGCTTTTAAGGAATACTACGCTGGTGCCAACACCCAATTAAAGGAGAAATACCAACGGAAAGCACACAACCAGTGGCTCACTTTTCTTTTGAATTTTGGTCTAATAGGTTTTTGTTTGATAATGGGATGTTTCCTATATACACTAAGAAACATCCGAAGCTATTCCTTCTGGAGCGTTTTAGGATTACTCACTTTGTTTTTAACCTTCTTTTGGGAAGATACTTTGGAAACGCAGATTGGAGTTAGTTCTTTCCTGTTCTTTTACTGCTGTATTTTAAGGTATTCGGAGCCAGAAGATACAATTGCATTGTAGGCCTCATACGTTTTAAGTGCTGTTGCATTAAAGCTAAACTCCTCTGAATGCCTTTTCCCGTTTTGCACTAATTTCGGGATTTCTTCATCACACTGGATGTTGCGCATAACTCCCTTGCTTAATCCTGCAACATCCCCAACCGGAAATAGTAGGCCTGTTTTTTCGTGGATAATCAATTCCCCAATTCCACCAGCATCGGTAGCTACAATTGGTATTTCACTAGCCAAAGCATCAATCAGCGACGTTCCTAAGCCTTCTGTTTTTGAAGTCATTAGAAACAAATGAAATGCTTTTAACCAAGCCCCAACGTTCTCCTGAAAACCGACCAAATGCACCTTTGATTTCAGGTTATTTTCTGCAATAAAAGTTTCCAATTCTGGTCTGCATTCTCCTTCTCCTACCAAGATAAAATGGACCTCTTTATCCGTACCTTCGATGATGTTCTTGGCCACTTTTAGGAATACAATTAAATCTTTGTGGGGAGCTAATGCAGAGGTGTTTCCAATAACCATGGCCTCCTTTGGTATAGCCAAGACCTCGCTTAAATTCAATGGTGCTATATCCTTAAATCTATTGAGGTCCACCCCCGAATGAATTGTAATCGCTTTATCACCAGTTCGAAGGCCTTTCCTTACAATTTCTTCAATGGCTTTTGAAACACAAAACACGCCTTTTACCCCAGGATGATTGTACTTCATTTTACTCAGCATATTTCCAGCAATGGGGAAATCCACCCTCCGACTGACCACAATATTGGCTTTGCAAGAAAAAACTGTTTTTGCCAAAACTGCCGCGGTGTGGGCATGACTGTCGTGGCAATGAATTAAATCAGGTTGTATTTTTTTGCACCAGGTTGCCAACTTAGCGGCAAAGGTCAGGTCCGAACTTCCTTTTTTGCTTACGGCTTGGTACGGGATCGATTCCGATTTACAGTGCTGTTCTAACGCTCCATTTTTTGCGCAAAAAACCCAATTCGAAACGCCTAAATCTCCTAATCCTTTTAACAAGTATGATATTTGTTGCTCCCCTCCACGCCACGTAGAAGCGGAACTTACATGTAAAACCTTGGATACTTTTTTTTCCAAAATAGGGTCATTTAACCTGTTTACTAAAATTCGGTTTTCGAATGTAACTTTTCCCTTTTAGCACACAAAATAAAAAAGCGCAATTTCTGCAATCTTTGCCCCGTTAGAAAGGTATATTTCAGTAGCAATTTGCCTACTTTGCTAAAAAATTGAACCCGCGAAACACGTTATCATGGCCAAAAAACTATGGGAGTACCTTCCCTGTCCAGACCCAAAAACATTATCCCATTTAATGGAGGACGTCCGCTTACCTGAACCCTTGGCAAAGGCCCTTTTTCAGCGTGGAATAACGTGCTTTGAAGAGGCCAAAACTTATTTTACTCCTTCCTTTGAAATGCTCCACTCTCCGCTCGACATGATGGACATGAAAAAAGCGCGTGATCGGGTTATTTTGGCCATGGAAAAAAAGGAAAAAATCATGATTTATGGGGATTATGACGTGGATGGGACCACCAGTGTTTCCTTGGTTTATAATTACCTCCGTGTTATCCACCCAGAACTAATCACTTACATACCGGACCGCTACAAAGAGGGCTATGGAATTAGCGTTGCGGGAATGGACTTCGCCAAGGAAGCCCAATGTGGGTTAATTATTGCTTTGGATTGTGGAATCAAAGCGTTTGAATCTTTGGGGCATGCTAAAGCATTAGGACTTGATGTTATTGTTTGTGATCATCATTTACCTGGATCAACCCTCCCTGAGGCATTTGCAATTTTGGATCCGAAGCGGAAAGACTGCCAATACCCCTATAAAGAATTGAGCGGTTGTGGAGTTGGATTTAAACTTATGCAAGCTTTGTCCATGGAAGGATTCGGATCTTTCAACACCTTGATGGATCAAACCGACATCCTGGCTACCTCCATTGCAGCAGACATTGTGCCGCTTACTGGCGAAAACCGAAGTTTGGCCACCTTGGGATTGGAAAAAATAAAGCAACAGGCAAGTCCAGGATTAAGGGCCTTGATGGGATTAAGTCCCAATAAAAAAACATGGAAAATCACCGACTTATTGTTTGGTGTTGCACCACAAATAAACGCTTGTGGGCGTATTAAATCGGGAAACTTTGCCGTGGAGCTTCTCACAGAAAAATCCTTCGTAGCCGCTGAAAAAATGGCCGAAGGTGTTCACTTGCTCAATTCTGAACGCAAAGAATTGGATGCGGCCATTACAGAGGAAGCATTGGACAATCTGAAGGATGATCCTGAATTTAAAAATTTATCTACCACTGTGGTGTGGTCCGAGAAGTGGCACAAAGGAGTAATAGGTATCGTTGCTAGCCGACTAATTGAGACCTACTACAGACCCACTATAGTCCTCACCAAGAACAACGGAATATACACCGGCTCTGCCCGATCTGTCAAAGGATTTGATGTCCACCATGCCTTGGAGCAATGTGCTGATTTGATGCTGCAGTTTGGGGGTCACAAATACGCCGCCGGAATGTCGATTTCCGAGGAGAATATGGACGCGTTTAAGGAAAAGTTTGAATTTGTTGTTGCTAGTAGCATCAACAAAGAACAGAAAACAGAAGTTTTGCCTATCTGCTCCGATTTGGATCTCCACGAAATCGACAATAAGTTTTGGAAAGTTTTGGAAAGGATGGAACCTTTTGGTCCTCAAAATATGAAACCCTTATTCTGCTTTAAGGGATTAAAAGACAATGGCAAGGGACGGATTCTGGGAGACGCTCACATTAAACTGGAGGTCTACCAACCACAGGGCTCAAACATTGCGGTAAATGCCATTGGCTTTAAGCTAGCACCCGAGTACTCCGATGTAATACGGGGAAAGATGTTTGATTGTTTGGCTTCCGTTGAAGAGAACGAATGGCAGGGAAAAAAGACCCTCCAACTACAGATCCGAGATATTCGTTTTTGTGATTAAGATAAAAGTCTATTTTTGAACCGGTTAACTAATTAAACACCCCCAATACCCAAAAGGAATGAATACGGATAATTATTCAGGACACGATTACCTTTCTTTGGATGAATTCCTAAGTGAAGAACAAAAACTCATTCGAGAAACGGCCAGAACTTGGATTAAACAAAACGTTTCTGGAATAATTGAAGAGGCTTATGAAACGGCCACTTTTCCGAAACAAATAATTCCAGGACTGGCGGAAATTGGCGCCTTTGGATCCTATATTCCCGAGGAGTATGGAGGAATGGGCTTGGACCAAATTACCTACGGTTTAATCATGCAAGAACTGGAAAGATGCGATTCCGGAATAAGATCCACCGCCTCTGTTCAGACCTCTTTGGTGATGTACCCAATTTGGAAATACGGAAACGAAGAGCAGCGCAAAAAATACTTACCCAAATTAGCGACCGGTGAATTTATCGGTGCTTTTGGATTAACAGAACCAGACCATGGATCCGATCCAAGCGGAATGGTTACTCGGTATAAGGACGATGGAGACCACGTTATCTTGAATGGTGCGAAACTGTGGATTTCGAACTCTCCTTTTGCAGACATTGCTGTAGTTTGGGCAAAAGACGAAAGCGACCGAATTCACGGCATAATAGTGGAACGTGGCATGGAAGGATTTACAACTCCTGAAACCCATGGAAAATGGTCTTTACGAGCCAGTTCAACAGGTGAATTAGTGTTCGATAACGTGCGCGTTCCAAAAGCCAACATCCTTCCGAACAAATCGGGATTGGGTGCTCCGCTTGGATGTTTAGATTCTGCTCGTTATGGAATTGCATGGGGTGCCATTGGAGCTGCTCTGGATTGTTACGACCAGGCGTTAAAATATTCTCAGCAACGTATTCAATTTGGAAAACCGATAGCTAGTTTCCAATTGGTTCAGAAAAAATTGGCGGAGATGATTACCGAAATTTCCAAAGCTCAGTTATTAGCGCTTCGGGTTGGGCAACTTCGGGATAAAGGCAAAGCTACTTCGGCACAGATTTCCATGGCCAAACGGAACAATGTAAAAATGGCCATTGATGTAGCCCGAGAAAGTCGACAAATTTTAGGGGCAATGGGTATTACTAACGAGTACTCCATTATGCGTCACATGATGAACTTAGAAAGTGTCCTTACCTATGAAGGAACCCATGACATTCATTTACTTATTACGGGTATGGATGTAACAGGAATAGCTGCTTTTAAATAGCATACGATTATCACTCATAAACAAGAAAGGCGATGCACACAATGTGGATCGCCTTTTTTATTGCCCATTCATTTAAAATGAACTGAATTATCTTTTCATTGTAAGAATATCGTTCAGAAGATCTTGCGACGAATATCCGCTAGCCAAGTTGTGATTTAGTCCTTGCCGTTTTAATTCAACAGATGTTGATTTCCCCATAGCCAACAGCGCCGACTGCGGTGGAACTTCGTTTAATTGCAAATAGGATTTAACATTGGAAGGTGAAGTAAAAATCAGGAGATCCATATCGCCTGAAATCAGTTTTGGCTTAGCCGTTGTTGTATACACAGGGAAAGTAAAAAGGCGCACCTTTTTTTTCAGTTGGTGTTCTACCTTACCGATAGTTTTGGAAGCACACGGATACCAGACCACCTCTTGGGGCTGTATTAATGAAAGCCATTCCTCCAACATTTGATCCGTATCGCTGTAGTTTGGACAGAAGTCGGGACTAATCCCGTACAACTCCAAAGTCTTCCCTGTTCCTGAAGCCGAAACAGCCCATTTTACGCCTTCTGGCAAATTTTCACCACCTCCGTTATCAAAAAAGGATTTTACGCCATTTTTGGAGGTGAATAACACCCAACTGGGATTAACAGCCGGGGATTTGAAAAACCGGGATTTGGTTTCAATAAAGGGAACACCAATGAGGAAGAAATCATTCACACTTGCCCCAAGGCTAAGTACCGAATCGGGTTCCTCTTTGCGGGTAATTAGGACTTTGAACGACATTGATCAATAAGTGCTGTTGCTTGTTTAAATAACTGATCTGTGGATTGAGACTCGAATTTGGCCAAGGTTCTGGGTCCCAATTCTTCGGTGGCATAACTTACCTCGAGCTGAATTGTCCCTTCCCTTTTTTGAACATGAACACCTAAGGGCACATGACAGCCCCCATTCATCCACGCCAAAACACTTCTTTCCAGCTTCACACATACCCAGTTATCACGGTCATGCACAGGTGTTAGAATATCCCTCAATCGCTGATCATTAGCCCTGATTTGAACCCCTAAGGCTCCTTGTGCTGGTGCAGGAACAAAATCGAAGTTTTGCAAATTCAGCACAGTAAACTCACTTAGGTCCAATTGCAAGCGATCTACACCAGCTGCAGCCAAAATTATGGCGTCATAATTTTCGTCGCGCAGTTTTTGAATACGAGTAGGAACATTTCCTCGCAAATCTTTTAATTCTGAATTGGGGTGAATAGCGCGCCACTGATTTTTCCGCCGGGCAGAGGATGTACCTATAATGGCTCCGATAGGAATATCTGAAATGGCCTTAATCTCCCCTACACATTTCCGAATTATTAGAATGTCATTCGGAATGGTTCTTTGTGGCATACAAACCACTTCTAAACCTTCAGGGTCGGACGTTTCTAAATCCTTAAATGAGTGAATAGCCAAATCGCATTCTCCATCGATTAAAGCTGATTCAATTTCTTTTGTAAAAAACCCTTTTCCCTCCATTTTATCGAAGCTGAGGTGTTGAATAATATCACCCTTGGTTTTAATGATGTTCAATTCAGATTCAAAACCTTGAGACTGAAGTAAATCCTGCACATAATGGGCTTGCCACAATGCCAAATCACTCCCTCTTGTTCCAATAACAATCTTTTCCATCTATTTTTTATAGGGCTTATTCAACAACACTTCCTTAACTACCTTAAAGGGCAGTCCAATATATTTTTTCTCTAAGTACGCTACTAGTTCTTCCACCAACACTTTCCCATTATCATCCAGATCGTTAATCCTTTTTCCAAATACTTCGTTTAATGCCTTTTGGGACAACTCTTGAATCATGGAAGGGTAATTTGCCAATGAATTTTCAATTTTACGCTCCTTTACCATCGCATCAAAAGCGCGTATTTCTTGTTGGACAATTCCGTTGCATCGATCTAATTCACTTTTCCGTTTCGCTAAGTTTTCATCGGCCTTCCGCTTCAATAAACTTACATCCACAAAGCGTTCACCTAAAAGAGCCGCCACCGTGTTAGAATAATCCGAAGGGACTGCTAAATCAACCCCTACCGTTCCGGAATGAATTAATTTCAGGTAATTCCTTTCATGGATTACTGCATGGTCAGCTCCCGTGCAGGAAACGATTAAGTCGAAGGGTTCTGTTACTTCTTCCAATTCAGATAAAGGCCGAGCCTCACCAGAAAACAACTGGGCTGCTTTTTGGGCATTCTCGAGTGTCCGATTAAAAAAGTGGAAGTTCCGTGCGCCCCGTTTCCAGAGAAAGCGGCAGTAATTGGTGTTGGTTTGTCCGGTACCAATTATGGCTATGCGTAAAGGAGCAAAATCAGATACCAAGGAGCACGTGGTATGAAAAGCCAGTGAAACCACAGACACCGGATTAGTAGCAATACCGGTCTCTGTATAAATGCGTTTTCCACAGGCAATGGTTCTGCGCATCAGGAGGCGGATAAAATCACCACTCAATTGCATTTCACGGGATTCTTCGAAGGCGTTTCGAACCTGCGTAATTATTTCGCGTTCCCCAACTACAAGTGAATCTAAGGAGCTAACCACCTCAAACATATGGTGGGCAGCATTAATCCCCACCCAACTTTCGAATAAGAAACAATGCCGTTCTGGGTTTCCCTTTCTTGCCCATATGACCGACAGCCAATCGTGCTCAAAGGATTCTGAGAAAGTATCCATGTTGGCATAAAAGACAAACTCTACTCGGTTACACGTGGAGAGATACATCATCTCTTTTATCTGGAATTTTGATTTTAATTCCAAAAAAAAGGCAGCTCTCTGTTCCACTTCCACATGAAATCGGCCAATGTCTTCTAAAGACATTGACTTATGCGTTAACGCTATGACACAAAATCCGTTCACCCTTCCATTCTAGATTGCCTGCAAATATGTTGGTATTTTTTCGGGTCAGTGTCATAGAATTGTCAATTCTGACCTTTATTCATTTAAAAATGAGCACAAAAAAAGGGTCTTGGCAATACCAAGACCCTTTCTCCGGTTGATAAAAAAATTATCAGCCACTGCACATTTCACAGTTCTCAGGATCATCCAAAGAGCAAGCAATTTCCTCTTCTGTTTTTTCCTTTGTTAATTTCAAATTGGGTTGCGATGCTGCACCTTTGTCTACCGTAAACTTAATGGCATCAGTTGCCGCTTTAGTTCTCAAGTAATACATCCCTGTTTTCAGTCCTTTTTCCCATCCATAAAAGTGCATGGACGTTAGTTTTGCAAAATTTGCGTTTTGCATAAAGACATTCAAACTTTGAGATTGACAGATAAATGCTCCCCGATCGGCAGCCATATCAACAAGGGTCTTTTGGCTTAACTCCCACGCTGTTTTATACAAGGCTTTTAGGTTGTCTGGAATCTCCTCGATATCCTGAACTGACCCATTGGCCATAATTAGTTTATTCTTTACTGTATCGTTCCAAATCCCCAAACTAACTAAGTCCGTTAGCAAGTGTTTGTTAACAACAATGTACTCACCACTCAACACACGTCTCGTATAAAGATTCGATGTGTACGGTTCGAAACATTCGTTGTTCCCCAAAATCTGAGCGGTAGAAGCCGTTGGCATAGGAGCTAAAAGCAGGGAGTTTCTCACCCCGTGTTCTTTAATTTCCTCGCGCAAAACATCCCATTCCCAACGTTCAGATGGAGTAACACCCCACATATCGAACTGGAATTTCCCTTGAGAAATTGGTGATCCTTTGTAGGTTTCGTATGGACCATCTTCTTTTGCCAAGTCCTTAGAAGCTGTAGCAGCTGCATAGTAAATGGTTTCGAAAATATCCTTGTTCAGTTGTTGCGCTTCTGGTGAATCGAACGGGAAACGCATTTTAATAAATGCATCTGCCAAACCTTGAACACCAATACCAATAGGTCGGTGACGCATGTTAGAGTTGCGTGCCTCAACTACAGGATAAAAGTTATAATCAATAATTCTGTTCAAGTTTCGTGTAACCTGGTAAGTCACTTCAAATAACTTGTCGAAATCGAAGGATTTATCTTCCACAAACTTTGGAAGTGCAACAGAAGCCAAGTTACAAACGGCTACCTCATCCGGTGCAGTGTACTCAACAATCTCTGTACACAAGTTAGAGGAGCGAATGGTACCTAAGTTCTGTTGGTTGGATTTTCCGTTACAGGCATCCTTGTACAACATGTAAGGTGTACCTGTCTCGATTTGAGATTCCAAAATTTTGAACCACAGTTCTTGTGCCTTGATAGTCTTACGGCCTTTTCCTTCGGACTCGTACTTCAAATACAATTTATTGAACTCTTCTCCGTGGGTATCTGGTAAACCAGGGCATTCATTTGGACACATTAAAGTCCAATTTCCGTCGCTTTTTACGCGTTCCATGAATAAGTCTGGAATCCACAATGCATAGAACAAATCACGTGCACGTTGTTCTTCTTTTCCATGGTTCTTTTTCAAGTCTAGGAAATCGAAAACATCTGCATGCCAGGGCTCTAAGTACATTGCAAAAGACCCTTTCCTTTTTCCACCTCCTTGATCTACATACCGGGCCGTGTCGTTAAACACTTTCAACATTGGAACAATTCCGTTGGAGGTTCCGTTGGTTCCTTTAATGTAAGCTCCTTTGGCACGGATATCGTGAAGGCTCAGTCCAATTCCACCCGCACTTTGAGAAATCTGAGCACATTGCTTTAATGTGTCGTAAATCCCATCAATACTGTCACTTTTTGTAGTTAACAAAAAGCAAGAAGACATTTGTGGTTTTGGTGTTCCTGCGTTAAACAAAGTTGGTGTAGCATGTGTAAACCACCCCTCAGACATGAGGTTATACGTTTTTATAGCCGACTCCAAATCATTTTTATGAATCCCAATAGAAACACGCATAAGCATGTGTTGTGGGCGCTCAGTAACCTGACCTAGGGTTTTTAACAAATACGATCTCTCCAGGGTTTTAAAGCCGAAGTAGTCATAGCTGAAATCCCGATCATAAATAATGTTTGAATCGAGGTATTCAGCATTATTCATAATAATCTCGAATACATCTTCGGCCAACAAAGAAGCGCACTCCCCTGTTTTAGGATCGATGTATTCGTAGAGTTTTTTCATGGTCTGAGAAAAACTCTTGTCTGTGTTTTTGTGCAAATTGGAAACAGCAAGTCGAGATGCCAACAAGGCATAATCTGGATGCTCCACCGTTTTAGAAGCGGCAACCTCTGCAGCCAAGTTATCCAACTCAGATGTTGTAACGCCTTCATACACTCCTTCAATCACCTTCATGGCAATCAATACAGAATCAACACGATCGCTAATCCCGTAACACAACTTCTTAATCCGACCGGTAATCTTGTCGAATTTCACGGACTCTTGCCGCCCGTCCCTTTTAACTACAAACATAATCTTGCGGAAATGGTACTATTAAAAATCTTCGTCAAGGGAGAATGAAGAACCAGCTTTATCTCCTAAAACTCCTGCTTTTTGGTATTCTCCTACTCTTTTCTCAAAGAAGTTGGTTTTACCTTGCAGGTTTATCATATCCATAAAATCGAACGGATTGGTTACGTTATACACCTTCTCATTCCCCAACTCAACCAAAAGGCGGTCAGCAACGAATTCGATGTATTGTGTCATCAACTCTGAATTCATTCCAATCAACTTCACCGGAAGTGCATCCGTTACAAATTCCTTTTCGATATCAACAGCGTCAACTATAATTTTCTGAACTTCCGCTTTATCTAACTTATTTACAATGTGATTATTATACAGCAAACATGCAAAATCACAATGCAACCCTTCGTCTCTTGAAATCAGTTCATTGGAAAAACCAAGACCTGGCATAATTCCCCGCTTTTTCAGCCAGAAAATACTGCAGAAAGATCCAGAAAAGAAGATTCCTTCCACTGCTGCAAAAGCAACAATCCGCTGCGCAAAGTTTCCATTATCGATCCAGCTTAACGCCCAGTCTGCTTTTTTCTTAACACAATCCAACGTATCCAATGCGTTGAACAAATGATCCTTTTCTTTGGTATCCTTAATCAGCGTGTCAATAAGCAAACTATAGGTCTCAGAATGGATGTTTTCCATCATCACCTGAAAACCGTAAAAGAACTTCGCCTCCGTATACCCAACTTCACTTAAGAAGTTCTCCGCTAAATTCTCGTTTACGATCCCGTCTGAAGCAGCAAAAAACGCCAATACGTGTTTAATAAAGTGGCGCTCGTCATCGTTTAATTTATTCTCAAAATCGGTAACATCCTGTTCTAAATCGATCTCCTCTGCTGTCCAAAAACTGGCTTCAGCTTTCTTATAAAAACTCCAAATGTCGTCGTGCTTAATCGGAAATAAAACAAATCGATCGCTCGACTTCTCAAGTATTGGCTCCATGTAAAAATCCTTTTTAAAGTTTTGATTGAATATAACTTATACTCCTGTAAATCAGGACTTAATAGAATATTCTATCTCCATTCCCTTTTTACAAAGTTTCGAAAATTAGGGGAGCAGGAGCGAAAAAACACCGTGTAGTTATTCACGTGTTTTTAACATCTAGTAATGAAAAATTGTTGAGGTCAAGCCTACAAAGGCTTCTCGCCAAATTGATGAAAATATGCATCGGCAGCATTTGACAATTCGCCGTACCATTCCTCTCCGTATTTTCGGATAAGGGGTTCTTTCAGGAATTGATATACCCGAACCTTTAAGGACTTCCCTAAATCACAAGCTGGGGAACAAATGGTCCATTTGTGATAATTAAGTACCTCCATATTCCCAATTACATTGGTTCTAACTGGGTACAAATGACAAGAAATTGGTTTACGAAACCCAACTTTACCTGCCTTCCATGCTTTTTCTATCCCACACAAGGCCGATCCGTTTTCAAAAACGGTGTAAGCACATTCTTTCCCATTCGCCAAAGGCGTTTCAGATTCACCGTCCAGGCCAATCACATACGCACCTTGCTGCTCCAGAGCATCGATTCCTGCTTGCGGCAGATACGGCTTCACTTCATCCTGAATCCCTTCTAACAAACGCGTTTCAGCTTTCGTTAATGGTGCACCGGCATCTCCTTCCACACAGCAGGCTCCTTTACACTTGGTCAGATCACAAACAAAGGCTTCCTCCAACACATCTTCCGACACCAACTTATCCTCTATTTGCAGCATGTTTTTCTATTTTATGAACGATGGCACTTGTACTAAAGCCATCTAAAAATTCAATTGTTTTTACTTTCCCTCCCCACGCTTCCATCTCTGCTTTCCCAACAATATACTTTGGGCTATTTGGATCCATCTCGGTTTCAGAATAATCGGCTCCTTTTACCAGGATGTCTGGTTGTAATGCCTGAATTAATTGGATTGGTGTTTTTTCACCAAATTCGACCACATAATCCACACTTGCCAGACCAGCCATAACGCCTGCTCTTCCCGGAAAACTCACTATGGGACGTAATTCCCCTTTCCCTTGTTCTTTGATGCTTTGGTCCGAATTTAAACCCAGAATTAGGATGCTGCCCAGGGCTTTTGCTTTTTCTAAATAATCCACATGACCCAAATGAAGAATATCAAAACATCCATTGGTGAAAACCACGGTTTTCCCAGCATCTTTAAGCGTAGGAAGTGTTCTTGCTAACTCTTCTTTGGTTTGAATTTTACTTAGTGCCATCTGGAGCTACCTTTCGCTTAATTACATACAGCATGGCAGAAGCCATAATCCCCGTAAGCAAGACCATTAATGTTTGTGCAGAATGAACGATGGTAGCAAAGGCTGTTGCCACATCATTTTCGATGCCGATAAAGACCAAGGATGTAATTACTACATAGTGGTAAGCTCCAATTCCTCCTGGCGCCGGAATCACCATCCCAATTCCACCCGCGAGCATAATAAACAACCCATCCTCAACAGTAAGGTGCTCCATAGCTGGCAAAGCGCTAAAACACAAATAGGTCATTAAAAAATACATAAACCAAATAGTGAAGGTGTGAAAAATAAACTCCCCTCTTCGTTCTACTTCCTTAATGGATTGTATCCCGTCCTTGAGTCCTTTTAACCACTCTATCAGTTTCAACAAAGGCGCCCAAGTGGTCCTTTTCCGCCACCTCCTAAAAAAGAGAGCCACAGCAACCAGTAGAACCACCCCAGAAACACCAAAAACAATTAATTTATTCGTGCTGGGCAAAACCACATTTTCGCCTAGAAAAACAAAGAAGTCGTCTGCCTTTAATAAAGCAACGGTGGCAAAAAGGCACATTAAAAGCAGGGTATCAATGACCCTTTCCAAAATAACGGTACCCAGTAATTTATCGACAGGTGCGCCTACTTTTTTCCCTAATATGGTACACCGCGCCACCTCTCCAATCCTGGGTATAAGCAGATTAGCGAAGTAGCCGAAATTAATGGCATTAATGGCGTGAATGGTTTTGAAATCCATCCCCATGGGGCGCAACAACTGCATCCAACGGATACCTCTGCTCACAAAAGCAATATACCCGCAAAGAACGGATAGTAAAATATAGGCCCATTTTGTATCATCTACAATGGCCAAAAACGAATCGAAGTCTTGACCTTCAAGCACCTTATAAAGCAGAAATACTCCACCTCCTGCAAACAGGAGATATTTTAGGATGTTGAGGGCCTTTTTCTTCAATTTATATCATTTTATTTGTGGATGTATCGGGGAAAATCACCCATGGATCAAAGCTTTTCGCTTTTTCGATTTCCATGGAGGCGTAGCTAATTATTATAACTACATCTCCAACAGCTACCTTACGTGCAGCTGGCCCATTGAGGCAAATCTCACCACTACCCCGTTTTCCTTTTATAACGTATGTCTCTAAACGTTCACCATTGTTAATATTAACAATCTGAACCTTTTCTCCTTCCAATAAATTGGACGCATCCATTAAATCCTCATCCACTGTGATGGAACCAATATAGTTCAAATCGGCCTCTGTTACAGTGACGCGATGGATTTTGGATTTCATTACCTCTACCAACATGGCGCGAAATTACAATTTTACCCCGAGATTATCGATCAGTCTAACGCCTTCAATTTCAACCGCAATAAAAAGTCGGTCCCGACCGGGAACAGGAAATTCTCCTTCGCTCAAAATACGGAGGTCCTTTTCTTCTGCAAAAAGTAAATATTCCACGCCAATATCATGCTGAGTCAGAAACGCCTTTCCTTCTGAACACAGCTTTTGCGCGTGGGCTCCGCCATTAGATGTACTTAATTTCTGAAGAATTTCAAAAATTTTGGGAGCTGCTTTGGTACGGGCCATTTCAGACAAGCGCCGGTTCCGAGAGCTCATGGCTAAACCGGACGTTTCCCTACAGGTTGAAACGCCAATAATTTCCCCAGCAAACCCAGTTAAGCCGGCCATTTTTCGAATAACGGCCATTTGCTGAAAATCCTTTTTACCGAAAAAAGCTTTATCAGGCTCCACAATGGTGAAAAAACGATTAACGACTTCGGCTACTCCCTGAAAGTGACCAGGTCGACTTGTCCCCTCCAACACCTTTTCAATCTCTCCTAGAGCGTAATGCTTCGTGGTTTTATCTGGATATACATCCGCGTATTCTGGCAAGAACAACACATCAATATTTTCCTTTTCCAAAAGGGCAGTATCTCCTGCGGTATCTCTGGGGTATTTTGCTAAATCGTCCGGATTATTGAACTGAAGTGGGTTAACAAAAATGCTAACTACAACTTTATCGCACTGTTTTTGGGCTTCTTTTACAAGGCTGATATGGCCTTCGTGGAGGGCTCCCATTGTGGGGACAAAACCGATGGAGCAACCCGCTTGCTTCCATTGCAAGACACTCCTTTTTAGCTCTTCGGTTCGTTGATAAGTAAGCACCTCCCAGGTAATTTAAAGTGGGCAAAGCTATACCAAAAATTGAATTCTAAGCCAAATTTAGTAACTTTGCAAAACTTTTCTGAATAAACTATAGCATATGAGCAAGGCGAAGATTCTATACGTATCGCAGGAAATCACACCTTTTTTGCCCAAATCCGAAGTATCGGAAATGTGTCTTAATCTACCAAAGAAGATCAAAGATATGGACAAAGAGGTACGTGTTTTCATGCCCCGATACGGAAAGATCAATGAGAGGAGGCACCAGCTTCATGAAGTAATCCGTTTATCTGGAATCAACTTAATTATTAATGACACGGATCATCCGTTAATTATTAAAGTTGCTTCCATACCAGCGGCACGTATGCAGGTTTACTTTATCGACAACGAAGAGTACTTTAAGCGGAAGGCTTATATGACGGACGACAAGGAAAACTTTTTTCCTGACAGCGACGAACGTGCTATGTTTTTTGCACGGGGTGTACTTGAAACGGTAAAGAAACTACAATGGAAACCAGACATCATCCACTGTCACGGTTGGATGGCTTCTTTAATGCCATTGTACTTAAAAGAATTGTACCACGATGACCCTCATTTTGAGGATGTAAAAGTGGTATACAGTGCCTACGAAAATGGGTTTACTGGAAACCTAGACTCCGACCTTTCTAAAAAATTGGTAATGGATGGTCTTCCAGAAAACAAGCTCGAAGGATTGGCAGAAACCAACTACGATAGCCTTACACGCATAGCTGTAGAAAACAGTGATGCTGTTATTATAGGAAGTGAAACCCTAAGTAAAGACAGTTCTGACTTCATTAAAAAGTCTGGAATTGACGTATTAGAATACCAAGATCCAGAAAATTTCGTTGAAGCATACAATGATTTTTACAACGGTTTACTTGAAAAAAAAACTGAACTCATTGAGCAATAGTCGCTTTATATGACAAATAACTCTCTATTAAAGACGCGGGAAGCAGTGATGCTTTCCGCTCTTTTTGTATTAGGTGCTTTCTTCCTTAGCAGTTGTGAGCCCGAAGAATCAAAAGTTGGATTGGGTATACACCCGAAAAATGATCAGGTGAATTTATTTACCACGTCAATGATCAACTACGCTTTCCAGACTCGTTCTGAGGACAGCGTTATCACCAACAATACCAGTCAAAACATTGTAGGAAGTTTTTACGACCCCGTTTTTGGAGTAAGTAGAGCTGATTTGGCTTTTCAATTGCGCTTGCCAGCCAACGACATACAGATCGACAACAGAGCCGGCATTGTGGTGGATAGTGTTATCCTTTTCCTTATTGCTCCAACATCCTATGGTCCTGAAAAGAGATCTATGGCTGTTGAAGTTTACGAACTTGCAGAGGAAATGATGGATACCACATACTACTCCAGTTACACCTTCGCAACGGAACCAGACAATTTGATGGCCGATCCTTTGAGTTCTATTTCAGTGGACTTAGATCAAACCTACGTATTTGGTGAGGATAGCATTACAGGGGTTATTGCAATTCCTATTGCTAAATCCTGGGGAGAAAAGATCTTGGACTTCCAGGGTACCAGTGAATTTGAAACCAATGAAAATTTCCTAAAAACCATCAAAGGATTGTTGGTAAAAGAGCCAAGCACTAACATGGCCATGGGAGATGGATCATTATACATGGTCAACTTATTTAACATCTACTCCAAACTGGAAATTAGGTACACAGATACTACCCAAACTGAGCCTGTACAGCAAACTTTGGATTTAAATATTACCAGCGAATCCAACAAGGTACACACGGTTAAGCACGATCATGACCTGGGGACCATTTCCTTGGCTATTGACGATACTATTAATGACCAGAGCAATGTGTTTATTCAATCCTTAGGTGGTCTAAAGGCTACTCTGGATTTCAAAAACTTGCTTGCTTTGGCTGACTCGTTCGACGTTCTAAACAAAGTTGAACTTGTTCTTCCCGTTGATGAATTCCCAGGAGACACCCTAGGTTCGTCTTTCCGCTTGGTTTTAGAAATAAACGAAGGGGACAGCACCAGTTCATTTACTCCGGATCTTACCGAAGGGGATGCTCATATTGGTGGATACTTGAATGACCAATGTGGATGTTATGTATTTACCATTACCCGCTTTTTTCAAGGAGTATTAAATGGTGATATCGCTTCCAAAAAACTAAACATTGTCCCAAGTGGAGAGTCAATTCGAGCTCAACGAACAATTTTAAAAGGAAAAAACCACCCATCGGGAGGTCCACAATTGTATATTTACGGTACTAAGTTTTAGATTACATGTGCGGTATAGTTGCTTATATAGGGGAAAAAGAAGCCTCTGAAATTATCCTTAAAGGGTTAGAGAGATTGGAGTATCGAGGATATGACAGTTCTGGATTAGCTCTCATAAAAAATGGCCAGATTCAAGTGGCCAAAAAAACAGGAAAAGTAGCCGCCTTACGCGAAATCCTTGCGGTCAACCCCATTGTTGGAACTTGTGGTATAGGACATACTCGTTGGGCCACTCACGGAGAACCGTCCGATGTAAATGCACATCCTCATACAAGTGAAGCTGGTAATTTGGCATTGGTGCACAACGGAATCATCGAAAACTACAGTTCCATTCGGAAACGCCTTGAACTGGAAGGGATCACCTTTGTTAGCGAAACCGATACCGAAGTACTTACCCAGTTAATTGAGTTTATCCGCAAAACAGAAGACGTAGATTTAGGTGAAGCAGTGCGTTTGGCCCTAACCCAAGTGGTAGGTGCATATGCCATTGTTGTAATTAACACCGAAAATCCGAACCAAATGGTTGTTGCCAAAAAGGGAAGTCCTTTGGTAATTGGTATTGGTGAAAAAGGAGAATTTTATTGTGCGTCTGACGCAACACCTATTATAGAATATACCCGGAACGTAATTTACCTGGAGGAAGAGGAAATTGGGGTATTGGATAGAGAAAAAGGCATTCAGATTTTTAACCTGAGTAATCAGAAAAAATCTCCATCTATTCAGAAATTAGAAATGGAATTAGAAGCCATTGAAAAAGGCGGATATGACCATTACATGCTGAAAGAAATTTTTGAGCAGCCCAAAGCATTAGAAAATTGCATGCGGGGTCGTATTCACCCCTCCACAGGATCTATTTCCATGGGTGGTATTCAGGAATACGAAAGTAAAATTCTGAACGCCCGGAGATTTATCATTGTTGGATGTGGAACATCTTGGCACGCTGGTTTGGTTGCCGAATATCTTTTTGAGGATTTAGCTCGCATTCCAGTGGAAGTAGAGTACGCTTCCGAATTCAGATACAGAAACCCGATCATTACCGAGCACGACGTAGTTATTGCTATTAGTCAAAGTGGTGAAACGGCAGATACCCTTGCCGCTATTGAGTTAGCAAAATCCAAGGGAGCCACCATTTTTGGTGTTTGTAACGTTGTAGGATCTTCGATCTCCCGAGTGAGTCATGCAGGAGCCTACACCCACGCAGGTCCTGAAATTGGAGTTGCAAGTACCAAGGCTTTTACAGCTCAGGTAACCTTGTTAACCATGATGGCTTTGTTCATGGCCAAAAGCCGTGGAACATTGGCCGAGTCGAGATATAACCGTTTGCTTTTGGAGTTGGAACAAGTTCCACGCAGAATTGAAACGATTTTCTCCAAAGCAGCGGAAATTGAAAGCATTTCTGAACTGTACAAAAACGCCAACAACGCCCTGTATTTAGGGAGAGGTGTTACTTTCCCAGTTGCATTAGAAGGCGCGTTAAAGTTGAAAGAAATTTCTTACATCCACGCAGAAGGGTATCCGGCTGCAGAAATGAAACACGGACCTATTGCCTTAATTGATGCGGAGATGCCGGTGTTTGTAATTGCTACCAAAGGAGCTAGTTACCACAAGGTAGTTAGCAACATCCAAGAGGTAAAAGCACGGAAAGGAATTGTTGTAGCCATTGTAACTGAAGGCGATGTAGAGGTTAGAGCAATAGCAGATCATGTTATTGAAATTCCGGACATCGAAGAAGCATTGGTCCCTATCCTAAGTGTTATTCCATTGCAACTTATTTCCTACTACATCGCTGTTTCTCGCGGTTGTAATGTGGATCAGCCAAGGAATTTAGCGAAGAGTGTTACTGTGGAGTAAACGCACTACGTAATTAAACAAAAAACACCCTGGTAGCCTAGATTGGCTGGAGGGTGTTTTTTTTGTTTTTATGTTCCAGAAAAAGTAGAATGTGGTTTTCTTAAGAAATGCCTATTCTCTTTTAATATCACCGAAACCTACAATATGTAATTCTCCATTTAAACCACCATTAATAACAAAGCAATTTACCCCAAATCCAACCACCTTACCACTGACTACCCCTCCATTATTAGCAGTAAACCTAAGTGTATCACCCGCTGCAATCCCATGGCTTTTTCCGGAATGAACAAACGCATTTTTTACGGGATAACTAACAAACTTCAGGCGGCCATTTTTTTGATTTTTCTTTAGAAGAATATCACCGCGCAGTGTTCTCCCAGCATAGGTTCCAATTTCACGGCTTCGAATATCATATAAAGGATCCCCTATTTTAAAACTCCGTGCCGCTGAATTCTCCTTAGCAACCAAAGTCTTCAAATTCGTAACATCCGCAGAAATGAGCACCGTTCTTTTCTGTGCAAATAAATAATGGGTTGTGGATACGTTTACAGTAATGTTGGCGAATTCTTCATCTCCAACTAGACTCCTGTTTTTTAAAAGACTTTCCTTAGCTTCTAACATCAAGGTATTGGTTCTGTTTCCACCAAGATTCAGGAAATAAGAGGCACTTGAGTAACCGTAGGCTTTGTCTGATTCATTCGGGTTACTTCCATAACTCAAATCCAGCAATTGCCCTTGGTGCATAGTACAGGAGCTTAATAATGCTAGGATACTTAGGATAAAAAGGGTTGGTTTCATATAATATTGGTTGGGACGATACTGACCCGGCAATCTTGGAAATAATTTCCGAAAGCCATTCGTTCTTGGGCCAGTTAAGTTCTTGTATTTGGCGGGAAGTTAATAAACTTAACCTTAGAAACAAGAGGATTAAACAACTACACACATAGCTTTTCTTTACTCCAAGAAGGTGAATCCTAAAGAATTAGGACATTACATTAAGCCACACAGCACTAACTCAATAACCGGAAATATTAAACACAAAAAAGAGAATCAATGGACGTAATGATGTGATTAAAATGAGCTTAGATTTCCGGTTTAGCCCAAGGTACTCGTTGCTCATAAAATTCGATCAACTCTTAGGTACAACCTGTGCGAAACCACAAAAGGACTTGAAATTATTGGATAAAAAACACCCTTAGATTCTAAACCAGGCCCTCCACTCTCACGACCAATTACTCCCTACTAAAAAACTCTCCCTTTCCTAATACTCCACCAATTGCTTCAACAAAAAAGAAGACCGGAGTGCATTGTGAATTCCCAAAGAATCGGCACCGTACAAAGCCAAAATTCCGGCAGGACCACCTTCTTCTGAAACAACACGCACAGCGGTAACATAACCACTATCCAAGGGAGTAAAAAAGCCCTGATCTCTTTTTTCCAATCCCACGCCAATTAAGGCTTTCGATTTGGCCTCCAACCAACTGTTCTCATCCGCTAAAGTCCCCACTAAAATCCGGTACCCATTGCCGTTTACTTGCTTGTGCCAGTGCACATCCAAATCCGGTTCTGAAAACCCCAGCTCGTAATTGACCAATTGTTCAAAGTCGCGGGGCTTAAACGCCTTGTTTTCTGTGATCCCTACGGTTCCTTCCGGAGGCTCCGAGGAACATCCTACCAACACTATTGCTATTAAAAATATTACTCTCTTCATTACCCAAATAAATGTGCGACTACCTCTTCAATTTTTTGGCAAATTACCAATTCCAATCCCAAGTCACGGAACTTCGTTTCTCCAAATCCCGAAATAAATGCTTTCCGGAATCCCAATTTTTCGACCTCCCGTAACCGGGCTTCCATGCGCGAAACGGACCGCAACTCCCCAGACAATCCAACCTCTGAAATAAATACATAATCGCGGGGAACCGGGAAGTCTGCTGTACTGCTCAAAATTCCGATAACAACAGCCAAATCTAAGCCGGGATCTTCTACCTTAAGTCCACCTGTTATGTTCAGGAAAACATCCTTGGTTCCTAAATTAAATTTGCAGCGTTTTTCTAAAACTGCCAGGAGCATGTTTAATCTCCTGAGGTCAAACCCCGTAGTACTTCTTTGAGGTGTACCATACACCGCTGTAGAAACCAATGCTTGCACTTCCACCATTAAATTACGGTTTCCTTCCATGGCACATCCAATTCCTATCCCGGAAAAATCTTCATCCAAATTCGACAACAAAACAGCACCGGCATCTTTTACAGGGATCATCCCCTCCTGTTTCATTTCATAAATCCCCAATTCGTGCGTGCTCCCGAATCGATTCTTAATTCCCCGCAACAGACGGAACATAAAATTTCGATCTCCCTCAAACTGCAACACCACGTCTACCATGTGCTCCAACACTTTTGGTCCGGCTATGGAGCCATCTTTGGTAATGTGTCCCACCAAAACAACCGGTATGCCCGAAGATTTAGAAAAGCGTAAAAACTCCGAAGCTGTTTCCCGAATTTGACTTACCGATCCCGGGCTGCTTTCCAATACCTCGGTATATAAAGTTTGCACCGAGTCTACTATCACCAAATCGAAACTGTGTTGCCCGAGCACATTAAAAATCTCGGTGGTACTGGTTTCGGTTAACACAAAACAACTTTTGTTCAGCCCACCAATTCGTACCGCTCTCAGTTTAATTTGCTCCGCACTTTCCTCCCCCGTTATATAGGCTACTTTGAGGTGGGGATTTTTTAAAGCTATTTGCAACAGCAAGGTTGATTTTCCAATTCCGGGCTCTCCACCCAGTAAAACCAAACTTCCCATCACAATTCCACCCCCTAAAACACGGTTGAGTTCCTCATCGTCAAAAATTATTCGGTCTGCTTTTTTACTAACAACGTCATCTAAAAGCTGAAAACGGTTTTCTTTTTTTACCACAGGTGTCCAACCCCGGTTAACCGGTTTAGCCACTTCCACTTCTTCCACCAAAGTATTCCACTCCCCGCAACCGTTGCATTTCCCGTTCCATTTAGCGGATTTTGTTCCACAATTCTGACAAACGAACACGGTTTTTACTTTCTGCTTAGCCATTAATTTCACTTTAGGTTTGAAATTTAACCGATTTTAAGTTCTTGGTTTTTTGAAATGGTCGTTTAATTTCGTGTTCATGAGAAAAATGTCCATTATCCTTTTTTCCCTCTTTTTTGTTTCCACCATTTCGTGGGGACAAACAACCTTCCCTACCAACGGAAGCCGGGAGAATTTCAAAGAATCGGTGGTGATTCTGGCCAAAAAAATCCATATCAGCCCTTACAAGTCTATTGACAACGGCTACCTCCTTTTCCAGGACGGCCGTATCAGAAGAGTGGGACCCAAAAGTAGTATGCCCAAGGATGCTCGGGTAATCGACTATGGAGATCTCCATATTTACCCTGGGTTTGTAGAACTTTGGTCGAATTACGGACAGCCAAAGGCGGAGGGTAAGCCTTGGAACCCAAGGCCGCAGTTAGAATCATCTACCCCTGGGCCTTATTACTGGAACGAAGCCATTAAGCCTGAACAAAATGGGGTTGATGGATTTTCTACGGACGAAAAATCCCGAAAAGGACTATTAGAAAAGGGAGTAACCTCCGTGTTAACGCACAAAAAGGATGGTATAATTCGCGGTAGTGGAATGTTAATTATGGTGGGAGAAAACCAACATGAAAGTATAATCAACAATACGGCCGGTTTGTTTTTTTCTTACAGTAAAGGTGTTTCCAAGCAAAGTTACCCAAGTTCTTTAATGGGGTCAATTGCTCTAATTAAACAAGCTATTTCGGATGCAGATTGGTATAGTTCAAAAGTCAATAGGGACCATGAGAATTTGAGCTTAGCAGCATTTAACAGCTTGCGTAAACAGCCTTGGATTTTTGAAGCTGGAGATGCGCAAACCGTGTTGAGAACCAATAAATTGGCGCAGGAGTTTAACCAAACCCCTATTGCATACGGTGGCAACGACGCCTACAAATGGATATCTCAAATTAGGGCATCCAATAGTCAGTTAATCCTCAATATGGATTTCCCAAAGGCATACGACATTAATGATCCTGAAGAAGCCAAGTTACTTACCTACACGGATTTGAAGGAATGGGAGCTTGCCCCATTTAATGCAGCTTTGATGCAAAAAAACAACATCCCATTTGTAATTAGCACGGATAAGGTAGGTGGAAAAGATTTTTGGAAAAACCTGCGCAAAGCTATTGCCAATGGGCTGGACGAGCAAAAGGCTTTGGCTGCACTTACCACCATTCCGGCACAATGGATAGGTAGTGGAAGTGACGTTGGAAGTTTAAGTCCAGGGCACTACGCCAACTTTTTGGTTGCCGACGGAAACCTATTTGAGGACGGTGAGTTATTGGAAACGTGGGTAAATGGTACAAAAACCGATATCTCATCTACACAAAACCGCATTGGGAAACCAGGGAAGTACACCTTCTCATTGGACACTATTACATGGGAAAGTTCACTGACAAGTGAGGTCCTCAATGTTACCAAAGTGGTGAATGGAGACACCACCGTTTTAACAGGAAAACTCAAATGGGATAGCGGGGATTGGTCTTTTAAAATGGACAACTTGTTTGCCGAAGGTGGTGTAAGTTTAGTGAGTAGTGGCCCACTAAAAAATGGATATGCACTTCAGATTCGGACACCAAATGGGGAAATAAAAGAGGGTCAATTGACCTTTATTTCTGCGCCTGATGAGAAAGTTGAAGACACGGTTAAAGACAAAAAAGATTTCCCAAAAACTCAAACCTTGCCTTTTGTTTTAGGTAAAGACAACACCAATAGTTATCTCCTCAAAAATGCGACGGTCTGGACCAACGAAGCATCTGGGGTACTGGAAAATACAGA
>JBLHJD010000018.1:0-23584 GCA_047618705.1 Luteibaculaceae bacterium
GCACAAACTACGTGTATGATTTAGTTGGGGGTGAACTGGCTATTTTTAACGCTCCAGATGTAGATTTCGACAGCGATGCATATGAAACCAAACGGGTGTTTTTCCCGAGCAAAGATGGTACTCAAATCCCTTTATTTATTACGCATAAAAAAGGATTAAAGCGGGATGGGACCAACCCTACTCTCTTGTATGGATATGGTGGATTTGACATTTCCATTACCCCTGGTTTTTCCATTAGCCGTACTGCCATCCTAGAAAATGGTGGTGTGTATGCGGTGGCCAACATGAGAGGTGGAGGTGAATATGGAGAAGCTTGGCACGAAGCTGGAACCCAGATGAACAAACAAAATGTGTTTGACGATTTCATAGGAGCTGCCGAATTTTTAATTGCAGAGGGGTATACGTCATCCAAGAAGTTGGCCGTAGAAGGAAGGTCTAACGGAGGATTACTTATTGGTTCAGTCCTCACCCAACGTCCCGATCTATTTGCTGTGGCAATTCCTGCAGTCGGTGTTTTGGATATGTTGCGCTACCACCAGTTTACGATTGGTTGGGCTTGGGCCGGAGATTATGGTCGAAGCGACGACAGCCCAGAAATGTTTGAATACCTGAAAGGATACAGTCCTGTGCACAACGTAATTCCAACCGATTACCCTGCAACCCTTGTTGTAACTGGAGATCATGATGATAGGGTAGTTCCCGCACATTCGTTTAAATTTGCAGCAGAGCTGCAGGAAAAAAACACCTCCAATAATCCGATGATTCTCCGCGTTGATATTAATGCTGGGCACGGTGCAGGGAAACCAGTAGCTAAACAGATTGATGAAGCAGCGGACATTTATGCATTTATGTTCCACCATTTTAACAAATAATGAAAAAACTACTACTCCTTATTTTTGTTGGCCTAACCCAATTGGGTTTTTCGCAAGATTTTATCCCCAATTTAAAGGCCCCGATTCACGTTTCGGCGCCATCCTGGGTGCACGGTGAAGATTTAGCTAAAACAGCCTTAATAACTACTCCATTAATGAAAACAGGAGTATTATACTGGGCAGAAGAAGGAAAACCTGTTATGGCTACCCTACCCGGGAAAATTCGCCGCATTTTACCTCAAAAAAATGGGTGTTTTACCCTGTTGGTAGATCACATTAACGGGTGGAGCGCAAAATATGAGGGGATTACTCCCAAATATCCGGAGAATCGGAAGGTGAAAAAGGCCAAGGAGATTGGCACTATTTGCAAACCAAAAACGGAAGATGCGTATTTCTACTTTGAATTAAGTTATAAAGGCAAAGCCTTAGATACCTACACATTAATTAAAGAGAAGCCGTAGTACCTCACTTTTTTTTGTTAAATTAAAGGAAGGAGTATACTCCTGCTTTACTTTAAACAAAAGCATACACATGCAAGTACATCGAACTTCCTTATTGCTGATTCTTGGTTTCTTTTTTGGTATTCAGATGAGCCAAGCCCAGGTGAAGTCCCTTATAGCCCATGAAGGGTTTTGCGTGGATTTAAATGCCTTTTCGTACGGAAAACCCTTGGATGGGGAGCGATTTTATCAGAGTTATAACTGGAAGTTTTTTCCACTCAATGGTGGGTCAGTAGGTTATTACTTTCCCTGGGGTTATTTTCACCTGGCCTATTCAAGGCAAAAAACTTCGGGTACTGGAGGCCCTATTTTATTCAATAATGAGCAAAGATCTAGTTCCTTTTTTTTCGAAAAGGCATCAGTGGGATTGAGTAAATCTGTGTTAAAGAGGCGAAATTATCTCTTATACGTCCCCTTCTTACTAACTTCTTCCTGGGGAAAACTGGAGGCCCGTTATGTATTTCCACCTTATGTTAATGAAGATCATTCCAGCGAAATTCATTCTTGGGGATTGGAATCAGGTTTTGGGATCATGTTTGGCATTACTCACAGGATAAGTTTTGTTCTAGAATCCACCTTTTATTTTGGACGTTACGTGTACCGTAATTATGGGAAAGAGCCCCCCTTGAACCCTAAATGGGATGTAGAAATTTATCCTGTTTCCTCTTTTCGGTTACGGTATAACATCCACAGTAAACGGAATCCTTTTGGTGTAAAATGTAAAGCTCCCCGGTGGGGTTAATAAATGAAGGCCAATAGTGTACTTAAGCCCAGAATTAAAAAAGGATTGGTCCATTTTTTATAGAAATAAATCAGCCCTAGGACAGCCGTATGCGCCAAAGGCATCCACCCCATTAATTCCGTGCTTCCCAACTGAATTAACACCACAGCAATTAAAGCAACTGCACTGGCATTAACCCCATCTAAAATCACCCGAATTGTTTTATTTTGAGCCCAACGATGCAAATGGGGCCCGAGGAATAGGACGTATAAAAAGGAGGGTAAGAAAATACCAAGGGTAGCCAACAAAGCCCCTTTCCAACCCAGCAGTTGGTACCCAATAAAGGTGGCCGTAGATAAAACTGGACCCGGTGTAACCTGACCAATTCCGATAGCCTCTGCAAGCTGTTGGTAGGATAAATATCCAGGCGTTACAAACTCCCCTTCTACAAAGGCAAAAAGCACATAGCCAGACCCATACAGTATTCCACCAATTTTCAGAAACTTCAGAAACAATGTAGTGGTAGTGAGTGAGCTCACAATTGGGGTTAATGAACCCATTAAACCCAAAGGCATAAGGGATTTCAGATCGGGCTTTTTATCCATTTGTTGGAATAAAAAGTAGCCAAGGCTACACAATGCCAAAACCAAAATTTCACTTAGCCCCAAAAAACTCAGGATAAGCGCCAAAATCCCAATTCCGTACAGCATTTTGTTTTTTAAGGCTTTTTGCCCCAATTTGAGCGTTGCACCCAGAATAAAAATGAAAACAGCGGGAGTTAATCCTTTCAAGAACTTGGCTACCCAGGGATTATCACCAAATTCAACATAAAAACTCGCCAATAATCCAGTAAGGATTACGGCGGGCGTTATAAATGCAATTCCAGCAGCAAATAAACCCAGGACTCCACCCCTTTCTCGACCACAATGCATGATCATTTCGGTGGAGTTGGGTCCTGGAATAAGATTGGTGAACCCCATTAAATCCAAAAAATGGGATTCGCTAAGCCACTTTCGTTTTTCAACTAACTCTTGGCGCATTAAGGCTATGTGGGCCGCAGGTCCACCAAAACCGACTACTCCGAGTTTAAAACAAACCCAGAAAATTTGGACTAAATAATTCAAAACTTAAAATACTTTACTTTTAATAAAACTCGATAATTGCCTATTTTATTAATAAAATAAAGTGTCAGCAACTACCGTTTCGTTCGCAACCACCAACACCTCTAAAGAGTTGGTGAATATTTGGGAGGAATCTAAGTATGTACTACCGGAGATGGCGTAATTTCCTGCATCCAAAAGAGCAAATTTGTAATTTCCCAAAGAGTCAGTGTACGTTGAAATGGTATCCCCGGCGGTAATAGCAGAAATTGCACTTACATAATTCGGAGAAACCACTCCTTCAATCGTTCCAAAAGCAGACGGCCCTTCAGTTTGTTCTAAATAACCACGCAATACCGGTTTTAAATTATATTTCCCGGAGTTCCCCGCTTCAACAACAGACTTAGCTACATCAAAATCAATGGTTAATTTGTAGTTTACACCTGCAACAAGTGAGTCCTTAATTTTTATTTTCAGACCACTACTTGAACCAGAAGGAACGTTAAGCTCCTCATACACACTATCAACCAGTACTTGGTTATTTGGCCCTAAAATCAATCTGATCTCACCGAACTCACTACCGTTGAGGTCAATGCTCCCTAGGTTTTCCTGAGTCCCACCTACCAACAACATCAAATCAATAACTTCTGGCAGAAAACCGTCCAAACTTGCCCAAGAGGAATCTTGTTTAACCTCTACATCCACTAGATCAATGAACACCTCCTGGTAATTCCCAGGTGCATCCATTAAAGCAACTTGAACTTTACTTTTTTGCCCCAATTGAGCATTGTTGTCCACCGCGTTGTTTTCGTCATTGTTAGAGCAAGCAACAACACCTAACCCCAACAATCCCAATCCAATACTTCTAAAAAATTTGCTCATAAAAGAATACCGCTTTTCAAAAGATAAATCGGGCCTTATTTTTTAACGTATTTCGTTAAAATAACAATGTTCTGTCCATCAACCTTACCTTCAATGTACTCCGCGCTTTCATAAGATAAGGTAATATTCCGAACTGCCGTTCCTCTTTTCACAACTATACTTGATCCCTTAACATTGAGGTCTTTAATGGCTACCACAGAATCTCCAGCTTCCAAAATGGCACCGTTGCTATCGCGGTGGATCAGCTTTTCCTCCTCAGAACCATCCCCACTGGCTTTGGCCCAGTTTAAATCTTCTTCCTCGAGGTACATCATGTCCAACAAATCCGCAGACCAACCGTGTTCCTTTACCCGTTGCAACATACGCCAGGCCATCACCTTAACCCCCATAACCTCACTCCACATACTGTCGTTTAAACAACGCCAATGGTTTGGATCAATTTTTTCGGAATCATTCATTTGCTCAGAACAGGTAGAACAAACCCAAATTTGATCCTCCATGGTATCATATTTAGGTGGCTCAATTTTAAAAGCACCTAAATTTTCAGTGGCAGAACACAACTCGCAGGAGTCATTACTTCTTTTGGCTAATTCTCGATCAAAATTCATGACTCCTTGTTTTCTTGTTTGGCCTTTTCTAATTCTTCCTCATACGTTTTGGCTGAATCGGAGCACAATGCCTCCAGTTCCGCTAATTCCTCCTCGGTAAAATGCCTCCACTTCCCAGCCGGAACGTCCAACTCCATGTTCATAATCCGGATCCGTTTTAACTTGGTTACGCGGTAGCCCAAATGTTCACTCATCCGCCGGATCTGCCGATTTAAACCTTGTGTTAGGATAATTTTGAACTTATACGTGCTGATTTGTATAACCACACACGGCCTAGTTGTGGTTTCTAAAATGGGTACACCACTCCCCATTTGCTCAATAAATTCCTCCGTAATGGGTTGATTTACAGTAACAATGTATTCCTTCTCGTGGTGATTTCTAGCCCGTAATATCTTGTTGACAATATCCCCATCGTCCGTCAAAAAAATGAGGCCTTCGCTGGGTTTGTCTAACCTCCCAATTGGGAAAATACGAGTTGGGTAGTTGATGAAATCGATGATGTTGTCTTCTTCCCTTTTGGTATCTGTGGTACACACTACCCCAACCGGCTTGTGAAATGCGAGGTACACGTTCTTCTTTTTGCGGCTTTTGATGTTTTTTCCGTCTACTTCAATCGCATCGCCGGGCTTTACTTTAGAGCCCATTACCGCGAGCTCTCCGTTGATCATCACCTTCCCTGCTTCCACTAGTTTATCCGCTTCCCTGCGCGAACAATATCCAACTTCACCTAAGTACTTGTTTATCCTCGTTTCTGACATGCCACAAAAATAAGCAGGATATCCGCACCAACGCAATTCGTGTGCATAACTATTTCACGATCGAACAGCCAAAAATCCCTACCTTGGATTTACACAAAACCAATAAATCATGAAAGGTATTATTCTACGAATCCTCAGTATCCTATTGGGACTTTTGCTCCTGAATGGTGGATTGAACAAGATTTTTCAATATATAGAACCACATGAAATGTCGGAAGGGGCCATGGCACTGATGGGTGCATTTATGGAAAGTGGGTGGATATTTCCTCTGGTTGCTATTGTAGAAATTACGGCCGGAGTGCTTTTTATGCTTCCGAGAACAAGAGCATTGGCTGCAACCATGTTTTTTCCCATCTCCATTGGTATTGTTTTATTCCATGTATATCAGGAGCCTTCAGGATTAATTATTGCCTTGATCGTTTTTTTCCTGAATATCTGGTTCTTGGCCGAGGACAAGGCAAAACTAAAATCATTATTTTAAACACAAACTCAGGGCACCTTTTGGTGCCCTTTTTTTATGGGCTTTTTTTACATCTACCTTGGAATAACTTTCCATGGTAGAAATGATAGAAAAGATGGAGTTAAGCTATTAATGAAATTTTCTCCGTTATTCTGAGGGAACTCCCTTTATCCAAAACTCCACTAAATGCAAATCCGGAAATAGCACTACCTCCGAAAGAGATACATAAAACACCTCTTGCTAAAAAACTTTGAAAACAGTCATGTTTGCTAGCCATCCCCTACCTTAGCTCCAAAATAATACGGCATGAAACTGGCTATATTGGGATGCGGAAACTTGGGAACATCTATTGCTGAGGGATTATTACTATCCAACAGCAATTATTCAATTACTGCTACCCGGAGAAACTTAACTCCTTTAGTTGGTTTGGCTTCCAAGGGTATAAGCATTACCACCAACAATATTGAAGCCGCTCAAGATGCCGATGTCATTATTCTGGGATTTAAACCCTATACCATTCATGCTGCCTTGGCTGAAATAAAAGCCATTTTGAATCCCGAAAAACAGGTGCTTGTTTCATTGGCTTCAGGCGTTTCTTTGGACGAAATTGATGAGACTTTAAACGTAACAATCCCGGTTTATAGAGCCATGCCGAATATTGCAGCAGAGGTGCAAACATCCATGACCTGCATTGCCTCTAAACGGGGTACCAAAGAATGGGACACTGCAATACAGGACATATTTAACACCATCGGTATTTCCGAATTGATTGAAGAATCCTTGATGAATGCCGCCACCGCTTTGGGCGCTTGTGGAACCGCTTTTGTATTGCGATTTATGCGAGCCATGACCCAAGCAGGAATTGAAATTGGTTTTCCAGCCAAAACTGCCGAAATTATTGTGGAACAAACGGTAATGGGAGCAGCCAAATTAATGCAAGATCAAGATCAACACCCCGAAGCCCTGATTGATAAGGTTACCACGCCAAAAGGGTGCACAATAGCTGGCCTCAACGAAATGGAGCACCAAGGATTTAGCTCGGCCCTTATTAAAGGAATATTAACTTCCTATAAAGCCATTGACTAGGGACTATATTTTTGCTTTCTTCGTTATTCGATTTTTGAACTATGGAAAGAAGGCAATTTTTATCGTTTTTGGGCTGGGGAACCGCGGGTGTAATGGTAGCACCCCACCTGAGTTTTGGACAATCCCACGGGGGACACATCCATCCTATTTTACCTTCTGCCAAAGATCAGCTCCTTACCCATCCTGCACTGCGGTATAAAATCCTCGCCTCGTGGGAAGACACTTTGAGCAACAAGCTTAAGTTTGGATACAACAACGACTTCCTGCAATTTATCCCCATCAGTGCCACCCGCGCCAAATTGTGGGTGAACCACGAATATATTGATCCATTTTTTGTGAGTAAAGCGACACCGCTAAACAAAACCAAAGATCAGGTTATTGCAGAAATGCAGCAAGTGGGCGGTTCCATTTGGGATTTAACTTTCCAAAATGGCGATTGGAAAATTGACTTGGATGGTCAAGGTTATCAGTTACACGCCAACGTCCCTATCCCGTTTTCTCGGAATGAATCCATCAAAGGATCCCCAGAAGCCATCGGAACTTTGGCCAATTGCAGTGGTGGATTAACCCCATGGGGTACCATCCTTACATGTGAAGAAAATTACGACACCTTTTGGGGCGAAACCCAAGTTCCGGAACAGGAAGCCACAGAAGGATATTTGGGTTGGCAAAACCACTTCAACAGGCCTAGTGAGCACTATGGTTGGGTTGTAGAATTTAATCCAGCAACCAAAGAAGCTAAAAAGCACATCGGATTGGGACGGTGTGCCCACGAATGTGCGCATGTGGTTGAAGAAGAAGACCAGCGCGTTGTGGTATACACTGGAGATGATACCAACTTCCAATGTTTGTACAAATACATAGCCCGCGATCCTGGCTCTTTGGAACACGGCGACTTGTTTGTTGCCAACATGGAGAAAGGCCTGTGGATTCCCCTCAGTTGGGAACAGCAACCAGCCTTGAAAAGTTATTTTAAGGATCAAACCGAAGTTCTCACCTACTTGCGAAAAGCGGCAGATTTGGTGGGGGGTAGTAAACTAGACAGACCCGAAGACATTGAGCGCGACCCCAACACGGGCGACATCCTAGTAGCCTTAACCAACAATTCCGAAAACAACAATCCTTTTGGTAGCATTATGCGCATCCGGGAGTTGGATGGGTACCAAGGGAAACGTTTCCAAGCAGATCACCTTCTCACTGGTGGTCCAGAAACTGGATTTGCTTGTCCAGACAACATGGCCTTTGACCCGCATGGAAACTTGTGGTTTACTTCCGACATTTCAGGCTATAAAACCAACAAACCACCCTATGCCGAGTTTGGAAATAATGGTTTGTTTTTGGTCCCCAACTCCGGAAAACAAGCTGGGGAAGTGCTGCAGATCATGTCGGCCCCAACCAATGCCGAATTAACAGGCCCCTGTTTTACCCCTGATGGGCAGCATTTATTTTTGAGTGTTCAGCATCCTGGCGAAGGTTCCAAGGACCACAACAGGTATTTCAGCAACTGGCCCCACGGTGGCAATCACAAACCAAGGCCTTCAGTGGTGGTGGTTAGTGGCTTTGATGAGTTTTGGAAGGGGTGAGAAGTAGAGAGGTTCTAGTAGGGAGTTTAGTGGTTTGAAGGAAAAAAACAAAAACGTAATTTTTCCGAGCCCTTTAGGTGAAAATTATTCTGCAGTTGGACAAGAATTTTACCATTGATTGCTTACTTCATTTCTCACAAAATGATCTTGGATAAATTAGCTTGTTCTAGGTGTTGATGAAGCCAATCTTTCCCACACTAAAAAAACATGTATTAACGGAATAATACAATGGAATCCACAGCTAAGTCGTGAATTGCTCTTTTCTCCTTATTTCCTCCAATGGTTAAAAGGGAAATCAAACCCAGAAAGAATTTCAAAAGATAACGCACTAAGGCAATGGGGAACAATAAATTTTTTTCTTGATTACTTGCTCGCTTTACTTTTATTCCATTTACTCTATGACCAATTGTTGCACCAAAAAGGCTTGTTAAAATTGGGTCGTATAAAAACACAACCGAAATAAAAACAACCATTTTTACTGTTCCATTAATCGTTTCAAAAAGTGAAAAGGTATAGCTAATAAACATCATAAGAAATATTAGAACAACCGTATCCGTTATGACTGCTTTTGCTCTGTGAATAATGCCGGGGTATGCGTTATACTTTTCCATATTCAGGTAATTTTATTTTTGTGTTGCTCAACCCTATTGTTTCAGTTTTCCTTTATTCTGTTGGTTCAATTAATATGAAATAAGTGAATCAACTTAATCTATTGGATATCAGTATTACTAATTATGCCCACTGTAATTTTGGGACGTAAAGACTGGTATTCAACCTGGTCCGTGATTCACTAATATTTCCTAAAATCAAACCCTTTTACACCACTAGCTCTAACAATTCTTATCGTTCCATTTTTTTTAAATTTTAACCTTGCCGTTCCTTCCAATAATTTTTTTGAGCCACCAGGCTCCAGTACTATTTCTGAATAGTTTTTTTTGAATTTTGGTTTGGTCCATCGTAATGGGTGAGAAACCAACCGTGCTTATCTTCATAGTAGAAAAATGCTGATTTTTAAACCTAGCAACTCCATCAAAGCTTGTATTTACGGATTCCAAATAATGATTAGATCCATTAATTAGAACTATTGAAGCGAAGGGTACAGGGCTTTTATTTAAAGCTGAAATCACTTTAACATATATACTATCTGGGCTCAAACTATCCCGCGAGTTAATTCTAATCGAACCTGAATTTCTTTTTACATTTTCCAGGCTGATTAAATCAATAATTCCATTTCTGATCCTCCAATGTCCTGAAGAACTATAGTCCTCAAAATTGCAGCCTCTTTCTCTAGGGATATGTCGAATCCAAAATGAACCATCTTCTTTCAATTCCAAATCTGTACCATATCCATTATAATACAAGCCTTCCAATTTGGAGTCTTGGGATTTCAAATCAAAAATTAATATCATAATGGAGATAATGAAAAATCCGACTTTCATTAATTTGCTGTTATTAGATGATATCCATAAATGTAATAAACGAGCATTGAATAATTTAACTTCAGCGTTTAGAAAAACCTCAAGTCACATCCTTATTGTCCGTCAAAACAGCTCAATCAAATTCCAATGTCGTTGATTCTTTGGAGACCGCAACCCCATTTTGAAATTCGATAAAAATTTTCACTTTAAATTTTGAATCCCTTGTAGGCTCTTGGGTTAAATAGAAATTAATATTATGGTTTTTAATCGTGTTTGAGTCATTTTCAATCAAAAAATCTTCGATTGTTCCATAGGACCTAATTCTTATTAAATCATTAATGGTATCCCCTTTTCCAAAATCACTGTTAAAATCATTGAGCGTAACAATTTGTATATCCTTATACTTTTCCTTGGATCCTAATAATCCACTCGATCTGCACGAAAGAGCATAAAGTTGGCCAAAAGAAATTGAAGGTTGCATTTTGTTATAGCCATAATAATCAACCGAATAGTTGAGAATGAGGCCATTGTAGTTTTCGAAATCAAGCTTAGAATTATCTTGAAGAATTTGCAAGGTAGTATCACCGGCCCAATACTGATGAGAAAATTGGGAAATGCCAGAAATCCTGAAATAATCGCCTAAAAACGGTGGGCATCTTGGAGTATCCTTTTCACAATTTATTAAGGTTAAAGCAAGCAAGAAAAAGAGGGTAATTAAGCATTTTTTTCGAAGCATGATGTGGTTTTATATTAGGTTAATCGGTTTGCGGTTATCCCAAAGAGAACGCACCTTATTCTGGTTTATTTCTTTTACCCCCAATGCAAACCTCCCCAAACGCCAACATCAATTGAAGATGAAAACTAACTATTTCAAATCCAAATGATTTGATCCTGGGTGAAATTAGTTAACTTACTACGACTCAACAAACAACATATTCCCCGATGATTCTGAGTCGATGATTTTCAAAAATCATTTCTTAGGATATGCGGGATCGTTGAAGTACATCTTAACAAAACCAGCCACATGAAAGCCCTATTTCTCACTACCCTAATCTTTGTAACCGGATTAACCATTTTTGGGCAGACAAGTTTCCAAAAAACCTACGGTGGACCTAATAATGACCTAGGATTATCAGTACAACAGACTGCAGATGGAGGATACATCCTTTTTGGTATAACCAAGAGTTTTGGTAGCGGAGATCATGATCTTTATTTGGTCAAGACCAACAATCAAGGAAATCAGCAATGGTCGCGAACGTACGCCGGAACTTCCAGTGTGCACCCTTTTGGTTCCGTAATGCAGACTTCAGATAAAGGGTATATTATTTGTGGTTCTTCAGGAACAAATGACCCCCTAGTACTTATTAAAACCGACCCAGACGGAAATGAAGTTTGGAACAAAAAATTTGGTGCCGTACATGGACAATTTGTACAACAAACATCAGACGGAGGTTTCATTGCGGTTGGCAAAACAGATAGTTTTGGCCCCCAGGACACCTACATGCTAAAAACGGACAACAGCGGAAATGAGGAATGGAATAAGGTGCATAAAGGAGGTTTCGCTTTTGAAATAAGCCAAACAAGTGATGGTGGTTATGGGATGATTGGTGGCTCTGAGAGCGGCATGTATTTTGTGAAAACCAATGGTTCTGGCGACACAACCTGGACGCGGACATTTGGAACATCGTCCAATGTTGTTGGAAAATCGCTGTATGCAACCTCTGATAGTGGATTCATCCTATTGGGATATGAGGCCGAACTTGGTGGGAACTTAATTCTGGTTAAAACCGATTCGTTGGGCAACGAGCAATGGAGTAATTACTACGGAGGAACTGGCCGGGACATTGGACGGTCGGTTCAGCAAACAGCTGAAGGAGGCTTCGTCCTTGTTGGTCAAAAAGAAAACACGGTCAATGGCACACAAGAAATGTACTGCATAAAAACAGACGATACTGGCACCGTTGAATGGGAGTATACTTACCCAAATGGAATCTTAAGTGAAGCATCCAGCGCGTGGCAAACTTTAGATGGAGGATTTGTACTGCTGGGCTCTAGCAAAAGCACTGTTGGGGCGGATACAGACATGTTTGTAGTGAAAATTGACGTCCGTGGCTTGGTTTCAATATATGAGAAAGATTCGCCAGAACTAAGCGTTTCTGCATTTCCAAATCCATTTACCGAATACACAACCCTTCAATTAAATGGCCCAAAAAACCGAGAATTTTCCCTGAATGTTTTAAACAGTCAAGGACAAATTATCCGGTCAATCAACAACCTTAGGCCTGGCCAAATAAGAATTGAAAGGGAGAACTTAGTCAGTGGACTTTACTTTTTTCAACTTTTAACAGGCCAACAATTAGTTGCTGGTGGGAAACTTATAATTAAATAAAGGAGCGCGTGCCCCAAATATATGAGCAGAAACGATCTATAATGAGTTTTCTGGGATTTAATAGCAACTATTAAGACTCAAATTTGATACATTTCAAGCAGAAGACTACAATATTTATTCATCGAAAACTCTTCCTTATTCCGCATTGCATTCCGACTCAAATCGAAATACTCTTCATCGTTCATTTCCAGTAATTGAGATAATGCTTTGGAAAACTCAATCCCATTTTTACATATAAAGCCATTTTTATTATGCTTAACAAATTTATCATTCTCCCCGACATCACTGGCTATTGTCGGAATACCAACGGATAAATATTGCTTTGCCTTAAATGCTGATTTTGAGACATTAAATAAGTGGTTTGTCATTGGAGAAACTCCAATATCAAATTTTTCGATTTCGGAATAAACCCAATCGTCCTTTTCCCAATTTAGATTTGTAGGAATCTTAATTTCTATGTTGGAATGATCTTTAAAATAATTAAAAATTTCGGGAATGTCATTTTCATTTTTCACTCCAATTAGGGTTAAAATTATGGGAGTATCAATTTTTTTTATTTGAGGGAATAAAATATCATAAACACTCTTTTTATGGGAAAATTCTTGGGAAATCTTATTCCCGTTTCCAAAATCACCCACCCATCCAATATTAGGAATCAAATTCCTCTTAACCTTCTGGTTAGGGTGCTCAACTATTGGGGAGGTTAAAAGGTATACTTGCTTATTATAGGTTTCACAATATTCTTTGAGGGCAGAACTACCAACAGTTATTTTCTTACAATTCTTTAAAAAAAAATGAAGGGTTCCGTTGTTATGCCGTAAATATTCTGCGTCATCCACATCAAATAGGGTGTTTTTTGATTGGAGGATAACCAGGAACTTCAATAAATTGGAGTAAATACGATTACTACATATTTTCTGGATAACAATGATGGAATCTTTCCGCCTAAACAGCAGTGCTTTGGAATAAATTTTGATAAAATTCCATACCCCACTTTTACTTTTTTCGGGAAAAGTAAAATCACTATTAATTCCGAAATCCTTTTTTAAAACCTCTAAGGGATAAAATCCTCGATACCGAGTACTTGGTCCGTTCAAATTAAATGGAGCAAACCAATAAATGTGTTTAATTTCCAACTTCCGTGTGTATAAATTAGACTTCAAAAACGACTAGTGCCTGATGAAAAAGGTTTCACCATCCTTTTATTTTACAAAAATATCGTTTTATCGCAGAAATTCACACTTTCATAACTAGAAATTTATTGATGGTAAAAAAAGTATTGCCTTATGGAACCGAAATACTTGTCTTACAAATATCGGAACTGCCAATTCCGTATTAATCTTTACTAAATTCGGCCTCAATAATGGTATCGGAACCCAATATAGGCTCAAAATTTCCTTGTTTTTCGCATAATTCCTAGGCAAAGTAATAATCCAAACCCATATGAGTTAAGCTCAATTGCACTACCATTTACTTCCAAATCCACGTCAGTATCCGACAATTGCAACTGCACCCCATCATAATCCGTTTCATTGGTGAAAACGTGTTCCTTGAATCCATTTTGCCCAAAATCACTCCTCCCTCTTCCCAATAATAACCTTTGTAGCCATACACAACATAGGAGGTTCCAATAGGTCTATTTTGCTACTTTCCTGTTTTGTCCTTTCCAGATGGATAGTACCCTCAAACTTAATAACCAAGAGGTATTCCCTCTCCTTTAAAAACGGTCAGAATATTTTGGTGCAACTGAGCATAAGCGGCCGACAATTGGGTTGCATTTTTGGTAAAGGCATTTACCTGATACCGCACCCCGTCTTTGGCCAACTCCCGTTCCAAAACAAACGGCCTGGGTTCGTCCAAAATCATTTCGGTATTTTCTGCGGCTTCTTCTAAAAGCGCATGAACCCGCTGCCACGGTATATCATAATTCACCGTTACACTCGTATGCAAAATCACCCCATTTTTATCCGTATTGCTCGAATAATTAATGGTTTTATTACTTAAAACCTGACTATTGGGAACAGTTATGTCCTCGTTTTTGGACGTCCGAATCCGAAGCGAAAGGATATTTTTCTCCACCACCACTCCACTGTGGTCCCCCATCTTAATTCGGTCCCCAATGGTAAAAGCCCGCATATAAGTCATAACAATTCCGGCAATGAAATTCTGAGCACTAGGAATGGACCCCAATGCCAGCAACAAACCAATAAACACGGTAACTCCTGCAAAAATGGGCGATTCGCTACCCGGTAAGTAGGGGTAAATCACAATAAAGGTAAAGGCATACACCAAAAAGCGGAATATGTTAAATGTAGGGTTGGCCCAATCTTTATAAAACCCCGATATATCAATGGATCCATGCTCAATTTCTTCGGATAAATAAGCTAAAAACCGAACAATACTTTTAGCGATAAAAATGATTACCACCATTTTAATGAGGTTCGGCAAATAGGCAACCAATCCTTGGAATAAACTCAAAAAAGGTTGGACGACATATTCGAACAACTTGGACGCCATTCCTTCTGTTGCAGGAAAAAAGCTAAATACGATAAGGAGCAAAGCATAATACCCCAATCCCAACAAAAGGATACGGCCCAGTTTGGTAAGCCAATGCAAAATTACTAAGCCTCGTTTTTGATCTATAAAATTGTAATTCTTAAACTTCGTTTTCTGAAAAATTCGCCCACCATCAGCGGCCGTTTTATCCCGCAAAAACCGAAAAACCCGGCTTACCCATCTCCACCATAAAACACCAAATAGAATAACACCAATAACTGAAATAAAAGGCAGCAATATTTCACCCCATGCCCACGATTCCGATTGTTCTTTTAGGGCAACAGCAATGCGTTCTCGGGTAACTTGAACCAAATTAAATACTGATTTCCCATGGTGGTGAGCATCCTCAGGCGTTACAGTAATCAGCGCCGTATTATCGTACGCAATTTGTCCACCAAATTCATTGATATTAAACCGCAGGAGTTCAAAATCGAAGCTCCGCTGCAAACCTATCTTCCGGAAGTTCTTCTCAAACTTAAGCCGCCTATCTTCCGCACTAAAAGGACCCATACCGCCATAAAAAACATACAGCGTATCTGTCCCTAAATAAAAGGGAACCCCTTCTACCACATGATCTTCATGAGCAATGGAATCCAAATGCATTTGGTTGGAGTCGGTGTTCTGACTAAATCCAAAAAAAGGAAGAAACAAGCAAGCAAAAAGGAACTTTTTCATAGTGTTATTGTGTTCTTGGAAATTAAGAAAAAGTTAGCGACTTGGGAGGGAAATTGAAAATTATTCGCACGTTTGGAATAAGAGACAAAGACTGGGCTTTTTCTAATATCTCAGTCGACTTTTTATCAGCATTTCTTTCACTATCACTTTGATGCACATATAGTTTCAAGTCGGAAGACTTAAAACAGCAAAAGGAGTTCTCAGAATTCAGTGAGGAGTATTGAGGGAGGAGAAGATGTACGCTGTTTTAAGTGTACCGAAGGACACTTGAAACGGCAATAGAATGGAAGGTCTCTGACCTGGTACGGTTGGCAGCATGTAATAATCTTTTACCACAGTTGAAATCTGTGGATGGTGGGCAAGTCTTCCGCATATTCTGACGAATCTCCGGAACAAAACCGTGTCAGAGACACTCCTAGTTATTTGAAGTTTCAAGTCGGAAGATTTAAAACAGCGGGGTAATGATTGGCAAGTACGAGCGTAGCGACAACTCCCCATCTATTGAGGTTGTTGTAAAATTGGCTAAAGCTTTTGAGGTCTCTGTTGATTACCTACTAGGAGAAGGAGCAAACGCCAACTTTAATAAAGAAATGGTGAATAGACTTGATGAACTGGAACACTTACCAGATGACGAAAAAAGACGCATTTACCATTACATGGATTTAGTTATTCGTGATTTTAAAACCAAACAAGCGCACCAATAAAAAAACCACCGTTGCCAGTGGCTTAATATGGTCTGATGAAACCGTGTCAGAGACACTCCCATCCATTGAGGTTTCAAGTCGGAAGGCTTAAAACAGCGGGGGTTTTCTTATACGAGTTAAAAACGCTAAGCTTTATAAACGCAGGATTTAGCGGAAGTATCTTTTATGGCACTTCACGAGATTGTGGTTTCACACTGAAATTAAAGACATGTGCGTTGTTATTTCATTATTTTATCCTCTCCATCCCTTGGCACATGCAGAGTGATATTTTGGTGTAAAACCTGAGAAAAGAAACCTATTAAATAGGCCTCTTTCGAGTGTTCAATCAATTTAATATCTATTGGTTCATAGTTATAATACCTAAGTTCAATATATCTGATAATTGTTAATTGGGTTTTCCTTAAAGCTTCTTTAATATCATCTAGAAATAAATACCCTCCTAAAAAAACTAATTCTCTTGTTTCAGGATGCAATGCTATTAAGCCCTTATTCATGAGTTTAGAAAAGTAACCAAACGGTCTTTTAGACCCAATCAAATCTCCATTAGGATGGCTACTTCTTAAATAATATTGAGGAAACCCAGAATACTCGTAGATTTTATAATCCAAAAAAGCAAGTGTATCTATTTCCTTGAACCATAGCTGGTAGTATCGACTTGAATCTAAAAGATGCTATCCTATTTCATTTCGTTGAATGGGCTTACCGAAGGCTCCTTCAAGCTGCTGCTCTGTTATTTTTGACAGGAGATTAGATAAAACAGTAGAGTAAATGGTTCTGTCACCGACATACCAACTACCAATTTCATCTTGACCGATTGCCGAAAATGAAATAACAAGACAACTGAATAAATAGAGAATTATACCTTTATTTCGAATTGAACTCTTGTTGTCTTTTGTCCGCATTTTCACCAGATAAATTACCACTCTCATGCCCTCCTTTTGTTTGTCTTCCCCTGTTTGGAAGTATGCTGTATTCAATTGAAATTTGATAAACCCTTCAACATGACCAAATTCATGGCTAGTTATTTCAGCATCAACTTCAGAAGACCCATTGTAATCATCTAAGTTTACAGAAAAATGAACTAATCCTTTTCCATTCAGTTTAAGAACATCAGAAAAGGCAGGGTTTAAGTTATTTAATTCATCCACACTGTTCACATTTACAACTTCACCAGCCTTATTATAAGTACTAAATTCCCCGTTACTCCCGATTTTAATCACCCCACTAAAACCAGCTTCAACTAACTCTGCTGAACCTGATAAATCTGCATCACTACCACCAGCAAGTTTAATTGCACTACCAGATGTCCCAGAAAAAGCATCTCTTCTTTCCTTCTTCGCGTTTTTACCATCGATGTCTGCAATACCCACTGTAATATTTACATTATAAGCCGCATCATCGTTGTATCCATCATCATCTCGTGAGACAAACCCACCCTGATTATTATTTAAAGTTGGGTTATACTTCAAAGTATGTAAATACGAATATAATTTAGGCATTTTTTCATTGACAACTTTTAAAACAGCTTTCACTCTTTCAGCATCTTTTGCAGATAAGCCTGGCGCTGGCTTAATTTCATTACCATCAGGGTCAATATAAAAAATAGGATTATTCGCAGCAAAGTTATACGGTGACATTCCAGGATATTTCGCAGCAAGCGGATCTACGCTTAACCATCTAAAAACCCTAGGATCATATATCCTAGCACCAAAATCTAGGCTATTTCCTGTTCCCTTAATCTCATCGTCTTTCTCCATGCCGTTAAACCCATAACGATATGAATTTGAACTAAATGACCTTCCGGGCATCTGGGTCAGAGACACCCTTGTTATTTGAAGTTTCAAGTCGGAAGACTTAAAACAGCGGAGGTTACTAACTATTTAAAGCTTTTATCCTCATCATAAACAAAAGTTAAAATCTTCACAATATCTGAATCAGATAAAGTTGAAAACTGAGGATGTGTTTTTTTTCCTTCAGAATTTCCACCACTCCTAACTAAGTTAAACACCTCTACAGAATCAAGTCTTACAAAAACTTCTCTGAGAGGAGGAGCTACTAATTCACGAACTGGATGATGACAAGATGAGCATTTTGTCTTGAAATACTCAGAAGGTTCACCTAAAGAACTATTTTGGAAGGTTGAGTTACAGGAAAACACAAAACAAGCCCCAAACACAGCAAAAAAGAAAAGCAAATTATTACTTCTTGTATTTTCTAACTGCTTCATTAGCATCACTTTTTGCGTTGTTTCTTTCATAAACTTTCCCAGTTCTTTTTGTTGTTGCATGAGACTGCAAAGCACCTCTAATCATATCTCCACGATTATCATTAGTAACCGTTGTTCCATGTGTACTTCTACTCATTAAGTCTTCGGAAGATTCAGAATGCCCCATTTCAACAAAATGCCCAACCTCGTGTCCCAAAACTTTCATAATATGGTCATAATCAAGCATTCGCGCTTTTCCATCTCCAACTTCAACGAACCCTGTTTGTAACCAAGGATCAAAAACCCCTCCATTATCAGCTCCTGTAGACTTCAATTGGTCAACAAAAATAAATGGCACTTCATTATCTTTTAAGTCATCCAAACCATTAGCGATTCTGACATCAACATTCTCAACATTTATATCTCCTCTTATAGATAATTTTTTAACTGCTGAGTAAATACCATTGCGATAAGGATTCCCTGTTTTATAATCAACACCTTCTTCAAAAAACCGCTTTAAACCATAACCTGAAAAATTACTTTTTACAAAATCCTCTACATCAGCCTTAATGGCATTCATGTTTAATTTTTTACTTGACTCATTGATTAAAACAAATTTTATCTCAACGCTAGTTGTCGTCCTAAAGAGAGAGTACCCTGATTCACCACCTGCAACCCAGTCCCCAGAAGAACTTAACACTTCAACTTCCGCTCCTTCTAATTCAACACCATCTATCACCCTGTTTTCAGAAAAGGCATAAGTAGAGTTATGCGGATATTTTGAAGCCAACGGATCCACACTAAAGAACCTACCCAACCTTGGGTCGTGCATCCTGAACTTGTAATTAATGGAGTTCCCAACGCCTTTAATTTCATTGTCCATCTCCTGTCCCTGAAACCCGCACCGATAACTACCACTAGAGAAAGACCGTCCCGGCATTTGGCTACCAAACGGGTAGTAATCCGTAGCTCCAATTACTTCCGGAGACCATGACAACAATGCATCAACATTCCGCATTATCGTATATTGATGAAATCCTAAATCCAAAGTAAATGGAACTGTTGTCAATCCTATTACACCCCTGCGACGATCAGTTATGGTTGTCATTACATTCCCAAGGTGATTGGTAATTTCGTAGGTCTTTAACCCACCAAACCACTCACCCCTCTGGATATTTGTTCCACTCCCTCCGACTGTGGCAGTATAACTTCCTCTGTTATAAAACCCTTCTTCATTGAAAGCGTTTCCCCCATTTACATTATAGCTCCCTTCCCGTACAATAACACCCGATTTTAATTCACCCAATCTGGAGGAACCATAAATGTATACACTTTTCTGAATAACGGTTTCCTCGACTTTTGTACCAGTCTTTGCTTCTCCAACTCGGTAAATACTCAGGGGATTTCCTTGCGCGTCCCTTACATACAATGTATTCTCCCAAGTTTCGGGCAAGCCATTGTTGGTTTTTACTGTTTTTAAAATTCGATTTCCTAACGCATCATATTTAAAATGCAAATCGGATGCCTGTAATCCAACATCCCGCTTAATATGTGTGATTTTATTTGCCACATTCCATAGGATTTCCTTTGCATATTTCGAATCCTCAGTTAAGTTACCCAATTTATCGTAGGTGTACTCGTGATATCCATTCTCAGATAAACTAAACGTTGGTGAACCTAATCCCGCTGCAACATTAACCCTTTCAAGCCGGTTTGGATTAGAGACAGAATTATAGGTATAACTTACAGTTTCCTCCTTCTCATCAATTCCTACAGTTCCTTCTGTCCGACGCAACGTAAGTAAATTCCCATTTAAATCGTATTTATAATTCCCTGTTCCTTGAGAACTATTTGCTGCTATTAGCCTATTTAGTTGATCGTACCGGTAATCCCATCCAAGAGAATTTAACCCAAAATTTAATGGGACCGTTAAACTCAGTTCACTAGGGATTGCTTGCCTTTGTTGCCCAATATTTCCATTTGGATAATCCACAGGGCAGATTACCCCTTGAAATTATAAAAAAATTTTGGCACAAAAAAAAGGGCTACCCAATGAGTAGCCCTTTCCTGCATATTTTAACTTCTAGTTTTTCAAGAAGTGGAAGTTTTTTGAATAATCCAACATCTGTTGATCAAATGAATCTGGATAAGTCACTTTAACATCTACAATGGCTCCTTCTTCCATTACTGGAACCAATTTAGCATTGATAAAACCACCATAAGGGGCACTTTTCAAAGTCTCTGCACGCTCCAACACTTCTTTGTGCAATGCTTGGTCCACTTTTACTCCATATCCCTCTACTAGGTTACGTCCGGCTTCATAATCACCTTCACTTTTAATCCGCTGAATCTCTTTCAAAAGTTCACCAAAAATGTGTTGTAGTTTGATGTAATCGCGCACTACAAAATGAGTTTTCCCATCCTTTACCACTTTTTCAATTACGCCTTCTTCAGCTCCTTTTTCAAAAGACCAAGCTGCAACCAACTGGCGATTACGCATGTGCGCTTCTTCAATGTCCTCTCCTGCTTCTAAGCGACGCAGTTGAGCCAACATTCCATTCAGGATGTACGAATCGTATTCTGCTTTTCCTACTTCTAGGCTTTCCACCAAACCAAGCTCTACAAGTTTATCATTCATTAAAAAGTACAAGGCTACTAAATCAGCTCTAGCTTCCTCAAGAGTAGAAGCATAGTTTTTCAACGTTTCTTTTGGAGTTCCAACACCTGGATTAATTATTCCAGATGCATGACCAACAACCTCATGCAAAGCAGTGTGTAGTTTAGACCCCAATTTTGAATGTTTCCGAGCCCGCTCATTGCGCATTTCGTCAAATCCAAATTCATCTAAAAACCCTTCTCCAGAAGCCCCGTCATACGCGGCAACAATATTTCCTAAACTCACCGATTTTGAACCGTGCTTAGAACGAATCCAGTTGGAATTCGGAAGGTTCACTCCAATTGGAGTAGACGGAGAAGCATCTCCACTTTCTGAAGCTACATTCACTACCTTATAAGTAACACCAGTAACATTAGCCTTTTTGTGCTCAGGCATAATGGAGCTGTTGTCCTCAAACCACTGCACATTTTCCTGCAATACCTGCATACGTGCCGAAGCATCAAAATCTGTAATTTCAACGATGCTTTCAAAGGATCCACGAAATCCTTTTGGGTCATTGTACACTTCCACAAAACCGTGAATAAAATCAATATCACCTTTGGCTTTCACCCATTCGATATTGAAGTCATCCCACGTTTTTAAATCTCCAGTCTGGAAGTAAGATATCAACAATTCAAAGGCTTTGGACTGCTGCTCGTTTTCAGCTACTTCCTTGGCTTTTGCCAACCAGAAATTAACTTGTTCCAAAGCTGGACCATACAATCCACCTACTTTATACACGTCTTCTTTTAGACTACCATCTTCAGTTCTTACTAATCTGGAGTTTAATCCGTAAGAAATGGGTTCTGGATTTGTTTTGTCTATTAGCTCAGCATAAAAGGCATCCACTTCTTCTTCGGTAATGTCCGGAGCAAAAAAGTTAACTGCACTTCCCTTTACCAATCCTTTTTCTGTATCCAAATTCACTTTTTTGGCATCAAATTCAGGGTCAAAAATCGCCTGTTTTGCTTCATCAGATATATTCAACTCCAATTCAGCCAATTGCTGGTCAAAAAATGCTTCAGAAAAATTGGCTGGAATTTTATTCATGGAATAATGGTGGTGAATACCGTTCGAAAACCACACCCGTTTTGTGTAGGTTTTAAAGGCATCCCAATCAGCCCCTTCTTTTACAGAAGATTCCGTATAGATGGCCTCAAGAACATCTCTAATTTCGAGGTTATGACGGTAGTTTTGATCCCAAATAATATCCCGTCCAGCATATCCACTCTGGCTTAGAAAGTAAACCAACTTTTTTTGTTGAAGGCTCAATTTTTCCCAACCTGGAATCTGGTAACGTACAATTTTAAGGTCAGCAAATTGTTCCGATAAAAACTGAAATTCGTTTTCATTCGTCTTTGCATCACCCCCTTGTTCAGGCATCTGACAAGCAACAAAAGCCAGTGCCGCAAATAAAGAAAGAAGTATTTTTCGCATTTCACGTATATTTTTGTGTCCTTCAAAGCTATACTTTTGAATAGTCAAAAAAGAATTTCTTGAAACAAGTTTTCCTCCTTCTTTGTTTAAAACTTTTGATTTGCTCCACCACTGCATTTGGGCAAGACCACAATTGGTGGGCTCAAAATGTAGGTTGGGACGGAAACACACATTGGTCGTCTTACATTACATTTAGCCCCGGACAAATGGGCCCAAATGCCCTACCCATACCCCTTCCTACGGCTATAGCCAAAAGGCCTTTGGGAATTAGTGTTGGAAATAGCACGGCCTACAATAAGAGCGAATATGCCAATGCCACCTACTTTGCTTTAAACGTAGCCCCCTTTTCGGACCGGGTAAGAATTGAGTTTTACGGGATGCCTTTTGAGTTTTTTAAGGTAAGTCACCAACTCAAAACAGACCGGAAAACATTTTGGCGGAAATACAATTCGAAATTTGCCAATGGAGATTTGCAACTAACCAGCTATTTTAATTTGTTGGAGGAAAAATTTAACAGGCCTTCTTTTGAATTGCGCATCAATTACCGTTTCCCAACCTCGGATAATGTAGGTGCAGCGAGGTTTACAGATAGCCCCGGGTACTTTTTCGATGTAAGCATAGAGAAAACGGAAATCAACAAACACCTCAAGGACAAGAACCTCAAAAAGTGGTTTATTAACCTCGGTTTTTATGCTTGGCAAACCAATGATGCCAGGCAATTCCAGAACGATGCCGTGGTATTTGGATTGGGCCAAAAATGGGAAAACGACAAGCGACGATTCAGTATTTATGCCAATGGTTTTATTGGTTATCAAAACAATGGCGACCAACCCATTATTTCCGGAATGGAGTACCAGCGGAATAATTGGAGAATAAATCTAGAACGCGGACTGCACGATTACAATTTCACCTCATTAAAGGTGGAGAAGCTATTTGTGAGTGCGGCATTTTTTAATACATTTCGTAATGAGAT
>JBLHJD010000019.1:0-22924 GCA_047618705.1 Luteibaculaceae bacterium
CAGGAGAAACTCCAGAAACCAAACCTATAACCGCAGAAATCCCTAATCCCATCGAAATATTACTCCAGGACAGGATGATTTCGAAATCGAAAGCATAGGTACTGAGTAGGGTTAACAAACCAATAAGAATAAGCCCTGCTAATCCGCCGACCAAGCAGAGTAGCACTGACTCAAAAATAAATTGGAACAGAATAAAATAGTTTTTGGCACCCAACGATTTCTGAATCCCAATAATGGCGGTCCTTTCTTTTACTGAGACAAACATGGTGTTGGCAATACTAAATCCTCCTACCAAAATTGAAAACATCCCAATAACAAGGCCCACCGTGTGCATCACCGTAAAAATTCCCGAAATCTGACCTTGAATTGCACTCACGGTATTCAGCGAAAAATCTTCTTCCTCCAAAGGTTTAATTTTCCGATGAGCCCGCATCACACCTCTAATGTGGTCTTGAATTTCTTTGGCATCAATATCATCCCTAGGGTTAATTACAATATTACCACCCAGGCGCCGAACGGCGTAATATCTCCGGGCATAATTTACCGGGATAATAACATCCCTATCATTATTAATAGAGACACCAAAACTCCCTTCTCCCTGATATTTTAAGACACCAATCACGGTTACTCTTTTCCCGGCCATTTTAATATTTTTCCCAAGGGCGTTCCCATTTGGAAACAGAACCTGAGCAATTTTACCACCGATGATGGTCACGTTTTTACCCAGATTTAATTCGCTATAGCTGAAATAGCGCCCTTCTTCAAAGTCTAAGTTGGTTACCTTGTCGTAATCCCTAGAAACCCCATTGGCATTTGCTCGAGTCATTTCATTCCCTTTGTAGGAAACGCTCACTCCTCTTCCACCAACAAAGGCAATACCGTCCCAATACTCACTGTGTTCTTCCAGCGCGGCCAAATCTTCTAAATCTGGATTAGGTCTGTTCACAAACCGCCACCAAGGATAATCAGGGGTAAAAACCCACGACCATTTGGATACATAAATAACATCTGATCCCAGTTTATCGATCTCTTTCCGAATACCGTTTTCCATCGTATCCACGAGGGTAAATACAGAAATAATGGAAAAAATCCCGATGGTGATCCCTAAGAGGGAAAGGAAAGAGCGTAAACGATTGGCAAACAAGGCCTGAAACGCAAAAATGATGCTCTCCTTGAGGAGTCGTCTAAATATTTTCACAGGGATACAAATTTCCCTCAAATATCCAATTTCTATGGAAAGAAAAAAGGGCCACTTGGGAGAAAGGCAAAATCCGCTTTTAAACGGATTACCAAGGTTTTAGCTCCAATAAAAAAAGGTAATCAAATGTTGTGTTTTAATTGGATATTGACCGTAGGTTGTGTAAAATTGCACTTATTTTCATTTATCCAAAAATGGCTGGGGCAAAAAACATTAAATCCGCATTAATTTCCGTTTTCTACAAAGATGGTTTAGGACCGATTGTAGATGAATTAGCGAAAAATGGGGTAACGATATACTCGACAGGAGGAACTCAAAACTTCATAGAGGAAAGAGGAATAAAAGTGGAGCGAGTTGAGGACTTGACCAGCTACCCAAGTATTTTCGGGGGGCGTGTAAAAACATTGCACCCAAAAGTATTTGGTGGCATTCTGAACAGAAGAGATCACGAGCAAGACACAAAAGACAAAGCCGAATACGGAATCCCGGATTTGGATTTAGTAATTGTGGATTTGTATCCTTTCGAGGAAACGGTTGCCGCAGGTGGATCTCACAGCGACATTATAGAGAAAATTGACATTGGTGGGATTTCATTGATCCGGGCAGCGGCAAAAAACTACAACGACGTTTGTATTGTAGCCTCCCGCGACAAATACGGTGACTTCCTTAACAACTATACCGCCGGAAACGGAAGTTTATCGGACGAGCAGCGCAAGCAATTTGCACAACACGCATTTGGAGTAAGCTCGAAATACGACAGTGCCATTTTTAGTTATTTCAACGAGGGATCTTTGGAAAGCTTAAGGATAGCAGAGGACAACAGTAAAACATTGCGTTACGGAGAAAACCCACACCAAGCTGGTCATTTTTTGGGTGATCTTTCTGCCTTGTTTAATCAACTCAACGGGAAGGAACTTTCCTTCAACAACCTTTTGGATGTTGATGCGGCTATCCAATTGATTGATGAATTTAAAACGGACGGACCAACCTTGGCCATCCTAAAACACAACAACGCTTGTGGTATAGCATGCCGTCCTACCATACTAGAATCTTGGAAGGATGCTTTAGCTGGAGATCCGGTTTCTGCGTTTGGTGGAGTCATTATTGCTAACGAGACCATTGATGCCCAAACAGCGGAAGAAATTAACGGGATTTTCTTTGAAGTTTTAATTGCGCCTGCGTACACGGATGAAGCCAAAGCAATTATCACATCTAAGAAAAACAGAATTATCCTAGAGCGGAAAGAAACCTCCTTTGCTAAAGTCCAAGTGAGAACTGCCCTCAACGGATTTTTGGTCCAAAACAAGGATCTTAAATCGGATAACGCGGCCGACTTTAAATGTGTTACAAAAACGCAGGTTAATGCGGCACAATTGGCCGATTTAGAATTTGCAGCCAAGTTGGTGAAGAATACAAAATCGAACGCCATTATTATCGCCAAAAACAAACAATTAATTGCAAGTGGAACAGGACAAACCAGCCGAGTTGATGCGCTTAACCAAGCATTAGTTAAAGCAGCTGCGTTTAAATTTGATGTGCAGGGAGCGGTAATGGCTTCTGACGCATTTTTCCCTTTTCCAGATTGTGTAGAGATAGCCAACCAAGCAGGAGTTACTGCCGTTGTTCAACCAGGGGGTTCAATTAAGGATCAGCTCTCCATCGATTATTGCGACGCAAACAATGTAGCAATGGTAATGACAGGCACCCGACACTTTAAACACTAAACATGGGACTATTTGATTTTCTTACGCAAGAAATTGCCATTGACCTTGGTACGGCGAACACCCTGATTATCCACAACGATAAGGTGGTTGTTGATGAGCCTTCTATTGTGGCTCAAGACAGAACTACAGGTAAAATTATAGCGATCGGACGGGCTGCTCAGAGAATGCATGGAAAGACCCACGAAAACATCAAAACCATTCGCCCTTTAAAAGACGGTGTTATTGCTGATTTTTATGCAGCAGAGCACATGATCCGGGGAATGATTAAGATGATCAAAGCCAATAAGAGCTTTTTTGCACCCAGCTTAAGAATGGTAATCTGCATTCCATCTGGAATTACGGAGGTTGAAAAAAGGGCTGTTCGGGATTCTGCAGAACATGCAGGTGCCAAAGAGGTATATCTTATTCATGAGCCAATGGCTGCCGCAATAGGAATCGGAATTGATGTGGAAGAGCCAATGGGGAACATGATCATTGATATAGGAGGTGGAACCAGCGAAATTGCGGTTGTTGCCTTGGGTGGAATTGTTTGTGATAAAAGTATCCGTGTTGCTGGAGATGAATTTACGAGCGATATTGAAGAATATATGCGGAGGCAACACAACATCTTAATTGGTGAGCGAACTGCCGAGCGCATTAAGATAGAGGTTGGAGCAGCATTACCAGAATTGGATTCTCCTCCACCTGAATATGCGGTACGTGGACGTGATTTAATGACGGGAACTCCAAAAGAAATCATGGTGAGTTATACCGAAATAGCGCATGCCTTGGATAAGAGTATTGCTAAAATTGAAGAAGCTATTTTAAGCGCTTTGGAGATGACCCCACCTGAATTATCTGCGGATATATACAAAACGGGGATTTATTTAGCCGGAGGTGGTTCTATGTTGCGGGGCTTAGACAAACGTATTTCTCAGAAAACGAAACTACCTGTACATATTGCTGAAGATCCATTGCGTGCAGTGGCTAGAGGAACTGGAATTGCCTTGAAAAATATTGACAAATTCCAATTCCTTATTCGCGATTAATTGATCGATTTAAACAACATATTAAAGGGGTAAACCATGAGAAATATCATTCTGTTTTTCTTGCGGAATTACCCCTTTTTGCTTTTTGTGAGCTTCCAGCTCATTTGTGGTCTCTTGTTCCTCAATTACAACACCTTCCAAAAAGCCACTTTCCTCAATAGCACCTCATCAATTGCGGGCAACATCTACGAGCAAAGACAATCAGCGATAGATTACGTTAACCTCAAAGATGTTAACAATGGATTGCGGTCCGAGATAGAAAAACTCCAGAATCAATTATCCTTTAAGGATTCTATTTTTGGGGATGAGTATCAGACCGAAAGTGATTTTTTTTTCCAACAACAGTTCGAATATATTGGAGCCCACGTTATTAGCTCTACGGCACACAAAAACAGAAACTACCTAACGCTCAACAAAGGAAGTGAGCAAGGTATTAGTGCCAATATGGCCGTAAAATCGAAAGATGGATTGGTTGGATTAGTCCTAAAAAGCTCGCCTCATTTTTCGCTAGTACTTCCCATCATTAACAACCGCTTTTCTGCTGCCGTGAAAATGAAGCAAAAAAACTACTTCGGTTTGTTAAAGTGGAATGGAAAAGACCCCCGATTTGCTTCCTTACAAGATGTGCCAAAACATGCTGAAATCAGCAATGGAGATACATTAATTACCCGGGCTGAATCGGGCATTTATCCAACTGGAATTTTCATTGGAACTGTTGATTCGGTAGCCCCTATTCCGGGTGGAGATTATTTGGAAATACGGGTAAAATTAGGCGTAGATTTCTACTCCTTATTCGATGTTACCGTTACCAGGAATTTAATTAAAGGTGAACAGATTTCCATTGAGGAAGTCCAATAAACAAAGAAATGTTTCAGCAAATAATAAAACACAGCTTGCTTTTTCTTTTTTGGTCCTTCCTGCAAGTACTGGTTATTAACAATTGGGATTTGCTCAATGGTTGGATGTTGCCGCAACCCTATATCTTTTTTATTCTGGCACTGCCCTTTGAAATCCCATTAGCCTTACTCCTGTTATTTTGCATGGCTGGTGGATTATTCATTGATTCGTTTACCAACACCCCTGGCATGAATGCTTCGGCCCTGCTATTGATTGGGGTTTTTAGATCTTGGATATTGAAGGCAATTGCACCTCGAGATGGATATGAATTTGGTGTTAGTGCAAGTGTAAAAAGTTTGGGAATAGCTTGGTTTGTGAAGTATGTTCTGATTCTCGGAGCCATCCACCATTTTTGGTTATTTGTCTTGGAATTTTTCTCTTGGCAATTTACTCTACGCATCCTCGTTTCAATCCTATTGAGTTTAATTGGAACCCTAATAATTGGTTTAATTTTCCAGTTTTTCCGAGCTGGATCTTTGAACAAGCGTTAGAATGAATTTAGAAAGCCGGCAGTTCACATTAATTGGGATCGCACTTAGTGTGGGGTTAGCCATAGTATTGCGCCTTTTTTATATCCAGGTTGTGGATTCTACGTGGCAAAAAGAAGCGGCCAATATTTCGGAAAGAAGAATTACGGTTTTCCCTTCAAGGGGTTTAATTTATGACCGGAATGGGAAACTCTTGGTTTCCAACAGACCCGTTTATGACCTTATGGTGGTCCCTTCTCAGGTAAACCCGAAAATGGACACCCTTCAATTTTGCGAGCTCTTGGATTGTACAAAAGCGCAGTTCCAAACTCTTTTAACCCAGGCAAAAAACTACTCACGGAAAAAAGCGAGCGCTTTCGAGAAACAAATTCCATCTCAAGAGTTTGCCCCTATTGCAGAAAAACTTCACCTTTTTCCCGGTTTTTTTGGTGTAGCCAGAAACCTCAGAACATACCCTTTTAAAACAGCTCCACACACGCTTGGATACATATCCGAAGTAACTCAGGGAAACCTAAACTCAGACCCCTACTACAAGCCTGGGGACTACATTGGAACACGCGGTTTAGAAAAAATCTACGAACACCAATTGCGGGGAACTCGGGGAACCAAATATGTAGTGGTGGATGTACACAACAACATTGTGGAATCGTACGCCAATGAGAAGTTCGACAACTTTGCTGAATCTGGTGAAAACGTAACTACTACCCTTGACATTGATCTCCAAACGTATGGAGAGCTTCTGATGGGAAACAAAAAAGGAAGCATAGTCGCTATTGAGCCCAAAACGGGAGAGATATTAGCTATGATCAGCTCCCCTTTCTACGACCCCAATCAGCTTGTAGGAAGAGGAAGAACCAAGTATTATAAAGAACTTGCAAAAAACGACAGCCTAAACCCTTTGTTTAACCGAGCCATTATGGCTCAATATAGACCGGGATCCATTTTTAAGTTGGTACAATCCTTGGTCGGATTGCAGGAAGGTGTAATTACACCTGAAACGCGGTTTACCTGCAATCGAAACATTATTGGATGCCATGGTAGCCATACCAGGGATGATCTTGAAAAAGCGATTTATCATTCCTGTAACCCCTACTTTTACAACGTCTACAAAAAGCTCATTCAACCCGGTAAAGAAAGCTCCATATTTAAGGACTCCAATACCGGATTAAAAAATTGGAAAAAACATGTCACATCCTTTGGTTTTAACCAAAACCTTGTGCCCGAATTTCCGCAAACAAAAAAGGGCCTTGTTCCTGGCCCTGATTTTTACGACAACTGGTATGGCCACCATCGTTGGGCCTTTTCCACCATTTACTCTAACAGTATTGGAGAAGGAGAGCTGGGTGTAGTACCCGTTCAAATGGCCAATCTAGCTGCTATTATTGCCAATAAGGGATACTACATTACTCCTCACTTATTAAAATCGGAGCAGACACGAACTGTGAAAAGGACAAGCGTTGACTCCAGCCATTTTCACTTGGTTCAAAATGCTATGCAAAAGGTGGTTGACAATGCTACAGGAACAGCTTGGCGGGCTAGAACCCCTGGCATTAGTGTTTGTGGTAAAACAGGAACTGTACAAAACGGAGACCTCCCTGATCACAGTGTATTTATTGCTTTTGCGCCTCGTGAAGATCCTAAAATTGCCATCGCCGTTTATGTGGAGTATGCTGGTTTTGGTGGAACTTGGTCTGCTCCTATTTCAAGTTTAATGATCGAAAAATATTTGACAGGGACCGTCCAGCAAAAAAGAAAAGAAAAACGCATTTTGGAAGCCGAATTCCTCAAGACACCAAAACCTGAGAAAAAATGAGACAAAACGCGGTTCTCCGAAATATTGATTGGCCAATATTATCGGCATTTTTGTTCTTGTGTTTTGCTGGTTGGATAAACATCTATTCTGCGGGGTTTAGTGAAGGTTCTGGTAGTATTTTTAGTTGGCACCTTGAATCGGGTAAGCAATTTTTCTGGATAGCATTAAGCCTAATTGTAGGCTTGGGTATTCTTTCGCTCGACAACCGCTTCATTATAAAATCGAGCAAGTGGGTATACTTGTTTACCGTTTTCCTGCTAATTCTGGTTCTTTTATTTGGGCGGGAGGTAAATGGGGCAAGGAGTTGGTTCGGAATTGGAAGTTTTGGAATTCAACCCTCGGAATTTGCAAAGCTCGGGGCAGCCCTAATGGTGAGTGATTTCCTGAATCAACGAACCAGTATCTTTAACAACTTCAAAAATCGTTTCCTCGTAGCTGGAATAATTGCCATTCCTGCATTCTTAATTCTATTGCAACCCGATACGGGGACGGCACTTGCCTTTACTGCCTTTGTTTTTGTTTTCTACAGAGAAGGTCTTTCTGGGAATATATTACTCTTCGGGTTTTTAGCCATTACCATTGCTGTGTTATTGCTTTTATTTCAGTACTCCGAATTTGGGATTCCATTTACCGAACAAACAGTCTCTGGAAACACCGCCTTTGTGTTTGCTATTTGCACCCTCTTTCTAATTTGTTTTTTTCTGATCGAAAAATACAGTGTCCCCCGATTCAAAAAAGGGAGAAAAATTACGGCAATTGTCTTATTCATTTCCTGCATCACCTTTGTATTTACCGTACGCTACGCTTTTAATGAGGTACTGGAATCTCATCAGCAAACAAGAATCAACATTTTGTTAGGACTTGAAGAGGATCCGCAAGGAGCAGGATATAATATTAAACAATCGAAAACCGCAATTGGATCCGGTGGAGCATTTGGTAAGGGTTATTTGGATGGGAACCTCACCAAGTTTAAATATGTACCCATGCAGTCCACCGATTTCATTTTCTGCACGGTTGGGGAAGAATGGGGGTTTGTAGGTTCCTTCTTTATTGTTCTGGTTTTTTTGTTTTTGATCGTTCGAATTATTCGAGTTTCAGAACGCCAACGATCTCGGTTTTCCAGGGTCTTTGGATATTCCTTGTCCTTCATTTTATTTATGCACTTGGGAATAAATATTGGAATGGCAATTGGGCTTGCCCCGGTTATTGGGATTCCTTTGCCTTTTTTCAGCTATGGAGGTTCTTCTTTACTCGCCTTTAGTGCCAGTATCTTTATTTTCCTTCGATTGGATTCTGGACGATTGGAAGTGTTGCGCTAATCTTGGTTCTGTTCAGTTTTCTGAGGCTACTTATAGTTTAGCCTTGATCATTTTCATGAATTGGGAGGCAAAAACAATTTGGTTAAGGCTTTCATTGTCGGTGTGCAAGATTTCTTCCTTGGTGCCTATCCACTCCAATTTACCTTTGTGCAAAAAATTAATTTTATCCCCAATCTCCAACACGGAATTCATATCGTGTGTTACCACAATGCTTGTCATCCCCAATTCCTCGGTAATTTCCTGAATCAGATTATCAATAACAATACTGGTGGAAGGATCTAAACCCGAGTTAGGCTCATCACAAAACAAGTATTCGGGTTGCATTACAATGGCTCGCGCAATGCCGACCCTTTTTTGCATACCTCCAGAAATTTCGGCCGGAAACATCGCATTTTTACCTTCAATATGCACCCGTTCTAGGCAGAAATCAACCCGGTCCTTGATTTCTCCTTTGGAGAAATTTCCAAACATTTTCAAGGGGAAACCAACATTCTCCTCCACACTCATAGAATCAAACAGTGCGCTACCTTGGAATAACATGCCTATTTTCTGATAGTACTTTGATTTTTGCTTTTTTTTCAGGCCAATAAATTCTGTCCCCTCGTACCGTACAGACCCTTCATCTGGATCCATTAGACCAACAACACATTTGGTTAACACGGATTTTCCTGAACCGGAAATTCCAATTATTAAATTCACCTTACCCCGATCAAACGTAGTACTAATATTATTGAGAACAAGATTGCCATTGAACGACTTTGAAAGACCTTCTACCTCTATCATATCAGCAATAGTTGAGTGATTAAATAGTTCAGTAATAAGATTAAAATGGAACTGGCGACAACCGCCTTGGTGCTCCCTTTTCCTACTTCTAACGCACCACCTTGTACATAATAACCATAGAAACCTGAAATGGAAGTAACTACAAAGGCGAAAATTACGGTCTTAATAAGGGCGTATGCAATGGTGAAAACTTCAAAATCCAACTGAACACCTTCCAAAAAATCGACCGGAGTAATTATTCCAGTTCCCACAACAACCGCGGCACCTCCCATGATTCCCAAAGCCATGGAAAACAAAATAAGGAAAGGATGAACAAACATAAAAGCCAAAATCTTAGGAAAAACAAGGTAGTTAGCCGAATTAACTCCCATGATTTCGAGGGCGTCTATTTGTTCAGTAACCCGCATACTCCCAATCTCGGAGGCGATATTGGAACCGATTTTACCCGCGAGGATTAAACTGATGATGGTTGGAGAAAATTCCAAAATGATGGATTGCCGTGTGGTAAATCCAACGGTATAACTAGGGATGAAGGGACTATCAATGTTGGAAGCAGTTTGGAGGCAAATTACGGCACCCATAAAAATAGACAACAAAGCCACTATCCCCATGGAATTTAAGCCCAACAATACAGCTTCATCAAAAAACCGGTCAATAAAAACCCGTTTCCGATCTGGCTTGGCTATGACGCGCTTCAGAAACAAAAAATATTTCCCTGATTGGAAAAATAGATTCATGAAAGTGGTAATTTAGAAAAGAATTAATCTTCCCTTTATTATGCGACGAAAGTTAATGATTTGCGGGCTATTTGGCCTCATTCTTGTGACATTTAGTTCCTGCGGGCTATTCCGAAAAAAAAATCGCTGCGGTTACTGTCCAGCCTATAGTTCTATAGATGCCAAAACTCCTCATCAATTTTTTTCTGATCCACAACAAGCTAAGGTAAAATAGTACCTTTGCGCAAAATTTTTGTGGTATGGAAACATTGCGAATTTCGGAGATGGCAGAGAACCTTCAAGGTTCTGAAATCATTAAACTAGCTGGAGAAATAAAAGAAAAAATAGCCAATGGAGAGGCTATACATAACTTCACCATCGGTGATTTTGATCCCCAGGTTTTCCCTATTCCAAAAGAACTTACCGAAGCTATTGTTACGGCATACCGTAATGGAGAGACCAATTACCCAGCAGCTAACGGAATTGCACCACTAAGAAAAGCTGTTGCTCATTTCATTAAATCCAATTTAAACTTGGATTACTCTCCCAATGAATACCTTATTGCTGGAGGTGCTCGTCCCCTAATATATGCTGCATACCAGGCCTTGGTGAATCCAGGAGAAAAAGTATTGTTCCCGGTTCCAAGTTGGAATAACAACCACTATTCTCACTTATCCCATGCCGACAAAATAATGATTGAAACCCAGCCGGAAAATAATTTTATGCCTTCCGCGGCTGAGTTAATTCCCCATTTACCACAAGCGGGGTTGGTCGCACTTTGTTCGCCTTTAAACCCAACAGGAACCGTTTTCTCTAAGGAAGGTTTAGCCGAAATTTGTGCCGCTATTTTAGCCGAAAACAAACGAAGAGGCCCTGACACCAAACCCGTTTACCTTATTTACGATCAAATTTATTGGGTCCTTACCCACGGAACAACAGAACATGTTAATCCCGTAGAAGTTTGTCCCGAAATAAAACCATATACCATATTTATTGATGGTTTATCAAAAGCTTTTGCTGCCACTGGTGTTCGGGTTGGTTGGGCATTTGGACCTTTGAAGATTATCAATGCCATGAAATCTATTCTTGGGCACATTGGTGCTTGGGCTCCTAAAGCCGAGCAAGTAGCCTCCGCAGAATACTTGGTCCAAGAAGAGGCCGTAAACACGTATTTGGAATCCTTTAAGTCTGACCTCAACGACAGGCTTCAATCCTTTTACGATGGAATTCAAAATTTGAAATTAAACGGCCACAATGTGGATGCTATTGCTCCGCAAGCAGCTATTTATCTGACCGTTAAATTCGACATTCGAGGTAAAAAAACGGCCACGGGGGAAGTATTAGAAAACACCGCAGATGTGTGTGCGTACTTACTTAATGAAGCCAAATTAGCCATTGTTCCTTTTTATGCTTTTGGTGCAAGTAAAGACTCTACTTGGTTTCGGCTTTCAGTAGGAACTTCCACCTTGGAATCCATTGCTGATTGTTTTAAACAACTGGAAACAGCCCTCAACAAATTGAACTAACATGAATAACAATACCCATGTAATTATAATGGCAGGCGGGATCGGTTCCCGTTTTTGGCCCATGAGCAGAAGTTCATTTCCAAAACAATTTCACGATGTACTTGGGACAGGCCGAACTCTTATTCAGCAAACAGCTGATCGGTTTGGTAATATTTGCCCCAAAGAGAATATTTGGGTGGTGACTAGTGACAGCTATAAAAGCCTAGTGCAAGAGCAGCTTCCTTTTATGGATGAAGCTCAAATACTCTGCGAACCTGCCCGAAAAAACACTGCCCCTTGTGTTCTGTTTGCGGCCAAATGCATTGAACAAATAAACCCCGAAGCTCAGTTAATTGTAGCTCCTGCAGACCACCTTATTTTAAATACTCCAGAGTTCGAGCGCATCATTCAAATTGCCCTGGACGCTGCTTTAAAAAGCAATAAACTTTTAACTTTAGGGATAAAGCCAAGTAGGCCAGACACCGGTTATGGCTACATCCAATTTGTAGACGACAACAAAGCGGCGTGTCCTGAACTAAAAAAGGTGAAAACCTTTACAGAAAAGCCAACTAAAGAAATTGCAAAACGGTTTTTAGCTTCCGGTGAATTTTACTGGAATAGTGGGATTTTTGTATGGAGTTTAGCCACTATATTGGCCGAATTTGAAAGCCACTTACCCGATATGTACACCTTATTCCAGGAACAGGATGGCAACTTTGGTGCAGAGGCCCGTGAAAACGCAATTGAGGACATTTATAACACCTGCCCCAACATTTCCATTGATTACGGGATTTTAGAAAAATCGAGCACGGTAGATGTAGTCCTTTCCGATTTTGGATGGTCTGATTTAGGAACATGGGGTAGTTTATACACCCACGTTCCCAAAGACGACAAACAAAATGCCATCATTGGGAATAATGTGATGATCTACGATGGGAAAAAAAATATCGTAAACGTCCCTAAAAACAAACTGGTTGTCCTCCAGGGCTTAACAGATTATATTGTTGTTGAAAGCCATGATATTCTTTTGGTTTGCAAAAAAGAGGACGAACAAAAAATCAAACAAATTGTAACCGATATCAAAACGGAAAAAGGAGAGAAATTCGTTTAACTCCTTCTAGCATAATCCATCCATGAAGCATTCGAAAGCGGCAATGGGCTTTATTTTCATCACCCTATTGATTGATGTAATTGGCCTGGGAATTATCATTCCTGTTCTTCCAGGTTTAATTATGGAATTAACAGGATCCGGTCTCAGTGAAGCTTCTACTTATGGTGGCTTACTCCTTTTTATTTACGCGTTCTTCCAATTTATTTTTGCGCCTATCATAGGGGCATTATCCGACAAATACGGGCGGCGACCAGTATTACTAGCCTCCCTCCTAGGCTTTGGTTTAGACTACCTGGTCTTAGCCTTAGCACCAGACATGAGTTGGCTCATAATTGGTCGGATTATTGCAGGGATTCTGGGAGCCAGTTTCACAACTGCATCTGCCTACATTGCCGATATCAGTCCGCCAGAAAAACGGGCTCAAAACTTCGGTATGATTGGAGCCGCCTTTGGTTTAGGATTTATTATTGGCCCTGTAATTGGTGGTCTTTTAGGCCAGTACGGAACTCGAATTCCATTTTATGCGGCTGCAGTTCTTTCTTTAATTAATGCCTTGTATGGCTTCTTTGTTTTACCGGAATCCTTGCCTAAAGAAAAAAGAAGGCCCTTCGAAATTAAACGAGCCAATCCAATTGGGAATCTCAAACAACTGCGGAAATCGCCTATCCTACTTGGTTTATCCCTTTCCCTCCTTTTCCTGTACATCGCCTCTCACGCAGTACAAAGTACCTGGACCTATTTTACCATGTACCGCTTTGATTGGGATGAGGCCATGGTTGGGTATTCCTTAGGTGTAGTTGGGATATTGAGTGCGCTGGTCCAAGGAGGGTTAATCCGGTGGTTCATTCCCAAGTTTGGGCAAAAACTTTCCATTTATATAGGAATTGGCTTTTACACCGTCGGTTTATTGCTTTTTGCTTTTGCTACAGAAGGCTGGATGATGTTGGTTTTCTTAATTCCATATTGCCTAGGTGGCATTTCTGGTCCAGCACTGCAAGGAATTATGGCTGGACAGGTAAAAGATAATGAACAAGGAGAGCTTCAAGGAGCTATGACAAGCCTCATGAGTTTAACTTCCATTATAGGCCCACCTCTAATGACTGGTGTCTTCGCATATTTCACTTCTGGGAATGGCCCCATCCATTTACCAGGGGCGCCGATGTTAATTGGAACGGTTCTCTGCATAATTGGGTGGTATTTCAGTTTTAGAACACTTCAGAAAAACAATGTATAGCCAAATAAAATTTGGCTAACTTAAACAAAAACCACTTAGGTTGCAAAAACATCCGTTTAACGGAATTTAATTCTAATGATTTTCAATTTTCGTACCTTTACATAACACACAAGTAAAAACGAAAATCATGAAAACTTCAGCCCTTGTACTCCCCCTCATGTTGGGCGCTGTTATGATGGTCTCTTGCGAAAAGGCCCTTGACGACGCAACCCCAATAAAAAATACCAACACACAAAAATCCCTTATTGCGATGGATTCGCCCAACGATATTTTGGAAAACCTCAGTATCCAAGATGGTATTATTAGAAGTGGTGGTGCCCCCAGCTCCGGATCTGCAGACAGAATCCCCCTAATCACTGTTCCTGCGAACATCCAGTTTGGACCCAATGGTTCTTCCTTTAATTTCTCTTTTGAGTTCTCGGATGTTCTATCCTCAGGTAGAGCAGAAAAAGTCCATGTTTGGATTCCAGGATCCAGCTCTCGGATAGAAATTGCTATCACGGACATTCAATTATCTAGTGGAGCTTTTTCGACTCCCATTTCCCTACCTGATAATATTGAAGAAGGAAACTTCACCATTGCATACGCACTAACAGATAGCGATGGAAACACTAGTAAAACGAACGTTTTTGATGTATTTGTCAACTATGTTGGTCATGGAGATTTATTGGTTTCCCTAAGTTGGGATGCCCAAGTAGATGTAGATTTAATTTTGGTGGAACCCGATGGAACTGTCCTCGATTTCACCAACAGAGAATCTGCTTCTGGAGCCAAATTCAAAGGGGACGAACTATTTGGTTTCCGACCAGAAACTGTGGTATACACCTCTGAGCCGCCAAATGGCTTCTACGAAATAAAAGCCTCCTTCCCCAACAAACCAGGTGAAGAACCAAACCTAAACAAAGCCCCTTACATTCTTACTTTGCAAATTGACGGAACACCGGTCCGGTTTACGGGTTGGATAGAGCACGGCGAAACGTTTAAGATTGTTGACTTCAATAAAACAGCGAAGGACAACTACGAGATATCATCGCGGTAATAGGTATAAAAGTTGCCAAAAAAAATGCCTGTATCGAATTCGATACAGGCATTTTCGTTTTTAGTTCTTAATATTAAAGGCTTCCAATCATTTTGGCTGGGTCTACCCAAGCATCAAACTCTTCGGCGTTTACGTAGCCCAAATTAATGGCTTCTTCTTTCAAAGTAGTTCCATTTTCGTACGCTGTTTTGGCAATTTTTGCCGATTTCTCGTATCCAATTTTGGTGTTCAAGGCTGTAACCAACATCAAACTGTTGTTTAAATTGGCCTTAATCGCCGCATGATTCGGTTCAATTCCAGCAGCACAGTTGTCCGTAAAACTAACACACGCATCACCAATCAGACGGGCCGACATCAACAAGTTAAAAGCCATCATTGGCTTAAACACGTTTAATTCGAAATGTCCGTTCATTCCACCTGTAGTTATAGCAACATCGTTTCCTACTACCTGAGCACAAACCATTGTTAATGCCTCACATTGGGTTGGATTCACCTTCCCTGGCATAATAGACGATCCTGGTTCGTTGGCTGGGATTAAGATTTCGCCTATTCCACAACGTGGACCAGAAGCTAACAACCGAACATCGTTCCCTATTTTCATAAGGCTTACGGCCAATTGTTTTAATGCACCATGCGTTTCAACAATAGCATCATGTGCAGCCAAAGCTTCGAATTTGTTTTCCGCAGAAACAAAAGGCAAACCGGTGAACTCAGCAATCCGCTGTGCCACTAACTCAGAATACCCTTGTGGCGTATTAATTCCTGTACCAACTGCAGTTCCACCTAGGGCTAATTCAGCCAGGTGAGCCATGGTATTTCTCAGTGCTTTAAGACCATGGTCTAATTGGGAAACATATCCAGAGAACTCTTGTCCTAAAGTCAATGGGGTAGCATCCATTAAGTGGGTTCTACCAATCTTAACCACCTGCATAAAAGCCTCTGCCTTACGCTTTAACTCGTCGCGCAATTTCTCAACACCCGGAATGGTTGTTTCTACAATTTTAGTGTAGCATGCAATGTGCATTCCAGTTGGGTAGGTATCGTTGGAGCTTTGCGATTTGTTTACATCGTCGTTTGGGTGAACAAAAGGCGTTCCTTCTCCCAAGGTGTTTCCTTCGAGGACATGAGATCGGTTAGAAATCACCTCATTTACGTTCATATTGGACTGCGTCCCTGATCCAGTTTGCCATACAACTAATGGAAATTGGTTGTCGTGCATTCCTGTTAAAATTTCATCACATACCGCTGAAATCAAATCTCTTTTTTGGGCATCCAAAACACCCAGTTCAGCATTGGTGTGAGCTGCCGCTTTTTTGAGGTGAGCAAATCCGTGAATAACCTCTATTGGCATAGAAGCTGGATCTCCGATTTTAAAATTATTTCTAGATCGTTCCGTTTGTGCACCCCAGTATTTATCGGCAGGTACTCGTACCTCACCCATGGTGTCTTTTTCAATTCTAAACATGGTATCTGTGTTTAACATTGTTTCTCTTTTAAAAAAATTATATCTCCAAAAGCCGCTCACCGGGGCGTCCTACCACCGCTTTGTTGCCTTTTACAAAAATGGGTCTTTCAATCAATTTGGGAAATGCAATCATCATTTCCACCAATTCGGTTCTGCTCAGCGCTTTTCCTTTTACCTGCTCCTTAAAATCCGCTTCTCCTTTGCGCATTAAATCTTCCGGTTCCATTCCTAACTTCGCCAAAAGATCTTCCAATTCTGGAGCGGTTAGCGGGGTTTTTAGATACTCCACTATTGTGGGCTCAATTCCGTTTTCCTTCAGCAAAGCCAATCCTTGTCTGCTTTTGCTGCATCTTGGGTTGTGGTAATACTTCATTATTCCGATTTTACACTTCCACCATATTCCATCAAAAAGGCTTTTAAAAAGGGCCCAATTGCACCATTCAACACGTCTTCCACATTTCCAGTTTCGTGACCTGTCCTCACATCCTTAATCATTTTATACGGATGTAATACATAGTTTCGGATTTGACTTCCCCACTCAATTTTCTTTTTTCCGGCTTCAATTTCGTTTTGGCTTTCCATGCGTTTCCGCAATTCGGCCTCCAAAAGTTGACTTTTCAGCAACTGCATCGCTTTTTCCTTGTTGGCTAATTGAGATCGGCTCTCCTGGTTTTTAATGATAATTCCAGAAGGTTTGTGGTGTAAACGGACTGCTGTTTCCACTTTGTTTACATTCTGCCCACCAGCACCACCGGCCCTGAAGGTATCCCACTCAATTTCACTGGCGTTAACATCAATTTCGATACTGTCGTCCACCAAAGGGTACACGTATACAGAGGCAAAAGAAGTATGCCGTTTTGCGTTGGAATCGAAGGGGGAAATCCGCACTAGACGGTGAACCCCGTTTTCTCCTTTCAAATAACCAAAAGCCGAATCGCCCTCAAACTGGATGGTAACGGATTTGAGTCCCGCAACATCTCCGTCCTGGTAATCGAGCTCGGTTACTTTATAACCTCCTTTTTCGCCCCACATGATGTACATGCGCATAAGCATAGAGGCCCAATCGCAACTTTCAGTACCCCCTGCACCAGCCGTAATTTGTAAAACTGCAGGTAACACGTCTTCCTTGGAGCTCAGCATATTCTTTAGCTCCAAATTTTCTACGTTATCCATCACCAATGCATACCCCACATCTACATCCTCTTCGGTTCCCTCTCCTTCTTTTACAAATTCAATGAGTACCTCCAAATCCTCCAAATCGGCCGCTGCTTTGGCATATCCTTCAGTCCATGCCTTAAGATGCTTTATATCTTTCAGAACTTCTTCCGCTTTTTTAGGATCATTCCAGAACTCAGGATCCTGGGAAGTTAGTTCTTGTTCTCGTATCTGTTCTAGCTTTCCATCAACGTCAAAGATACCTCCTCAACGCCACCAGGCGCTCACGAACATCTTTCAATGTTTCGGTCGTAATCATGCCACAAATTTATTCCAAAATTTCATCCAACACGGTATTTATGAGTTCCATTTCATAGCCTTTTTGATATAAAAATCGGAGCAGTTTAGTTTTGTGTTCAAATGGCGACTTTGCGGTAATTATTGCGTTCTTTTTTGTGGCAACATGGAGGCATTTTTGGTAATACTCGTCCTCATCCAATTCTTTGAACGCCATTTGAATGGAGTAGGTACTCACGCCTTCTCGCTTTAACCATTGTTCAATTTTTTTACGGCCCCATCCTTTCATCCTGGATTTCCCAAGAACAATGGCTTCGGCAAAACGATCCTCCGATAAATAATTCTGGATAATTAGCTCCGTAATAATGGCTTCTGTTTGATCCTGGTAACATCCCCATTGCTGCAATTTTTGGCGTACTTGCTTGTGGCTACGCTCCTGCAGGGCACAATATCCTTTTATTTTTTCTATGGACTCGCTGAGTGTATATTTGCGTTTATTCTGAAACATATATTATGAACAACGCTGCTAATTTACGATTACTCCTTTTGGCAAACGCCGTTTCCCAATTTGCGCAAGGAATAAGTATGATAGCAATTCCGTGGTACTTTATAAATCAGCTCAATGAGGGTTCTTTTTTTAATGCCTTATTTTTTGGAGTTACAGCACTCACCTTGTTTTGGAGCCCTTACGCTGGTGCTTTGATTGATCGGTTTCACCGGAAAAACCTTTTTTTAGGATTATGTGGTGCTGGAGCCATTGTTCTATTGAGCATTGCGTTTTTAGGATTTAAGGAGGGGGCTACGCCCTTATTGGGGATCTGCATCATTTTTGGATTTACCGTCTTAAATTACAATTTGCACTATCCTGCCCTATATGCACTTGCTCAAGAGATGACCACCCACGATGGAAGCACAAAAACCAACGCACTGCTCGAAATTCAAGGACAGGCTACCAACATGATAAGTGGGTCTGTGGCTGCCATTTTAATTACGGGAACCACGGGCGGACTAGCCTGGCTTGCCCCTTATTTCGATTTTGAACCTTGGCCTTTGCACTACATCTTTTTGATGGATGGTATCACTTATATTATTGCTATCGGTTTACTCGTTTTTATTCGCCACACCGCTCTCCATGAGTCAAAACAAGACGAAGTGGACAAAGGAAGTGTGTGGAAACGGATAAAAATAGGGGTCAAGTTCCTGAAAGATCATCCCCGTTTATTTCGGTATGGGATGTTCTCGTATTTTGTGTTTGTAACGGTGATGATCCATGTATTTTACCTCATTCACCTGTATGTAAGTGATGTGTTACTTGCCAGTGCCCTTGTTCTTGCCATTGCCCAAGTTTGCCACACTGCAGGGGCTTTATCAGCTGGAATATTTACCCGAAAATGGCTAAGTAAAAAGCGTATAATCAACACCAAAAAACTCATGATTACTGTGGCTTGTATTTATCTGGTGTTTTTTATAGCCCCTTCACCCATTGCCTTAGCTATAGGATGCCTGCTTATTGGTTTTTCCAATTCGGCAATTCGGATATTACGGGTTAGTTATTTGTTTGACCATGTCCCCCACCTGAAAATGGGACGTGTTGCTTCCGTTTTCCAAAGTGGAAACATTCTGCTTAGGCTAGTATTAATTGGCTGCTTTTATTTGGAGTTTTTTCAAGAAAACCCAGGATACACCTATCTAACCAATTGTGCTTTTATCCTTATTGCTCTGATCCCTATATGGAAAATGCGCGAAAAACGAAATGGCACATAGTTCGACAATCATTATTTACTTATTATCTGGCGTGTTTTAAGTGATTTAGTTAGTATTGCAACACACATTTCCTACATCACATATCTATTACTATTCAGCCTTGAACAAATCGATCCCAAATTCCACCGAAAATCAAGGAACCATCTATTTTGAACATTTAGATGTGGTTCGTTTTTTGGCAGCCTTCATTATCGTAATTATGCATGCCTATGAGGCTTGGTGTGGGTGGTTTAAACACCCATCATGGTTAACGACCAATAAGGGGGGGAGCTCTCTCAAGTAGGTGAATTTATCGACCGATTTACCCGGAATTTGGGTATGGGAGTAGATGTCTTTTTTCTACTTAGTGGTTTCCTTATCACCTATATTCTCCTAAGAGAGAAAGGAAAATTTGGCCGCATTCACATTCGGAATTTCATTATTCGGAGGACCATCCGAATATGGCCCCTGTATTACCTACTCATTTGTATTGCACCTTTCTTGGTAGAATGGGTAAATAGGCCTGCGCCAAACTACCTTGCAAACGCCCTGTTTTTAGGGAATTTTGATATGATTCTAGAAAAAAAATGGGTGTATCCTTTTACCCATTTTTGGTCCATTTGTATTGAAGAACACTTCTACTTACTTTGGCCTCTTATTGTTCAGTTTGTTCCATTAAAGCAATTCAAAAATGTGTGTTTTGGAATTATCCTATTCAGTATTGCCGGGCGTTTCTATTTCTTCGAATTCTCTGACGCACCATGGTATCAACTTTTTCTGAATACGATAAGTCGGATGGACGTTTTGGTTGTTGGAGCTTTGGGAGCGTATTTTCATTTAAAAAACCCCATTAATTTTAAACTTTCCCGTTTTATACGACTTGGGATTTGGGTGCTTTTAATTTTCCTTTTAGGCGTGGAGGGGCAAAGCTTGTGGAATACGGCCTTTTTGGCTATGTTTAAGAAGTATGTCCTGCTTGGTTTAATGATTTGTTTGTTACTGGACTATAATTTCAATAAAGATTACAAGCACCGGTTTCCATTCAAAAAAACAATCAAGTATTTAGGGAAAATATCTTACGGAATATATATGTACAGCAATATGCTTCTGATTATCATTATTCAGAAATGCATGTGGCCATTAAAATCGCAAAGCTTTATGCTGTTTGGGGGTTTTGTCCTTGTTTTATCCTTGGGAGTACCTATTATCAGTTATGAAGTTTTCGAAAAGCACACGCTGAAATTGAACAAACGATTCCGTAGGGTGTTAACTAAGCGGTAGTTTTTCAATCTCTAAGGAAAAAAATCGTGCCTAAACCACCTCTCCTTTCGTACGATTTTAAGTCCTTTCCTTAATTAACTGATCCAAAAACATCAAGGAATAGTTCCTTTTCAAGCACCTATTCTATAAGAATCTTAGGGGTTGATTGACCTTTACTGCTGATAAATTTGGCAATATAAAATCCCTTTGGCAAGTAGGATACGTCAATTTTCTGATTAATTAAACTATCACTTTTTTCCTTAAAAACTAGGGTTCCTTGCACGTTGAATAATTCCAGAGTCCAATAAACGCTGGCAGAAATATTCAAATAATGGGATGTTGGATTGGGATATAAATTCAGGTAAAACGATTCTTTTATATTCGTTAGACTATCAATAGTTAAGTAATCAGTAAGTTCTCCTAGGCAATTAGGTTCAGGATCCGACAAACAAATTAAATCGTAATCAACTGATTTACTAGAATCAACATTGACGACAATAAAATTCTCTCCATCTGGGTCTCCCATACCGGATGAAATAAGGGTAATATTATTAAACTTGTCGTAAGATACATCTGATGCCCAACTTACCCCAACATCACCTGCAAACATAAATACATCATTGGGTATGGAATCAAAAATCGGAACCACGCTTGACCAAAAATTGATCGGTTTTAATCTTCCTGCATCTGAATTCCATTTAATATAGTTAAACTCATTAGAAGCACTTACCCAAAGAACCTGGTGGAAAAAAACAAAAATATTTTCCGTTGATAAATAGTTATCATTGACCACATTTTGCAAATACTGCAATTGATCACCAGTTATACTCCAACCATCAATATTGGGATCTAATACAATGAACAAGTCATCATTATGAAAAAAATTGTAATAGGTAAAACCGTACCGTGACTCAAATAAGGGCCGATTTTCCATGTCGTGATTTCCAACGGCAAAATATACCGGCAAACCCAAAGTTTCAATATCAGCATCAATTTCGTCCCAATCTTGTGCCACTGGATTGGCGGAAACGATATCTCCGGTTAAAACGCCAAATTCTATTTCAGCTCTGTTTTGTATGTATCCGAATTTATTTTTGAATGGAGGATGAAACCCAATATTATTTGACCCTGCATTTCCATAGGTATGCCCGGCAACAAAGAAAGAATAAAGGGTGGAATCGGGTTGACCAAACACGGTTTGACCACAAAGAAGGATAATTGTGACTAAAAACCTTACTTTCAAAAAAGTAGAATATGCCTTGTACATCCGCCAAATATAACATTTAACCCAATATATAGCACGCCACATCCACTACCAACACCCCTTTTCAGTAGGATAAGACAATACATGCTGAGACCAAAACATGCTGAGACCAAAACAGTAGAACTACCTAGCCGAATCTCTTCCACAGCCTTGAAGTCAAACATAGTAAGGATCTCTAATTTATTTCTGTGCAATACCGGCAAACTTTTACCTGATACAAAACGGTTCTTTCCTAGAAAGGTGTGGACAAAAAACTCATCAGCTCGGCAAAAAAACGAGTTGATCTCGGGCATCGAAAACACTTATTGGATCTTCAGAAAGATTAAAATAAAATTGTGCAGACCTCTAATCACATCAAAAAAACAAGAAATACTCTTCCGAATTAATGTATATAATCGTAATAATTAGCCCAATGTGGATTTTGAATGACACATTAAACATGAAAAAAAATATCCGGAGAGGGACGTCCCTACGAAATAGCAAAACGATTACTCCTCGTCTTCGGTGTATTTGATTTCCTTTCCAGATTCATCCAGGAAAGCGTACTCCAACATGTGGAAAGTAGAATTGGGTCTGAAAGACACCCACTTTTTGTACTTCAAAAGCATCTTGAGCTGCAAAGTTCTTAATCCTCTGCTGAGGTAAGATGTAATGAATGGGTGGGCTACTAAAACCACTTTTTTCTGGGTGTAGTTTTCCAGAACATGGTACAGGTCGGACATGATCTCGTCGGTTAAAAGTACCGATGCTGTTACTTCACCAGTTCCATTACACGCAGGACACACTTCAGCTGTTTTAATTTCCGTTTCCGGTCTAACACGCTGACGAGTGATTTCAACTACCCCAAATTTACTTGGTGCAAGAACATGGCTTTTGGCCTTGTCT